>PBTU01000169.1 GCA_002729295.1 Verrucomicrobiales bacterium | reverse complement strand
CCGGTTTCGGTCTTGCGTTTGGCGAGTTGTTTCGGGGTGCCGGTGAAGGTGATTGTTCCGCCTTTGGTGCCGGCGTCGGGACCGATCTCGATCACGTGGTCGGCGTTTTTGATGACATCGAGTTGGTGTTCGATGACGAGGAGCGAGTAGCCGGCGTCGGTGAGGCGATGGAAGACGCCGAGGAGAATTTCGATGTCGGTAAAGTGGAGGCCGGTGGTGGGTTCGTCGAGAATGAGAAGAGTGTTGATGCTGCCCCTAGTGTCGGTGAGAAGTTGGCAGATTTTCAGGCGTTGGGCTTCGCCGCCGGAAAGGGTGTTGAGGGGTTGGCCGAGGCGGAGGTAGCCGAGGCCGGTATCGACGAGAGGACGAAGGGCGTTTTGGGCTTTGGCGACGTGGAGCTCCTCCTTGCGGGTCGCGACTTCGAGGGTGTCGAGGAAATCGAGGGCTTCGGTAGCGGTGAACTTGAGAACATCAGTGATGGAGCGGCCGTTCAGTGTGATCTCTTGAGCGGCCTTGGTGAAGCGGGAGCCTTCGCACTCGGGGCAGGTGAGGTAGAGGTCGGAGAGGAACTGCATTTCCACCTTTTCGAAGCCGTTGCCTGAACAGCGTTGGCAGCGTCCGGGGCCGGAGTTGAAGGAAAAGTATCCCGGAGTGAGCTCGCGGGCTCTCGCGGCCGGGGTGAGCGCGAAGAGCTGACGGATGTGTTCAAAAGCGCCGAGGAGAACGGCGGGGGTGGAGCGAGGGGTGCGGGAGAGCGGCGATTGATCGATGAGTTGCACGCCGGCGAGTTCGTTGAGTCCGGTGATTTCGGCGGGGGCCGGTTCTTCGTCGGTGACGATGCCGAAATGGCGGGCAAGGTTGTTGTAGATGATGGGGTGGGCGAGAGAAGATTTCCCGGATCCGGAAACGCCGGTGAGGGCGACGAAGACGCCGAGGGGGATTTCGACGTCGAGGTTTTTGATATTGTTGACCGAGGCGCGGGTGATGGAGAGGTGGGCCTTGGGCTTGCGGTAGGATTTGGGAACGGGGATGGATTTGGTGCCGTCGAGGTAGGGGAGGGTTTGTGATGTGGGGTGTTTTTTTTTGGCTTGGCGCTTGGAAAGCGCCGCCACGATGGTGCCTCCGGCTTCGCCGGCGGCGGGGCCCATGTCGATGAGGTTGTCGGCTTGGTGCATGACCGCTTCATCGTGTTCGACGACGACGAGGGTGTTCCCTTTGTCGCGCAGGGCGTGCATCACCTTGGTGAGGTGATGAATGTCGCGGTGGTGCAGGCCGACGGTCGGTTCGTCGAGGACGAAGAGAGTGTGGGTGAGAGCGGAGCCGAGGCAGGTGGTGAGATTGACGCGGGCGATCTCGCCGCCGGAGAGGGTGCGGGCGGGGCGGTCGAGAGTGAGGTAGCCGAGGCCGACTTCGGTGAGGTAATTGAGGCGCGAGGTCACTTCGTCGAGGACGAGCTTGGCCGACTTGTCGAGAGGGGCGTGGGCTTGGGCTACCTCCTCAAAGAAGTCGACAAGTTGGTCGATGGGGAGGTGCCAAAGGGCAGGGAGGGTTTTGTCGAGGATCTTGAAATGGAGGGCGTCGGGCTGGAGGCGGGAGCCCTGGCAGTCGGAGCAGGTGGTGTAGGCGCGGTAGCGGGCGAGAAAGACGCGGACGTGCATCTTGTAGGCTTTTGTTTCGAGCCAGTCGAAGAAGCCTTGAATGCCATACCACCGGTTTTCGGCCCAAAGTTGCTCGGATTGTTCGAGCGAGGAAAGGGCAGAGAGAGGGGTGCGTTCGCCATACTTGACCCAGTGTTGTTGCTCGGAAGTGAGTTCGTTCCAGGGCGTTTTGGGATCGAGTTGGATTTCCCGGCAGGCGCGGAGGAGGTCGCGTTGGCAGTCTTCGCCGCGTTCGCCCTGGAATGGCTTGATGGCGCCTTGCTTGATCGAGAGAAGGTGGTTGGGAATGGCTTTGTCGAGATCGATGCCGATGATGCGACCGAAGCCCCGGCAGGTGGGGCAGGCCCCGAGGGGTGAGTTGAAGCTGAAGAGCGAGGAGGTGGGCTGGCGGAGGGGGGACCAGGTGGTGTTGAATTCGGTGAGCTTGAATTTTGGGTCGGAAACCTGGCAATGTCCCTTGCCGAGACGGAGGGCGTTTTCGAAGGCTTCGGTGAGGCGGGATTTGTTGCGCGAGGTGACCTTGATGCGGTCCTGAATGACGTGGATTTTTCGGGGAAGTTTTTTGAGTGCGGGGACGGAGTCGGTGCGGAGCACTTTCTTGTTGAGGAGGATGCGGAGGTAGCCCTGGGAATTGAGGAAGGGGAAGAGCTCTTCGGGTGTGGTGTCTTTGGGGACCGGAATGGGGAAGATGACGAGGATGGTTTCGTCGCTCAGGTGGGATTGGCACCACTCAAGGATGGAGGCCGGCGTGTCGGGCTGGACGGGCTCGCCGGTGCTAGGGTGGTAGCCCGTGGCGAGGCGAGGGTAGAGGAGCTTGAGGTAGTCGTTAACCTCGGTGAGGGTGCCGACGGTCGAGCGAGTGGTGCGGATGGTGTTTTTTTGCTCGATGGCGATGGCGGGCGGGATGCCGTCGATGCGATCGACCTCGGGCTTGTCCATGCGGTCAAAGAACTGACGGACGTAGGGCGAGAAGGTTTCGACGTAGCGGCGTTGGCCCTCGGCGTAGAGTGTGTGAAAGGCGAGGGAGGATTTTCCGCTGCCGGACGGGCCGGTGATGACGGTGAGCTCGCCGATGGGGATGTCGAGATCGAGGTTCTTCAGGTTGTGCTGCCGGGCTCCTCGGATGCGGATAGTGCTGTTTGCTTGGGAGGCGTCAGATTTCTTGGGCACGGGGCCAAGGTAGTCGGGGAGGTGGGGGGTGCAAGCGACCTATTTATGAGGAGAGTTTTACCAGCTTGGCAGCGAGTCGGTAAAGCGAGTGTTCCGTGGTCTTGCTGGGGGATTTGGAGAAGCTTGAGACCCAGGGGGTGAGCTTGTCGGCTTGAAACGGGGTGGCGTCTTCGCCGGCGAGCGTGCCCTGCACGATGAGGAGGGGGGGAGATGTGATTTTTCTAGTATGTTACTAATTAAAGGTTAGGGGATAGGGGATGGCTCTCGGGTTTTGTTGTTACAAAGGTGTCACAATTTGGGTTTGGAGAAATGGCACAATTGTGTCTTTATCTGGCATCTGCCAAGGAAAGCCGTGGCAGAAATGTGACCTAATACACAAATGAAACACAAATTGATTCAAGCAATCGGAGCTGGCTTTGTTGCCGCTACCGCAGGAGCCTTCGCAGGTGACGTGACCGTGATCCCCGTATCCGAACCCGAGCCTTGCGGGGATTGGTGCGATACACTGAAGAACATCGGCACCGTCTATAAAGACAAGGAGAACCCCTTCATTCAGGAGGTTAAGTTCTTCGGGCGTGCGCACCAGCAGTGGGGCCACACGGACGGAGAAATTGGAGGCACTGACTTCCATGAAGAGGGAGATGAACTTCGTCGCCTTCGCTTCGGAACTTCCGTGAAATTCCTCAACGGATTCCAGTTGAAAGCCCGTGCAAACTTCGAGAACGGAGGGTTTCGTAGCACCAGTATTCGTTACAGCGGTTTTGATGAGTTGAATCTGGAATACGACATTGGAGATGTTGCGGGATTTGAAGATGTGACAGTCGGATACGGTCGTTACAAGGTCGCTTTTGGAGGAGAAGAGCATGAATCTTCCAAGAAAATCAAAACGGTTGAGCGCTCGCTGATCAACAACTTCTATGCCCCTGATCGTGCAACTGGAGTCCTCATCGAGGCTGAGAGAAATGACATTGATTTGACTTTGGGTGTCTTCACGGTTGAAGGAGATCCAGAGACCTTTGGGCAATGGAATGGTGGAATCGCTTACTACGGAAGCTTGGCTTTTGAAGCGGGAGAGGGCGACGTTACGCTTGACCTTCTCATCAACGACGCAACTGCAGAGGAAAGTGAAGTGATCGATTACGAATGGGCGTCTTCGGCAACCTTCGAAACTGAAGTCGGCGGCTTTGATCTCTTCACCAATGCCACTTACGGTGAGACCCATGCCGGAGACAATGTCTACGGGATTGTGATCATGCCCTCCAAAGAGTTGATCGAAGACAAGCTTGAAGCTGTTGTTCGCTACCAGTGGGCACGCTCCAGCGGTGCTGACCTTCTTCGCCCGCAGAGCCGGAATACCCGGAATGCTGCCGGGTTGGATGGAGTCAATATTCCTCGTGGCGATGAGCATCACTCCATTTATGGTGGTTTGAATTACTTTGTGTGCGATCACAATGCCAAGTTGATGACTGGAGTGGAGTTCGAAACTGTTGATGGCGGAGACGCTGATACAGACGCTACCACCCTCTGGTTGGCAGCGCGGATGTATTTCTAGGATCTTCTCCTGACATCCTATTTTTTATAAAACGGGCATCTCGATAGAGGTGCCCGTTTCTTTTTGTGCGAGAGCTTTTATCAATGTGACGAAACAGTCACCACTCATCGTTATACGAGTTACTGGATCGGGCTATTGTGGGGGCGTCGTCAATGAACGGCGTCAAACAACTAGAAAAAGAAAATGAAATACATAGCGTTGATTACTCTTGGAACAATGATTGCCGGGTCTACTCTGGCTCAAGACAAAATCGTGATCAAGGGGTCTGACACCCTGGGAGCCAAGATGGTTCCTCAACTTAAGGAAGCCTACGTGGCCGCCGGAAATAAGACTGACTTTGAAATCGCCGCCGAAGGATCTTCCCAGGCATTCACCAACCTCATCGCCGGAACTGCTGATATCGGAATGTCCAGCCGTGACGTGAAGGAAGAGGAGAAGAACAACTTCATCGCCAAAGGCAAGGCGCTCGCTGAGCACGTGGCTGCTTGGGACATGATCGCAGTTATCATCAATACGGATAACGGAGTTCGTGACCTTTCCCTGAAGCAGGTTGAAGGAATCTTCACTGGCGACATCAAGGACTGGAGCGAAGTCGGTGGCAAGCCCGGTAAGATTTCCGCTTATACCCGCAACACCAGCTCTGGAACTTACAAGACCTTCCAGAAAATGGCGATGGCCAAGCGTGACTACTCTTCCTCTTCCCAGAAAATGGCTGGAAACGAGCAGATTGCTGCTGAGGTTGCCAGTAACCCCAATGGCATCGGCTACGTCGGATTGGCATACGCCGGTAAAGACGGTCTTCGCGCGGTGAATATCGCCGAGGATGTTGTCTTTATATCCTCGGCCGAGGATATTCGGCACACTTAGTCAATGGGCCCCGAGGGGATGGTCATCGTGAAAGTGGTCTCGGTTCCCGGAGTAGAAGTTGCCTCGATGGTTCCGCCATGTGCTTCGACGGCACGTTTGACGATAGAGAGTCCCAGTCCGGTTCCTTTGACTTGGTTTTGCGAATGATGCTTCTCCACCCGGAAAAAGCGTTTAAAGATAAACGGAAGGTCGGCGCTGGGGATTCCGATGCCGTTGTCCGAGACCGAGACAACGATTGGCCCTGTCTTCTCCTTTTGCTCGGCCGCGATTTTCACCTCTACGCTTGTGGAGGCATTTTGCTTAAGGGCATTTTCGACCAGATTAAATAAGATTTGCGTCCAATAAAACCGATCTCCGGTGAGGGTGGTTTCCGGCACCTCGACACTGACTCTGGCGTTCTGTTTTTCGATCAGGAGATCGAGACGTTCGACGACATCACGAATGCAGGTTGCGAGATTGAACGATTCCACCTTTAGCGGAGTCCTTTCGTTGGATTCCAGTTTGGAAATGACGAGCATGTCTTCAACGATACGGTTGATGCGGACGACGTGCCGGTCCATTGTGGAGAGCATGTTTTTCGCGACCTCCTTGTTGTCGAGCCCATTTTTTTCGGTGAGGTTTTCCAGATACCCGGCGATGATCGAGAGGGGAGTGCGGAGTTCATGAGAAGCATTTGCGACGAAATCCTTCCGGATTTGGTCGGTTTGTACTTCGGCAGTGATGTCCCGCATGATGAGTTGAATTTCCAGAGTGTCTCGATTTAAGGAGAGGGGTCGGAGATCAATTTTCCAGTGTGAGTCCTTGCCTTGCGAATCGACCGAGAAGGGAGCGCTCGGCGGGAAGGACAAGGTAGTGGAAATGGCACAGGCATTTTGCATGGCCTTATCGATTTCAGCGATGAGAGATGGGTCAAGCAGGACTTGCTGGAAGCTGCGGTCGAGGATTTTACGACCTTGAAATAACTCTGCGACCGGTCGGTTGTGCCGGATGATCCGGCCTTCTTCATTGATTGAAATGAATGGGTCGGGAAGGGCGTCGAGCAAGCGCGCGAATTCATGTTCGTGGCGTTCGGCAACATTCTCATAGTTTTCTTTGAGTTGTTGTTTGGCGATCTCATGTAATTTGCGCTCATTCCGATTCCGGGAAATGGAAGAGGCGAGCGCATAGACAAGGATGCAAATAAGGGCGACGAGAAAATAAGTCATTCAATTTCCCTGACGAGATAGCCTATCCCGCGCACCGTTTCAATGAATGAGGCTTCGTCTCCGATTTTTTGTCGGAGACGTTTCATGTGGGTGTCGAGAGTGCGGCTATGCACATCATCGTTATAACCCCAGACGACCTTGAGTAAATCGTTCCGGTCCTGGGGCTGACCGGCCCGTTGGCAGAGATAGAGGAGGAGTTTGAACTCAGTGGAGGTCAGCTGAAGCGGTTCTTCGTTGAGATAAAAAGTGAGATTGTTTTTATCGAAGCGGAAGGGGCCGAATGAGAAAATGACGGAGCCAGGTGTCGCTTGATTTCTTTTGAGGATGGCCTGAACCCGGAGGATGAGCTCCTTGGGGCTAAAGGGCTTTGTCATATAATCATCGACGCCAGATTCCAGGCCGCGGATTCGGTCGTCGGTTTGACTCTTGGCGGTCAACATCAGGACCGGAATTTGATTGGTCCGGGAGTCTCGTTGCATTTCCTTCAGGATAGAGAAGCCATCCATGCCGGGAAGCATGAGGTCCAAGACAACGAGGTCAGGCTGATCCTTGAGGATTTTCTCGAGTCCCTCTAGTCCGTCGTGAACCATGTCCACGGCGTAGCCCGCCCGTTGAAGGTTGAATGTAACCAACGTGGCGATATCGACTTCATCTTCGACGATCAGAATTTTGTGACTCACTGGGTCGAAGTGAACAGTAAGACCGGTGTTTTCTGTCACTGCGCGTCGAGGATTCTGTTGAAGATCAAATCTTGGGAGCCCAGCCGTCGCGGTAGTTGCGCTTCACTAGGCTTGAGGCCAGCTTGTTGTTGGTGGACTTCATGTTCGGGCCGTCCCAGTCGATGGGACTTCCTTCACCGATTTGTTGGGCGATGGTGCCCAAGAGAATGACTTCGTTGAGATATGCCGCGATTTCGAAATTCGAGTAGGCCGGCTTTCCGCCCTTCATCATTTCAATCCATTCTTCATGGTGGCCTGGAGAGCGATCGATCGTTTGCGGGACTCCCTGACAGGCTTCGTGCTTGTCGCCCTGGGTGAATTCTTTTTCTCCCTTCAGTTTGACATAGAAGCTGCGACCGTAGTCATCTTGTGAAAATAGTTGTCCCTTTTCGCCAATGATGAGCGCGCCGCTGGCGGGGAGTTTTCCGCCGCGGAGGTTGACGATGTCAGAGACGAGATCGGGATAGGGACGGATGGGGGTGAAGTTGTTTTTGGGGTTTCCTTCGTACCACCAGAATTTGAGCGGAGGAAGTCCTTCGCGCTCGGGGAAGTCAAAGCGGACTCGAGAAGTGAGAGGGTAGGTTTCGTCGTAAATGCGCGACGACATTTCGCATTCGATCTTGGTGGGGTAGCCGAGCTTAAGCGCGCGGAAGGGCATGTTGACAGTGTGGCAGGCCATGTCACCGAGGGCGCCGGTGCCGAAATCGCCCCAGCCGCGCCATTTGAAGTCATGGTAGAGGCCGTTGACGTAAGGACGCATTTGGGCCGGCCCAATCCAGGAATCCCAGTTTAAGGTGTCAGGGATTGGGTCACTTTTGTCGGGGCGCTCTAATCCTTGCGGCCAAACCGGGCGGTTGGTCCAGACGTGGAGTTCGAGCGGTTTTCCGATCACGCCGGACTGGATGAGCTCCACCGAGCGCCGGAGGCCGCTCTCCGCACTGCCCTGGTTGCCCATTTGGGTAGCGAGTTTCTTGTCGCGGGCGAGATTTCGCATCATGCGGGATTCCCACACGGTCTGGGTGAGGGGCTTTTGGCAATAGATGTGCTTGCCCATTTGCATCGCCATGATGCCGGCCACTCCGTGGACGTGATCAGGTGTGGAAATAGTGACGCCGTCGATCTGATCGCCCATTTTGGTGAGCATTTCGCGGAAGTCAGAGTATTTCTGGGCATCGGGGAACCTCTTGGCCATGGGATCGAGCCTCTTTTGGTCAACATCGCAGAGACCGACGATCTTTCCGCCGCATTTCGCGGTGTTGAGAGTATCACTCTTTCCTTTGCCTGCGACACCGATACAGCCGATCTGGAGACGGGAGTTGAGATTCTGACCCCGAACGATGGCTGGGGCTCCAAATGTGGCTCCAGCGGCGAGACCGGAGAGTTTCAAAAATTCGCGACGATTATTTTGGGTCATATAAATGAAGTAAACTTGATCCGGGGGAGAGTCCTTTCAGGCAATTTAATTGCGAGAGGGGAGAATGTGCAGACTAGTAATGAACATTTGAAAGTAAAGCAATCCTGAGTAATTGTCTCCCGAGGTAATCCGAGCAAAGGGAGGTAGTTTGGGGATCTGTATATTTTGCCTTTTCGAGTTGCTTTCTGGTGGCGTTTTGTGCACTTTCGTGGCGTTTTCAGCACTGCTGAGTTCGCTTTATGTCAATTTTCCGCCATTTTCGCTTTGGTCCCTTGGATCGGCAACTGGATACCAAGGGTAGGATTTCCCTTCCGGTAGACTGGCGTCCGCCTGCTGAGGAAAGCTTCTACCTCGTTAAGGTTAAGGTGTTTGGGGTTCCGGGGCTCCGAGCCCTGACTCAGGGAGCTTTCGCGAAAAAGCTGGAAGATATCGAGGGATTGCCTGATTCGACACCTCGCTTGAGGGATCAGGCGAAAAATATGCTTTTTGGAGCCACGGTTGAGGGAAATGTCAGCGCCCAGGGCAAGTTGACCATCCCCAAAGCCCTCGCCGAGGCCCATGGGATGAGTTTGCCCGGCACTGTCACCCTGATTGGGCGTGGCGACTCGTTTGAAATCTTTACTCCTGAGAACGCTACAACACTTGAGACTGCAGAAGCCAGAGAGCGGGAGGAGAACTCCATGATCAATGACGTCCTGAACCTTTCCTAACCTGAATTTGATGTTGAATACCCTGCATGTTCCGGCGCTTCCTGACTTTTGGTGGCCTCGCAGCTTCAACACTTGGCCCCTGCCTACCTTGGGGGAGCCGGAAGTGGGTAATTCAACTCTCTTGATGGAAGGCATCCCGCTGGAGGGCGGGATGCCCTTCTATCATGAATCTATTTTGCTCGATAAGGTCTTGGAGTATCTCGCTCCCGCCGAAGGGAAGATTTTTGCCGATGGAACTCTTGGAGGGGGAGGGCATACCGAGGCTCTTCTTGAAAAGGGCAGCTGCGTCAAAGGTGTCGACCGTGATGCCGACGCCCGCAAGTATGCCTCCGAGCGCCTCTCCCGCTTTGGTCATCGTTTCGAGGCAGTGGCAGGACGTTTTAGCGAAATGTCCCGTCTTTCCGAAGAAGGGAAGTGGGGGCAGCTCGATGGGATTCTTCTCGATCTCGGGGTATCGTCGTTTCAGTTGGATGAGGCGCAGCGTGGCTTTTCTTTCCGCTTCGATGGTCCGCTGGACATGAGGATGGGAGAGAGTGAAGTGACTGCCGCTGATTTGGTGAACGAATGGAGCGAGCCTGATTTAATGAAAATCTTCTTCGAGCTCGGGGAGGAGAAAGCATCGCGCAAGATTGCAGCCTGGATCATTCAGGAACGCAGTAAAACTCCTTTTGAAACGACTCTGCAATTGGCGGATGGTCTTGAAAAGCTTCTGGGTCGTCGCGGCCGCACTCATCCTGCTACCAAGGTCTTCCAGGCCCTGCGCATGACGGTGAATGACGAACTCGGGGAGCTTCGTCGCTTTCTTAATTCCGCTGCCGATCTGCTCAAGCCGGGCGGACGTTTGGCCATCATCACATTCCATAGTCTTGAAGATCGTATCGTGAAGCAGGCCTTCCGCCATGCCTCCAAGGTAGAGATCGACCAGCCCGAGTGGCCGGCTGCTCGTCCCAATCCTGATCTTCGTTATCGCCTAATCACCCGCAAGGGAGTGGCCCCCGACGGAGCCGAAATTAAACATAACCCTCGCTCCCGCAGCTCACGTTTGCGGGTTGTTGAAAAAATCTTACCCACCTCATCGTCATGAACCGGAAAAAGAAGACCTCTAATATCGGACTCCCAATGTTGATCCTTTTGTTTGTTGCAGGAGCCATTGTGGCGACTGGAGGAATTGGCTATGTTGTGTTGAAGAACAAGCAAGTCACAGCCCGGCGCGATATCACCAAGGTTCAGCAGCGCATGGAGGAGCATCGTGTGGCGATCACCTTTTATCAGTCAGACATCAGCCGTATCCTCGGAGTATACAATCTTCGGGCTGAATTGGCTGACCGGCAATCCGATCTGGTTCCAATTGGAACCGGAGTTGTCGAACTCATCAACCCGCATGATCAAGAAACCCCACCTGGCGACGCGGTAGTGAGTCGTTAGCAACTATGGAGGTCGCCGTAAAAATTAGAGCGTTGATTGTGTGCCTGGTCCTAGTGACCGGGCTCAGTGCGCTTTCGGTCAGGCTGATTACTCTTCAGGTTTGGGATCGGAGAATGTCAGACAAAGCGCAGGTTTCCCGTTTTGAAGATTGGAGGGCGATTCCGGCCAGTCGCGGACGTATCGTGGATCGTCATGATCATGTCCTGGCTCAAAATATCCCCGTCGCTGCTCTAGTTGTAGATCGTAATCATCTAAATCACAGCGACAACTTGACCAAGGCGGTGACGTATCGTTTTGCCAGTCAGACCTTGGGGTGGAAAAAGCTGACTGATGAGGAGCGCCGCGAGTTGCTCCGAAAGATCAAGCAGGAGAGAGTATCAAAAATGAGCCGTGAGGAAGTGATCGCGGAGCACCTCGAGTATGCCTCCGAAGTGATCGGGCGGGCATTACGAATTCCTTCAGACAAGCTTCTAAATAATGTCCTGATTCATAATGCGAACAAAGATTGGTTCGCTATAGAGAAAGATATTCCCGAGGATTTGGTTCGCGATCTCGAGGACGAATTACAGCTTCGTAGCATTCAGGGGTTTTCATTCGAGCGATCACAGAAGCGTCACTATACCATGTCTACTTTGGCGCCGCACCTTGTGGGCTTTGTGGATTACGAAGGCATTGGTAGGGCGGGTATCGAAAAGTCTTACAATCAACTTCTTGCTGGTCGAGATGGCGAGCGAAAACTCAAACGAGATGCAAATGGACTCGTGATGCTTACTGAATCATCGGCAGTGCGCCCACCGAAGCTGGGCAAGCACATACGGCTCACCCTTGACATGGGGCTTCAAGCCATCGTTGAGGTTGAACTGGAAGAGGCCTTAAAGAAATACAATTCGGACCGTGGTTCGATCATTATCACCGACCCTCCGACGGGAGATATTCTAGCGATGGCAAGTCGTCCTTACTACGACCTAAACGATCGTAAAAACTTTTCTAAGAACGGTGCGAGTATGAATTTTCCTGTTGAAGGCAGCTATGAAGCTGGTTCGGTAATGAAGCTCGTTGCCATGACGGCAGCACTGGACTCGGGTCTCGTGAATCGAAACACCGAAGTTTATTGCGGCTGGGGACACATCACCCGGGGGAGAGTGAAAATCAACGATCATCATGCATATGGAGATCTTTCATTTGACGAGGTCATGATGAAGTCGAGTAACCCCGGGGTATTTTGCTTTGCTGAAATTGCCGGGCGCGATGTTTTCTATGACTACTTGAAAAATTATGGGTTCTGTCAGCGCACTGGAATCCCTGTGGGATGGGAAGCCCGGGGAAGTCATACCGATTCGTCGAATATGCAGAATTTCGCACAAGCGACCTTTGGATATGGCGTGAGTGTTTCACCGATTCAGTTGGCGATGGCATATTCGGCGATTGCAAACGGGGGATACCTCATGAAGCCACGTTTGGTGGACTCGGTGATCGCGAACAACGGCATCGTAGTGGAGCAAACTCCGGTGACTAAAATTCGTCGGGTAATGAAGGAGCGAACATCAAAGGGTATGTGCCTTTCCCTGGAACAGGTTGTTCTTGATGGAACCGGAAAGAATGCCGCAGTTCCTGGGCATCGGGTCGGAGGAAAAACAGGGACGGCCTGGAAGTGGGATAACTTGAATAAATCATACGACAGGAACAAAAAGTTCCTGACTTTCGCGGGTATTGCTCCTGTTAAAGATCCGAAGTTCGTCTGCATTGTGACCATTGATGAGCCGAAAGCGCCGATGGATGTGGAGGAAGATTTTCGAATTGGCGGCGGCACGGTTGCGGCTCCTGTTTTTTCCAAGGTCGCAAAACGCGTCATTGAACAAATGAATATTGCTCCGACCGAGCCGATCGATGAAGAACTCGCCGATCTGACCCAATAGTAAATGATTTCACTTTCGTCACTTCTCGAAATTCTTCCGGAGGCCAAGAGCTTGCGCATTGAGGATATTCCTGTTGGGCGTATCACCAATCATAGTGGTCGGGTGGATGAGGGGTCGGTATTTGTTGCGATCCGGGGAACCACGGTTGACGGGCATGATTATCTCGATGAGGTGATCGAAGCCAAGCCTGCGGTGATTATTGCCCAGCGGAAAAGACCGGCTGACTATCAGGGACTTTGGATTCAGGTTCCTGATACCCGTGAAGTTCTCGGACGTCTCGCGGCCCGCCATGCCGGTGATCCTGGGGCGTCGATGGCGATGATTGGAGTGACCGGAACGAACGGGAAAACAACCGTGACCTACTTCATTCACTCCTTGCTTGAGAGAGCCATGGTGAAGACCGGAATGTTGAGCACGGTGAAAATTCAGGACGGTAGCGGTTTTCGCGACGCGACTCACACTACTCCGGGCGCTATTGAATTGCAGGAGACTTTGGGCCTAATGAAGAAAAACAAGTGCCGCGCCGTGGTGATGGAAACCTCGTCGCATGGACTGGAGCAGGGGCGTTGTGAGGGAATTCCTTTCCGTGTTGGCGTCTTTATGAATCTGACCCAGGACCATTTGGATTACCATGGAACGATGGCGTCTTACTATGATGCCAAGAAGATTCTCTTCGAAGGGATGGTCGCTGATGGGAGTGATGGAGTTGCGGTGATCAATGTTGATGATCCGGCAGGTGAAAAGCTTGCGGCGGAATTTAAAGGGCACTTGAAGGTAATCACCTTTGGTTTTGGAACGAATGCCGATTTCCGGGCCAGCGAAGTGATTCTCAATACCCGTGGTCAACAATTCGCTCTCGCAGCAAAGGGAAAAAGCTACCTTGTTCGTATTCCCGTCGTGGGACGTTTCAATATCATGAATGGCCTCGCGGCTCTGGCCGCTGTCTCGGCGGTTGGAATTCATCTGCGTGATGGTATCAAGTTGCTCGCTGAAGTGGCTCAAACACCCGGACGCATGGAGTTTGTTGGTGGCGACCGGGTATCGGTCTATGTCGATTACGCGCACACTCCGGATGCTTTGGAGAAGGCCTGCGCCACATTGCGTGAGCTCAATCCAAGCCGCTTGATTACGGTTTTTGGTTGCGGCGGTGAACGCGATAGAAGCAAACGTCCTATCATGGGGGCGGCGGCAGCCAAGGGGAGCGATATTTGCATTGTGACCTCAGACAATCCTCGCAGCGAAGATCCGGATGCCATCATAAATGAGATCAAAGCGGGAATGCAGGGAGTGCGATTCGAAACGGTGAAGAACCGGCGCGAAGCGATTCAGCTCGCGATCGAAATTTCCCTGCCGCAGGACATCATCTTGATTGCAGGAAAGGGGCATGAAACCTATCAGGAGATTCACGGCTATCGCCAAAAGTTTGATGACCGCGATGAAGCTCGTGAGGCGCTCGAAGTAAAGCGTAAGAAAATGGAAGCTGAGTTTCTTCTCCGTGAAGAGGAACGGGAGCGCAAAGCCCGCAATCGTCCACCCGATGAAGAGGAAGGAGAGTTTTCGAGAGAATGAACGAATACTCCGTCCAGCAACTCGCATCCGCGATGAATGGCTTCCTTCAGCAAGGGAGAGGGGACTTTATCGTTACATGCGGAGTTTCGACGGATACCCGATCCATTCAGAAGGGCTCGCTCTTCGTTGCATTGAGGGGAGAAAACTTTGATGCTCACAATTTTTTACGGCAAGCGGTTGAAGGTGGAGCGGGTGCACTTTTGGTGCAAAATGGGGACAATCTTCCCGAGGGAGTTCCTGTGATTCTCGTCGACGATACCTTAGCCGGACTGCAGCGTTTGGCGGAGTGGTATCGCGGTGAGCTGTCTCTTCCAGTAGTCGCGATTTCCGGTTCCAATGGCAAGACGTCGACCAAGGACTTCGCTCGTTCGGTATTGAGTCAGAAGTTGAAGGTAAATGCTACCCAAGGGAATTTGAATAACCACATCGGATTGCCTCTCACTATCCTTGCCACGCAGGGAGACGATGAGGCAGGGATCTTCGAAATGGGGATGAATCATTCTGGGGAGCTCAAGCAGCTTTGTGAAATTGGGCGTCCTGATATCAGTATCATCACGAATGTGGGAACAGCTCATATTGAGCATCTCGGAAGTCGCGAAGCGATAGCGATTGAAAAGGGGGCACTTGCCCGCGCTTTGAATTCGGAAGGAATTTTATTGGTTCCTGCTGACTGTGATTTTGTCGAACAATACCGCGAAGAGACCGAAGGGAAGATCATTGCGGTCGGTGGTGATGATTCACCCGTTCGCGCCGAGGATGTTGTTCTGGGTGCCAATGGTTCTCAATTTGAGTTGATCATCGAAGGACTTGGTCGCATCGCAACATCGATTTCCGTGCCGGGTCGGCACATGGTGAGCAATGCGTTGTTAGCTGCCGGAGCGGGATGGCTTCTGGGGTTGTCTTTGGAAGAAATTTCAGCCGGTCTCTCGGAAGCTGGATTGACCAGTGGTCGTCTGCGCCAATTTGATTGTCGCGGTATTTCTGTGATCGATGATACTTATAATGCCAATCCCGAATCGGTGATTGCGGCTCTGGAAACTTTGGCTTCGTTGCCCGGCAGCGGGCGTCGCATTGCCGCCTTGGGTATTATGGCGGAACTTGGAAGTTATGCCGAAGTAGCCTATCAACGTGTCGGTCGTCTCGCTGCAGAGCGAGACTTATGCCTTGTGGCAGTAGGTGATGACGCGGTTGGAATGAGCGATGGCGCTCGTGAGGCCGGTGGCGAGGCGCATCAATTTTCAAAACCCGAGAGCGCATCGGAGTGGCTGTCGGCAAACACCCACTCAGGTGATCTTGTTCTCTTCAAAGGGAGTCGCATGGCCGCCATGGAGCGAGTGATGAACCAATCTTTCCCCTCATAAGAAATGCTATACTGGATTTTCAAACTATGGAGCGAGGCCCATGTGGCTGGCGAAGGCTGGGCCGAGACATTTTCGGTCTTACGACTTCTGGGATATATTACGGTGCGGGCCGGAATGGCGGCAGTGATCGCTTTTGGTCTGACTCTGGCCTTTGGTCCCCAAGTGATTCGTAAGTTGATTTCGCTGAAGGCCGGGCAGCCGATTCGCACTGCGGATGAAGTTCACAAGCTTGCCGAGCTGCACGGCGGAAAAGCCGGAACCCCGACGATGGGTGGGATCTTAATTCTCGGAGCGGTCATGGTCGCGGTGCTCATTTGTGGTAATCCGTTGAATCCGTTCGTTCTCGTGACCTCATTAGTGACTCTTGCTCTGGGAGTGCTGGGTTTTCTCGATGACTATCAAAAGGTGGCTAAGAAGAATTCCGATGGTGTCAGCGGTTGGGTGAAATTAGTTTGGCAGGCGACCGTTGGATTGGCGGCGGGAATCTTCCTTTATACCAACCAAGAGACTTCAAGTTACATCTTCTTCTCAGCAAAGAGTGGAGAGCAGAGTGCTTCGATTTCTTCCTTCAGTTTTCCCCTTTTGAGCTTTGTTATTCCTATTGGGATTCTTGCCATTCCCTTGTTCATGGCGATCTTGATGGGGACGTCTAATGCAGTGAATCTCACTGATGGGCTGGACGGCCTTGCAATCGGAGTGACCATCACCGTGGCGATGGCTTATGCTCTGATTACCTATCTTGCCGGAACTTCTCCTGCGGCCGAGTATCTTCACATTTATCATCATCGTTCCCTTGCCGAGCTTTCGGTTCTGATGTTGGCTCTGGTAGGGGCGGGTATGGGTTTTCTGTGGTTCAACTGCCATCCCGCGAGAGTCTTTATGGGAGACACCGGCTCACTTGCAATTGGTGGAGCGCTTGGAATGACTGCGATCTGCGCAAAGCAGGAATTTCTTCTGGTCATTATCGGCGCGGTCTTTGTGATGGAGGTGCTCTCTGTGATTTTACAAGTCGGTAGCTTTAAGTTGCGCGGGAAACGTATTTTTAAAATGGCGCCGATTCATCACCACTTCGAATTGAAGGGGTGGAATGAAAACCAAGTGATCATCCGTTTTTGGATTCTCTCAATTCTTTTCAGCCTCGGGGGCATTGCCCTGCTAAAAGTGATCTAAATCCATGCTTAATCTCACCGGAAAAACAGTCGCCATTTTGGGCGCGGGACGCAGTGGCCGGGCCGCTGCCGCTCTTGCGTATCATTGTGGTGCTTTGGTGACGGTTTATGATGCGGGCGAGGCTTCCAGGGTGCCTGCGGGGTGTGATGGGGTTTCCAATGCCACAGCCGAAGTGGGTCGGTCAGTTATCGTCGATCTTGTCGTGACCAGTCCGGGGATCGAAACCGGCGGAGGGTTTGTGCAAGCCTTCGCTGAAGGAAGTGGAGCGCTTTGGGGGGAGATTGAATTGGCCTGGCGATGTTATCCCGGACGAACCATCGCGATCACCGGGACCAATGGCAAAACGACGACCACCGAGTTAGTTCGTGAATTGGTCAAAGCGACCGGACGAAGTTGTGTCGCTTGCGGGAATTACGGAGTTCCGCTTGCCGAAGTGGTTTTGTCCGGTGAGTTCCCTGATGTGATCGCACTCGAATTGAGCTCGTTTCAATTGGAAACCATCGACGCATTCAAGCCTGATGCCGTGATTTGGCTCAACTTCTCTGCTGATCATATGGATCGCTATGCCACATTGGAAGAGTATCGCGGGGCCAAGCTGCGGATCTTCCGGAATTGCGACATGACGACGCCTTTGGTGATTCGCTCGGGAGAAAATCTCGGGGAACTCAAGGGCCTGCAGGTGACTTTCTCATCCGAAGTTGAAGCTGATTGGTCTTTGCGAGGAGACATGATTTACAAAGGAAAGAGCCCTTTTGTCGCCCTCTCGAATACGCGTTTGCGCGGATCCCATAATGCCGAAGATCTGATGGCCGCATGTGCGGTCGTTGATGGACTGACTCCGGAGCTTGCGGTGTCGGCATTGAAGGACTACCGGCCTCCTGCGCATCGTTGTGAGGTGGTGGGTATTCTTGATGGCGTGGAGTATCTCAACGATTCCAAAGCAACCAATCTTCACGCACTTGAGTCGGCTTTGAAATCTCAGGTTCGTCCGACCGTTCTCTTGGTGGGAGGAAAAGAAAAGGGGCTTGATTACCAACCGCTCGCAGCTCTGCTTTCCGAGAAGGTCATTCAACTCGTTTCCTTTGGCGAAATTGGACCGGCTCTCTCGGAGGCGTTTTCTGAACTTCTGCCCTGCCAATCTGTCTCAACTCTGCGCGAAGCCGTCGCGGCGGCCCAGAAAGCGGCCCCCCCGGGAAGCACCATTCTCCTCTCGCCCGGAACATCGTCCTTCGATCAATTTCGGGGTTATGAAGAACGGGGTGAAGCGTTTCGTTCACTCGTTCTCGACCTCAACTAATCAATCAACCAAAACCAAAAAAAATGAATACCAGACCAACCCTGCAAACGAAAAGGAAGGCCCCGTCCAAGTCGGGCTTTCGAATCCTCCGCGCCGCCACCCGCCGCAACTCGCGCCGTAAACAACGCGCCGCAACCACCGCGGCGCCCGAAGAGCTGGGTGAAGTTCCTGGAGTAGGAGTGGCGCGAGCGCTCGTGGTAATCCTTCTTCTCCACGTAGCTGCGATTGCTGGAATTTACCTTCACAACAAATGGAATAGCTCCTCCGATTTGAAAGCCGCAGTCGCTGATAACGATAGTAAGGAGAAAAAGCCGATCATTGTCCCGGGCGGAAAGACTGATCTGCTTAACAAGGGTGACAACTATGCTACGGTGGCGAGGAAGCATGGGGTGAGTGAAGAATCCCTTCGCCGGGCTAATAATGGCGCTCTTCCCAGAGCTGGAATGAGGATCAATATTCCCGGCCGGCGTATCGAGTCAACGACACCTTCCGATGCTGTCATCGGGGTGATTGGAGAGAACGAAAGACCTGAAATCGATCCGATTCCTCATAATGAACTCCCACTGATTCAGCTTGATAATACTGGCACTCTTCCAAACAGCGTTCCGGGTGAGCTGATGGAGACTGAACCTGCGGTAAGCTCCCGCACCAATGATCCGGTCTTGATTTCTCCTCGCACCCCTGAAACCGCGACGAGATCTCTGGGCTCAAGCGAAAGCTATACCGTAAAGAGTGGAGATACTCTTTGGGGCATTTCTCAAAAAAACAAGGTCAGTGTTAAAGATTTACTTACTATCAACGGTATGAAAGAGAACTCGGTTCTCAAAATCGGTAAGGTTTTGAAGATTCCCGTACGCTAAGATCCATTTATGGGTAAAGGAGCTTCCATTTTACTTTTTCTCGCAGTTGCTGCTCTCGTCACGGTTGGTGTGGTGATGTTGGCGAGTGCGAGTGCGAAGTGGGACTCTTCCGACGAGCAATACCGCTACCTTGTGAAGCAGGCCACCTGGTTGGGGTGCGGGCTTGTGGGGATGTTTATCATCTCGATGATGGATTACCGTTTCTTGAAGCGATTTGCGCCCCTGATGTTTGCGGTTACCTGCGTGGCTCTCATTCTTTGCTACGTGCCGGGAATTGGAGACGCGTCCCATGGGGAAAGCCGCTGGATCAAACTCCCGGTGATCGGCCGATTTCAGCCTTCCGAGCCCGCCAAGCTGGTGATCATGGCGTCACTGGCGGCTTGGTTTGCGAGGTATCAGGCGGAGATCGGAAGTTTTTGGAGAGGATTTGTTATTCCGAGTTTACTGCTGGGAGTGCCCTTGATGTTGATCCTTTTTGAATGGGACATGGGAACGGCTGCCGGATTGGGGGCGGCTGGTCTTATGGTGCTTTTTGTTACCGGCACGCGTTGGTTTTATCTCTTGCCGACGGTGGTGATCGGTGCGGCCTTGTTTGCATTAATGGTCTCCCAAAGTCCAAACCGTATGAACCGTCTCAAGGTCTTTCAGGACCCCTTCGCGCATATGGAGGGTGCGGGGCGTCAGCAGGCTCTCGCAATCGAAGCCTTTGGAAATGGTGGCCCGACCGGAGTGGGATTAGGCAATGGGGTGGTGAAGCAGATGAATTTCCCTGAACACCACACGGATTTTATTTTCCCCATCGTGGGGGAGGAACTCGGAGTTTGGGTGGCGATGGGGGTGATTCTTTGCTTTGTCGTGATCATGTTGGTTGGAATGGGGATTGCCCTGACGACCTCGGATCTTTTTGGAAGAATTCTCGGGATCGGGATCACTTGTAGTATCGTGATTCCGGCGATGATGAATATCGGCGTGACCACGGCCTCGCTTCCCAACACCGGTTTGCCTCTGCCGTTTGTCAGTTACGGTGGCTCAAGCCTTGTGTTCACTCTGTTTATGGTGGGGGTGCTCTTCAGCATTCTGCGTCGGACCACCGCAGTTGATCCTACGGAAATTCCAAAGATCAAAGAGAAGGTTTTCGAGGTGAAGCTGTAGGTGAAGAGCCACGAGGTGTGGCGCTACCAAAAGTGAGGGCGAATTCGGTGACCGACAATCCCTTATGCTGGAGGTCAATTTCTTCTGGCCACCCGCTTCCCCGGGGCCGACCGCGCGCTACACCGCGCCTCTGCAGAGGTGGGATGTCACCACATTCTCAGGGGTTACAGAGGAACCCATGCTGATCGTACGTTACTCCTCTCAGACCTATCGCCCTAGACATCATAATTTCACCGAGGAATTTATCTTCGAACCCCTACTTTAAGGGCGAATTGATCCCGGGGTGGCCAGTGAGTTACAGGCTCTCGATGTAAAACAGATCTGCTTCTTTTTTGGCGGGGTGAATCCCAAGGGAAAGTTGATCGGATTTGATTACAAAGTGAGAGACTTTGCGAAGTGAAAATGTGGGAGGAAGCGGAGGATGGCTTCAATGGCAAAGGGGTCAGACTCTCAGACTTTGTTATGGCATGGCATTAGTTTTTGACTTTGAAATGCCGGTCAAATTCTTTTCCCGCTTGCTCCATTACTTCGAAAAAATCTTGAAACGCCTTTTCCATAATTTTCTGAGCCTCCGGATTCAAGGATTGAACGGATTTCATGAACTTATCGTTCATCACTTCTTTCATCTCAGCCTCCCGGGCAGCCATTTTTTGATGAATGGATTCTCTCATTTCCTGGGTCGCGACACCGAGAGGTTCAAGCTCCTTGGCCATGTTTGAAAACCGGTCGCCAATTTTATTGATCTTGTTGGCGGTAGATCTGGCTGTTTTTGTGTCGGAGACTGCGGAGACTGCTTTGGCGAATTCCCCCATGGAATCCATGATTTTATTGGCGATCTCTTCCTGCCTGGCTCCGTCGTTTTGGGATGATTCCGATGAATTCCCATTGCTATCAGCGGTGTGGTTCTTGTCACAAGCGGAAAGAAAGAGAGAGATGGCGAGGTTTGTGATTATTGAGAGTCGTTTCATTTGAGGAACTGTTGTTATTGATTTTCTAAAAAACGATCTTCAAGGATAATCCAAGTAGAGGAATAGCAATTTCATAAGGTAATACTGAGAGGAAAGTTTGTAAAAATCTAGCCGCATAAGAACCCTCAAGCGACAATATGAGAAAGATGATTTCAGGATGCTGATGACAAGAACCTGAGTCAAACCAGGCACAATAAATGGCGCCCCGGCAATGCCGCGACGCCATTTTTGGAAAAAAGTTTGTTCTTACTTCTTCTCGATCGCGTAGAGGTGGGTCTGGGTGGCGATGTAGAGGACGTCGTTGGCGGCCACGGCGCTGGAGTAAATTGGAGCGGGAAATTCGACAGTGGCCAGGGACTTGTATTCCTTGCCGGCCTTCAGGATGTGAAGTTCGCCGTCCTCGGTTCCCATCCAGACCTTGCCGTCGGCAACGAGGGTAGATCCCCAGATGCGGGATTGGGTTTCGTGCTTCCAGTGTTGTTTGCCGGTTTTGGCGTCGTAGCAATGGACGTCACCATCGTATTCGGCTGCGTAGAGGAGTCCGTCGGCCAAGCTGAGTGTGGAGATGGAACGTCCGACCTCTTTGGAATTCCAGACGGTCTTTCCGTCAGGGCCGATGCAGAGGATATTGCCCACGCCATCGCCGTGCTCGGGGTCCTGACCGATGATAGCGTAGACCAATCCATCGGCGATAATGGTGGTGCCGATGATTTCACTAGGGCCGGAGTAAGTGGCGTATTTAATGGGTTTGCCGTCCTTCATACGATACTCGGGAGGATTACAATCGATGCGCCAGAGTTCCTTGAAGACGTCGAATCCTTCGTCGTCTTTGATCGTTTTTGGGTCGAAGGCGTAGGTGAATCCGTCGCCGCCACCCCAAACGATGGCGTTCTTACCGCCGATCTTTCCGTAAGCGGGAGAGGACCAACTGGCGTGTAGCACGCGGGTGGAGACCTCGGAGACTTCTTCGCCAGTGAGTTTGCCGGTCTTTTTGTTGAGAGAGATCAGAGACGGGGCGTTGGGCGCGGGGATGTTAGTGTGGGACCAATCGACTCCGTTGGACGTCGCGGTGATGAGCATGTCGCCGACTACGACGGGCGAGCAACTTGAGACGTTATGCGGAAAAGTTCCGATGTTGTCTCCGTCGCGCATGTCATATATCCAAATAATATCGGCAGATTGGGTGCCAATTTCAACAGGCGTGCCGTCTTTGGCCGCGGAAGAATATCTGGCTTCGTCTTTAAACGGGCCGTCGTTTCCGTTGGCCATACCATCCACGTCGAGACACATGACTTCGCCACGGTTGGTGACAAGATACATGCGATCACCGTCGATAGCAGGAGAGGAGCAAAGTCCAACGTATTCCCAGTCGCTCACCTTGCCGGCGCCAAGCTTAGGAATTACGAGCTGCCAGAGGAAGCTGCCAGTTTTTTCATCGAAGGCCATGAGCACTCCGCGGTCGCCTTTTTGCGCGGGGTCGCGGGGTGATTCGTTATTAGTGCCGACGAAGACTTTGCCTCCGGCTACGACGGCATTACCGTAGGCTTGGGAGCCTAGCTTAGCGGCCCACTTGATGTTCTTGGCGTCTTTGAGGATGGCGGCTTCAGTGTCGTCATCGAGTTCTCCGGGATGGATGTCGACGGGGAGGTTCTTGGCATTCCCGACCATATTGCGGGAGGCGTCCTTGCCCCACATGGGCCAGTCTTCTGCGGAGGCGGTTGAGAGGGCGAGCCCTGTTAGGAGGAGTCCGGTGGTGGTTTTCATGAAGTGTCTTTTGCTAAGTTTAAGTGGCTGGGCTTATTCGCCAGCGGAAATTTTGATGTTGTCGATGTAGACTCGCTTTTGAGCCTGTGGAGAGAAGGCGTAGATTCCGGGAGCGCCGTGCGGGTGAAGTTTTTTGACGGGAACTTTAATGGTCCATTCGGCGGGTTCGTCTTCGCCTTTGGTCCAGGCCTTGGCGCGGACTTCACCAGTGCCGTCACCATTGTTTTTAACGTGGGTCTTGAGGTGATACCATTGGTTGGCTTTGACCGGGAATTTGACTGCTTGTTGGACGCGTTCGTAGTTACTGGAAACCTCGAGGACGTTTTTGTTGCCGACGAGGCTGATCTTGTAACGTTGGTTGATGAGACCGACCTCCGATTTGATACGTCGGTTTCCGTCGGTCATGACGTTGGCTTCAATGACGTAATTGGTCATGTCCTCGCCGCCGAAGAAATTCATCGTTCGCTGAAAGAGAACATTATCGAGGCGGTTGGCGATGACCTTGGAGCCGTCCTTTTCAAGGACATACCATTTGATGCGCGCACCGAGCCAGGCGAGGGGCGGGAAGTTCACTTTTACGCCGTCGGGAGATTCCATTTTAAGTTCGACGTCTTCGAAGTTGGCGGTATACCCGATGGTCGCTTCAACGCGCCCGCGGGTTGTGGCGGACATGCCCTTGTGAGTGACTTTCAAAGCTCCGGCGGAAAGTGCCGCGTCCTCGCCTGCGGTGACGGTGCCGGTCTTGGCATCAAGGGTCGCATCAACCTTGGCTTTCACCTTGGCGGTGGGCGGGATGAATTTCTCCCAGCTCAGGTCTTCGGTGATGATTTCGACGCGGCGACCGCTCTTATCGAGGCCGTAGACTTTGAATTCCTGTTTCTGGCCGGGGGCGATCGCGAACTCAGCGGGAACAATTTGAAGTTGGGCGACGGGGCCGAGAGCGGCTTCCTTGTTGTCGTCTTTACTTCCGACATATTTGCCCTCTTTATTGCCGAAGCAGTAGAGGCCGTCGCGGGTGGAGAGGTAAATCTTGCCGGCCCAGATGGTGGGCGCGGCGAGTGCTTTTACGCCACTGCCATCGGCGGCTTTAATTTCAGCATTGGAGAGAACTTCGGCTTTCGCGTCGGTGGGCTTGACGATGGCGAGTGAGCCCTCGAACCACGGAGCGTAGATTTTGCCGTCACCGTAGGCTGGCGAGGCGTGGATTTGGTCTGGAGCGAGTTTTTCCTGCCAGAGGGTCTTGCCGGAGTCGGCATCGACGCAGATGAGTTCTCCGGTGAAGTTGGTGGTGTAAACGCGATCTTTAACAAGGGTAGGCGAGCTGGTGAACCCAATGTGGTCGTCGTTGCGCCACACTTCCACGTCCTTATCGAGGACGAGTTGCTCGGCAGGGTATTCCTGGGGAATGTTGATGCAAACGAGGCGACCTTTGGAAGTGGCGTCGATATTTTCCTTACCGTGGAGGGCGATGAGCTTGTCTTCGTAAAGAACGACCTGTGAGTTGACGCCACCCTGTGAGAGTTGGAAACGCCAGACGGGCTTGCCCGTGCGGGCATTGACACAAACGATGTTGCCGCAACCGGTGCCGGCGTAGAAGACGCGCTGGTCGCCGAGTTGTCCGAAGACGGGCATGCAGAAGGAGCTATCCACCGGGCGAACGCCGGGAGTAGAATACCAGACGAGCTCGCCGGTGAGTTTGTCGAAAGCGTAGAAACGGTCGCGAGCCGGCCCGGTGGTGCCCCAGTTGGCGGTGACGCAGTGAAAGATAACGAGAGGACCGTCGATGGCGGCGGAGCCGGTGCGGCCGTTCGGGAAGGTAAGGCGGGCGAGTTCTTCCATCAGGGAAATTTCCCAAATGTCCTTGCCCTCGGGTGTGACGGCGACACAGCGACCGTTGGACATCTGGAGGTAAATGTTACCGGTTTCGGCATCGACGATGGGTGATCCAATCCCGTAGCGGTTGTAGACAACGTCGGAGATGTAATCGCTGTAGCGTTTTTCCCAAAGCTTCTCGCCGGTATTGGCGTCGAGGCAGAGGAGAATTTCTTGCACGCCTTCAGCCGTGTCGTCGCCCTCCTGTCCGTATCCAAAGGCGTAGAGTTTGCCATTGGCAATGACGGGTGCGCCTGCGCCGTTTAGGCCATACTTCCAAAGCTGGTTCTCTGCGCCGGGTTCCCACTTGTCAGGAAGGCCAGTTTCATTGGAGGTGCCATTTTGATTGGGGCCACGCCAGCTCAGCCAGCCCTCGGCGGGCTCTGCAAAGGCGGTGCCAGAGATAAGAAGGGCTCCGAAGAGCATGGAACGGAAATTCATGAGGTGTTTCATACGACGATCAGGGACGGAACTCTCAACTTTTCAGGCTCATCCGTCAAGGCAGCGGATGGGGCGGGATCTTGCTGGCTGCTTGAAACTCTCGCGAAGATGCTTTATTTCATCCACCGATGACCCTTTCGATTATGCCAGGTGATCCCGTTTTTGAGTTCAAAGTTATCTGTGGTTTTCCTCAGAGCGCCGAAAGTGGCCTGCGACTCCATTTCAACTAGCTCTCTGCCAAGGCAGGAGTGCTTTCCCTGTCCGATGGAGAGGTGGGGGCTATTGGTGCCGGAAATGTCGAAAGTTTTGGGGTCTTCGAAAATGTCCCCATCGCGGCTGGAGGAGGCGAGGAGGAGAATAACGGTGATGCGTTGAAGGCATCCATTGAGACGAGCTACGCTGCGCGGGATTTATCGCAGAGTTGAATCACGAGACGATGAAGAACCATCCGGTGATCTTGGGAGGAGGTGACGAGGGCTTTGTCTCCGGCGAGGCAATGCTCCATGCTCTTTTGAAGTTGGGGCAGGGTGAAACGGCGGGCAGCTTGTGCGGCCATCTTGAGCCCCCAGGTGTTGATGGTGCCGTCTTTCTTTTTGGGGAGAACCGCTTTGACTGCTTCGGGTGCGCTGTTCACCGAGCCGTAGGGTTCGGTGAGCTTGGCAAAGAAGAGATTTCGCACTGTCGGGATGATGGAGGCTTTGATCAAGCCCACCGCATTTTCGTTTTTATTGAGAAGGGAATCGATGAGGTGGATCGCACGTTTGGCATCGCGTTTTTCGATGGCTCGGGAGATTTCCCAAATAACACCTTTGTGACTGACTGGGACGATGAGCTCAACGTCTTCGACGGTGACGTCGCGTCGCTCCCTGCCGAGATAGAGATCGAGCTTGTTGATCTCGTTATTGATTTGTCGGGTCTCGGCACCCGCGCGTTGAACGAAGAGAGCGAGGGCTTCGCCTTCCAGAGTCATGCCGGATTCGCGAGCGAGGCGACCGGCTTTGATGGCGACTTGCTCCTCCCAGCCTTCCTTGGAGATGTCGATCTTATCGTAAGAACGATAGTCCGCGTTTTTTTTGAGCCACTTTCCAAAGCGTCGTACGCCGCTGATGGCATTTGAGCTGACGAGGAAAATGACGCCCGGTGGAAGTCCGGCCTGGAGGGTTTCAAGGAGATTTTCCACCCCTGAGATCGCACGTTCGGCTTCGCTTGAGCGGTCGTTGCCGAGGAAGTTGGCCCCCTTGAGCCAGACGACTTTGTCGCCGCCGAAGAAGCCGATGGTTTGGAGCGCTTCGTTGGCCGAAGCGGCTTTTTGGAATGCGTCCTCAGCATTGTCTGCCACGCCCTCGATGATTTCGTTGGCGAATTCGTCGCTGCCGGGTGGCTTCAGTTCCTCGAAAAGAGCGGCCGCTTCTTCCGCGACGCGTCCTTCGTCTGATCCGGTGACGACATAAACTGACATGGGAAAAGTTTAGAGATTGAGGAAGACTCCCGCAAGCATTGAGGCCCTATATGAACTCCTGGTAAGTCGGTTTGATCACCAACTCTGGCACGACGACGTGCTTTGGGAGTTGCGCGATGGCGACGATGAGGGAGGCGATGTCCTCAGGGTGGACCATGCGGGCTTTCTTCTCATCGGGGACGGGGACGGGGCGTTCGTCGAGGATGGGGGTGTTGACCTCTCCGGGATAAATGCTGGTGATGCGCACGCCGCTGTCGGCTTCTTCGGCGTTGATGGCAGAGGCGATCCCGCTGACGCCGAATTTTGAGGCAGCGTAAGCCATGCCCGCGAGCGGATAGGCGCGTTTACCCGCGATGGAGGAGACGCTAAAGATAAGTCCGTCGCCGCGCTCACGCATTTCGGGAAGGGCGGCGTGGACGATGTTGTAGAAACCGGTGCAATTAATCGCGACGAGCTTGTCGAAGTCTTCGGGCGCGAGTTCTTTGACCGATCGCTTGGCGATGTTGACCCCGGCGGCATTGACGATGATGTCGGGGACGCCGAGTTCCCGGAAGGTCGCGATGACTTGCTCCCGGTCGGAGATGTCGCAGGCTTTGATCTTGAGGTTTTCTCCGGCGACGGCCCCGAGTTTGCCTTCGTTGCGTCCGCAGATGGTGACGGAGCATCCGGCTTCGGCGAGGGCTTGCGCGGTGCCGAGCCCGATGCCGCTTCCACCGCCGGTGACGATGGCTGTTTTTCCTGAGAGTGGTTTCATTTAATCAAAGATGGGGTAGAAAGTGTTGAAGGCGTTTTCGCCAAAGACGGCCGGGTCGTTGAAGCGGCGATGTTGGTCCAGAGCGGTGATGGCAGCGAGTTCCTCTTCGCTCAAGGTGAATTCGAAGAGATCGAGATTTTCGCGGAGATGTTGGGAAGATTGCGTCTTAGGGATGGGAATAGTGCCTCGGTGCATCGCCCAGCGAAGGGCGACCTGCGCGGGGGTGCGCTCATGGGCTTCCGCGATTTTGAGAAGGACAGGATTGGTCAGGACGCGTTCATTTTCCCCGGCCATATCGAGCGGGAGATAGGAATCAGCCCCGAAAGGCGAGAAGGCCGTGATGGCGATGTCTTCTTCCTGGCAATAGCGCACCATAGCGTTTTGGGTGAGGTAGGGATGAAGCTCGATCTGGTGCACCGCGGGCTTGATGCGGGCGTAAGAGAGAACGTCGCGCAGCGAGCTGGTGGTGAGATTGCAAACGCCGATTCTCTTGACGAGTCCGGCGTCGACGAGTTCCTCCATTGCTTTCCAGGTGTCGGAGTAGGGGACTTTGATCGGAGACATCGCGTCTTTTCCTGCGGTCCAACCCGGCGGATACATTTCGTCGAGGGGAACAAACTCGAGGGCGATGGGAAAGTGAACGAGGTAGAGATCTAGGTAGTCGAGCCCAAGATCGGCGAGTGACCTCTCGCAGGCGGCGCGGACGTGTTGAGGCTCGTGGTATGTGTTCCAGAGTTTGCTCGTGACCCAGAGGTCATCGCGGGAGCAGAGCCCGGCGTCGAGGGCGGATTTGATGCCCTGGCCGACGAGGGATTCGTTGCCGTAGTCGCAAGCACAGTCGAGATGACGGTATCCGATCTCGATCGCTTCGTGGACGATTTTGGGGGTGAGGTCTTCGGGGATTTTCCAGGTGCCGAGACCCGGAGAGGGAAAGGATGATCCGTCGGGGAAGAGGTGCGCTGACATGACGGGGCGAGGCTACCGAGGCGGATCAAGATGACCACAAAAAAGCCACCGGCTTGGGGGCCGGCGGCTCTTTGTGGATTGGAAATGAAAATTGGTGCCAGAAAGCCACGGCAGTGTAGGACAAGCTGCGGCTGCTACGTTTCCGTCCTGACCGGGTCCACAAGCCCACACCCCGTGACTCCTGACGTGAGGCTGCGTAGGGGACAGGGAGGCTGAGGGCAATACATTTTTCGAAGGATTCGG
>PBTU01000168.1 GCA_002729295.1 Verrucomicrobiales bacterium | reverse complement strand
TGCTACACCATGGATGGTGAGCTCGTCTGGAAGCGTGATGACTTTGGAAAGATGGACACTCGTAACGCTTTTGGTGAAGGGAGTTCTCCAACTCTTGAAGGCAACAAGGTCCTTGTGCCATGGGATCATGAAGGGCCTTCTTCACTTTATGCGTTAGATTGCCTCACTGGCAAAACGATTTGGCAGACCAAGCGGGACGAGCCGACCAATTGGTGCACTCCTTTTGTCGTTGAAAATAGCGGTGCCAAACAAGTCGTGATGAATGGTCAGACCTGTATCCGTGGTTATGAGCTCGAAACTGGGAAGGAACTATGGCGTATTGCCGGGAAGGCCCAGAGACCTGTCACCTCTGCAGTGGCTATCAGTGATTTGGTTATTGTCGCCAGCGGCTTCCGTGGCTCCTATGGCGGGGCGTTTCGTCTCGGTGGACGAGGCAACCTCAAGGGCACCCAGAATGTCGTGTGGAGTTGGGAGAAGAATACGCCCGATCTTGCTTCACCTCTATTGTCTGGGAAGCTTCTCTATATGCATAAGGCCAAGTCGGCTTCACTTTCATGTGTGAATCCTCTCACTGGTGATGCCTATTATACGGCGGCGAAAATTCCAGGTCTCTCGACTCTCTATGCTTCTCCAGTCGCTGCGAACGGTAGGGTCTACATTACTGGACGAAGTGGAACGACCGTGGTTATTAAAGATGGCAAGAAGTTCGAGATTATTTCCACCAATTCACTTGATGAAGGAGTCGACGCAACTCTAGCTCCGGTCGACAATCAGCTGTTTATCCGGGGTGAGCGCCATCTCTTCTGCATTGAAGACTTGAATTAGTGGTTGAGTCGTTTCTGCCACAGTAATCAGTAATGCCCGGGAAAGTTAAGCGATCTAACTGACTGCCAGGAATTTGCTTTTGGCGGAAAGGTTGCGGAAACCGGAGATTGGCGGAATCCATGGGGGAGAAAAGGGGGTTGAAACCTCCGCCCTTGCATCCGACGGCTTGCGGCGTAAAATTCAGCAAGCTGATCATCTATGAAGACAACCCATTCCCGTCGTCAATTTCTTGCTACTTCCACAGCCGCCATCGCCATGCCACAGCTGTTGCTGGCCAACAAAAATCCCAAGCAGGTGATCATCGGCGAAGGGGAACACCAGTACGAGGTGCAGCACGGCTTTGCGCAATTGCCAGCCAAATACACATGGCAGACCACCCATAATGTGGCCGTGGATGCCGAGGGCTTGCTGTACGTCATTCATGAAGGTCGGCAAAACTTGAAGGATCATCCGTCCATTTTTGTGTTCGACCAAAAGGGGAAATTCATTCGCGCCTTCGGTAATCAATTCCAGGGCGGCGGTCACGGCATCGAGGTGCGGACCGAGGGCAAGGAGCAGTTCCTTTACGTGTGCGCTTACCAAAACGTGAAGGCCTTCGCCAAACTCACGCTCGAGGGCGAGACGGTTTGGGAAAAATACGCACCGATGGACAGTGGTGTTTACAAAAAGGACGAAGACAAAGTTCGCGTCAAGCGCTGGGGCCGTGATGCCTTCATGCCAACCAACTTTGCCTTCCTCAACGACGGCGGATTTTTACTGGCGGACGGCTACGGTTCCTTTTGCGTGCATCGCTATGACAAAGCCGGAGATTGGGTTTCCAAGTTTGGAGGATCGGGTAAAGGTGAGGGGAAATTTGCCACGCCGCACGGCATCTGGATCGATCGCCGCCCGGGTCGAGATGAACGCGTTGTGGTATGTGATCGCGCCCATCACACACTGCAATACCTCACGCTGGACGGCAAATATCTCGAGACCCTGTCCGGCTTCGGGCTGCCGGCCAATTTGGATTCATACAAAAATCTCCTGCTCGTGCCCGAGCTCCACGCCCGCGTGACCTTGCTGGGTGACAACAACAAAGTCGTCGCCCGCCTCGGCGATGATGTCGAAGGCGTAGTGAAGCAGAAGAAGGTGAATCGCGGCAAGCCTGAGACATGGGTTACCGGAAAATTTGTCCATCCCCACGACGCCTGCTTCGACAACGACGGCAACATTATCGTCGCCGAATGGGTCGCCACCGGGCGGGTGAGTCGTCTAAAAAAAGTCAGCTGATGCGTTTGTTTCTTGTTGCGTTCGTCATCTTTGTTGGGGCACTGAAACTTCAGGCTGCGCCACCAAACATTGTCCTAATTCTCGCTGATGACATGGGTTATGGTGATCTTGGGTGCTACGGTCATCCGAAGGCGAAGACTCCGATTATTGACGGTCTTGCGAAGGAGGGCGTGCGGTTTACGCAGCATTATTCCAACGGGACTGAGTGCAGCCCCACGCGCACGGCGTTACTGACAGGCCGTTACCCTCAATGGGCCGGCGGACTTGAATGCGCTATCGGCACGGGAAATGTGGGTCGGTATAATGATGCCATTCTCTTGGCCGATCGTCGACAACTCGGGTTACCAGCGAAACAGGTTGTCCTGCCGGGTGAGTTGAAAAAGGCCGGCTATGTCGCTGGGATTTTCGGCAAGTGGCATTTGGGTTATGAGCCACACTTCAATCCGGTAGAACATGGATGGGACGAATTTTTTGGTTATCTAGGCGGTAATGTCCATTACTTCAACCACCGTGAAACAAGTGATTTACACGTTCTCTTTCGTGGTCGTTTACCGGTGCATTCAGAGGGGTATATGACACACCTGATTACGGGGTCTTCCACCGACTTCATTGCACGCAATAAAAACAAACCGTTCTTTCTGTTTGTCTCCCACGAAAGCCCGCACTTTCCCTTTCAAGGCCCGAAGGACGTCGATAAAAAAATCACCAAGGATAATTGGATGACGCCCGATCCGGATACTTACGTTGCCATGCTGGAAGATCTTGATTCCGAGGTCGGGCGCGTGCTGGATTCGCTAAGGTATCACGAGCTCGAGCAAAACACGCTGGTGATTTTTGTATCGGATAACGGTGGCTTTGCTCCGGCCGCCCATATGGGGCCATTACGAGGCGCAAAGAGTACGACACTTGAGGGGGGTATTCGAGTTCCGCTGATCATGCGCTGGCCCGGCAAATTGCCCGCGGGGCAAGAGAGTAGCCAAGTATGTGCTACATTTGATCTAACCCGTTCGATCCTTAATTTAACGAAAGCAAAGGCGTCGAATAGGCAGTTGGAAGGGATTGATATCGTAAAGCATCTGGTGGAGCGTAAACCAAATATTTCCCGCACTCTTTTCTGGCGAGGCAAACGGGGTGAGCGAACGTGGTCTGCGGTGCGGGATGGTAACCTGAAGTTTGTTCGTAAAACCGAAGGCCGAACTGAGGAATGGCTTTTCGATTTGTCTAAAGATTTGGCGGAAGAAACCGATTTGTTGCTGAAAAAACCAAAAGAAGGGGGTCGTCTGAAAGCACTTCTTAATGGGTGGGAAGAAGATATTGTCCCACTGCGGTAGGTCTTCACTTTCTGGTTCATTTTCATTTATCCCAAATGGGGCGCCTGGATGACCCAAAACTACGATTTCTCTTATTTCGAGGGGTTCGCTTGAGTTTTTGGAGATGGGGTGATCGCTTTTTCGATGAGATCCCCCCAAACCAGCTCAAAGGAAATCAGGCCATGGGGAAGCTCCGTATTTTCTTTTGTGTTGATGGTGTAAGCTGCGCTTTGAATGCCGATGAGTTTCCCGTTTTTGAGAACGGCGCCTCCGCTGGAGCCGATGCGATAGAATCCTTTGGCGAGGTATTGCAGGCCACTTGAGGTTTTAGTCACGCCGATGACCTCGACCGGGTTCATGAGAAAGGACGGATTTCCGGCTTTGTGGGGGAAGGTGAAATGGCAAAGGTACAGGATATCGCCAGAGGAGAGGACTGGTTTCTCTTTCGAGAAGAAATTAATTTTGGGATACGGTTTGCCAGCAGGGAGTTGGAAGACGGCAAGGTCGCTCTTCTTGATGAATCTTGATTCTCCTTGCTTGAGAAGCTTGGCCGGGAAGTAGTGCTCAAAGAAGTTGGCATCTTCCTTGTCGGTAAAGACCGCTTTGTGAATGTGGGACGGTTTGGCGGGCAGGTCTTTTGAGGTTCCACGAAAGCTGATTCGAAATTTGTCCGTGAAGGATTTGTCAGCATCGATCCAGGCAATGTGTCCAACGCTCAGCACATGGCCCTTTGGCGAGATAATGACTCCCTGGGCCCGACCTTTGGTATCTTCACCGCTTCCCTCAACGATGACGAAAGGCGCGGGATCCGCCCCGGCAAGTTTCTCCAGAATTGACAGGTGATTTTGTGCCCCGGCTTGCTGAATGGCGAATACCAAAGCAATGACCTTCTTCCCGCGAAGAAGGTCAATTATGGAGGAGCACAGGCTCATTCGGGACTATGCCGGATAACCAAATTCCCACCCCTTACGTGGCTTGCGCCAGAGGAGGGCGTTGGCGTTATCGTTGTTGGTGAACTTGCTCGTTTTCATGTCGAAGGTGAGCTTTTCGCCAATTTCCAGAGCGACGACTCCAGCAAGAACGATTTCGGTGAGTCTTCCGGAGTAGTCGAAATTGCAGCTCGGTGCAGGAGCGCTCTTGTCCTTCATCGCACGAATCCAGTCGCCCGAGTGACTCGGAACGCGGGCGATGGTTTTCTCCGCTTGCTTGACTGACTTGGCAAAGGATTTCGGCAGGAGATCGCCACCTCCGCAGTGACTGCTGGAGGTCATGAAGCCTTTTTCGCCGTGATAGAGAGTGTTGTAGTTGATCTTGCCGAGTTCTTTGGGATTTTTCGGTTTGGCATCTCCTTGATACCACCAAAGCGACATTGCGGGCATGTCGCCGCGGGCGGGGAAATCCCAACGCACCACAGCATCAAGGGCGTGTCCGCCGTTTTTAGGGCCGCCGCTTTCGGCTTCGACCTGGAAGGTGTCGGCCTCGGTGAGTCGCAATCCCCAAACTGCACCATCAATGGTGTGGCAGGCCATATCGCCGAGCGTTCCCGTTCCGAAGGGGCCATATTTGCGCCAGGTGAAGGGATGAAGATCTTTGTGGTAAGGGATTTCCTCGGCAGGCCCCAACCAGGAATCCCAATTCAGGCCAGTTGGTTTGGTGCCCAAAGGAGGCATACCGGTGGCGCCCCATTTTTTGCCCATCTGACTCACGACCTTTTTAACTGGTCCAAGAGTTCCGCCGCGCAGGTTTTCGACGATCCGTCGGATCGATTCGCTGGAGTGGCCTTGATTGCCCATTTGGGTTGCGACTTTCTTCTCAGCGGCTTTCGTGCGGAGAGCGGCGGCTTCACCGATCGACCAAGTGAGTGGTTTTTCGCAATAAACGCCTGCGCCGGTTTCAAGAGCGCGGATGGCGGAGCCGTAGTGGTTGTGGTCGGGGCAACCGATCCAGACGGCGTCCAGATCGTCGTGTTTGTCAAAGAGTTCGCGGTAGTCGGTATAAATCTTCACACCAGGTTGGGCCTTCTTGGCCTTTTTGATCTGACTCGCACCACGCCCGTCCGGATCGGGTTCGACGATGGCGACCATGTGCTCATTGAGCCCCGGACCAAATCCGGCAGTGGCTCTTCCGCCTGCTCCAATGCATGCGAAGCGAAGTTTTTCGTTGGTGGTCGTGCCACGAGCAACGTTCGGAAGGGTCATGATCGAAATGCTGGCCCAAGTGCTTTTTTTGATGAAGTCACGGCGGGTGTCGGAAGGTTGCGTTGATGTATTTTTCATGGTGGTGGTAGGGAGTCTTACAGATCTTGGTTTTGTTTGAAGGATTTTGTGTCGCCATTTTCATGCGGAGGAGGTTCCAATCCGCAGGTTATGATGATCGACTGAGATTAAACCAATTGAAATGGATTTTCTTTTCAAGAAGATTTTAGTTTCGCTTATTCGCCTCTTGGCCATTGCGAATCCGATGATTTTTCTGTAGGCGTGCGAAACATAGTTTTCTCATTTCTCTTTTTGGGAGATTTCATGGGCATAGTCGTTTAACACCCTGACAATCAGACTACAGAATTCGTGTTTGGAGTTTTATTTTTTGAGCTGTCTACAGCGAGAATGAATCCTGGGTCGGAGTCTCACCCATCACCTGATTGGCTTCGCCGTTGTTGGAGAGGTGAACAAGGGCGTGGAAAACGCTTTCGGCGTCGCCGGTGATTTCAGTGGCGATGTCCCCGGCCGTTTTTTCGTAGGCGGTTAAATGGCCGCGGACTTGGCTTAGAAGATCGAGGAAGGTCGTGGCTGCTGCCTTACCGGCTTCGACGCCGGGTTGATGGTAGGCGTTGATGTTAACCAGCGAAGCGTAGAAAGTGACGGCTCGCTCGAAGAGGGAGATGAGGTAGCCCAAGGTTGTTGGGGTGACCTGATCAATTGAAATCGTCACCGAACGGCGTCCATTGTCATAGAGGGCGCTTCGGGTGCCTCGGAGGAAGCCTTGCAGATAGTCCGCCGAGGTGTTCGTGCCATCAACCGTGATGGAATTCCCCGCGCGGCCTTTGCGGACTTCGATAAAGGTAGCAAAGAAGTTGTGGAGGCCGTCGCGCAGTTGCTGCACGTAGGCGTGTTGATCGGTCGATCCCTTATTTCCGTATACGGCGAGACCTTGGTTGACGACATTACCAGCGAGGTCTTCGGATTTTCCCAGCGATTCCATGATGAGCTGCTGAAGGTATTTCGAGAAGAGAACGAGGGAATCTTTATAAGGCAGAACCACCATGTCGCGTTCTCCCTTGCCGTTTCCTTCGTGATACCAGGCAAGGGCAAGTTGGAGTGCTGCGTTAGTGGCAGGTTCAGTGGAGCGGGTCTTTTCGTCCATGATCTTGGCGCCTTCGAGAATGCTGTCGAAGTCAATTCCTTGCAGGGCCATGGGGACGAGTCCGACGGTAGAGAGCACGGAGGTTCGGCCGCCGACCCAGTCTTCCATGGGGAAGGTGGTGATGAAGCCCTGGTCTTTTGCAAAGTCGTCGAGCTTGGAACCCTCGCCGGTGACGGCGATGGCGTGTTGGGCGAAGTTAAGGCCCGCTTCTTCGTAAGCTGCCTTGGCTTCGACCATGCCATTACGGGTCTCCGGAGTTCCGCCGGATTTTGAAATGACAACGGCGAGAGTTTGCTTGAGGTCATTCCCGATAGCAGCGAGGTCGCGATCCATTCCGTCGGGATCGGTGTTGTCAAAGAACCAGGTTTTCATGGTGGCCTTTGCGCCGAGAGCTTCGTTGATGAGTTGGGGGCCGAGAGCCGATCCGCCGATGCCGATGATGAGGATGTTTTTGAAGAGTCCGCCCTTGGGTGGGGCGACTTCGCCGGAGTGAACTTTTGCCGCGAACGCCTTTAACGCGACGATGGGTTCGGTGATCTCGGTTTTGATTTGGTTATTCGGAGCAAGGTCGGGATTACGAAGCCAGTAGTGGCCGACCATACGCTTTTCATCGGGGTTTGCGATGCCACCGGCCTCGAGGTCTTTGAGATGTTCAAAAGCGGCGGTGATTTTATCGCTCATGCTGGCGCGGAACTCATCGGTGAGATCCATGCGGGAGAGATCCAAGCTGAAGCCGAGATCGGGGTAGCGGAGAAGCGATTGGGAATAGCGGTCGAATGACATGAGCTGTGTGTTTAGTAGGTAAGAAGTGCTTTGATGTCAGGATGATCGAGGGCCTCGCGCCCATTGAGTTCGGCCAACTCGATCAGGAATGACACTGAAACGATATCCGCATCCAGTGCTTTAAGAAGCTTGATAGCCGCAGCCGCTGTGCCACCGGTGGCAAGAAGATCATCGACAAGGAGGATTTTTTCGCCGGGCTTTATCGCATCTTCGTGGATTTCTACGACGGACTCGCCATACTCCAAAGTGTAGGCCATGGAGCGGGTGGTCCAGGGGAGTTTACCTTCCTTACGGACGGGAACAAATCCGGCTCCGAGGATTTGGGCCACGCCGGCAGCAAAGATGAATCCCCGGGCATCGATGCCCACGACTTTGTCGATCTTGGCATCTCCAGCGGTTTCGGCGAGGAGGTCGAGGGAGGCTTTGAAAAGATCGGGGTCGCCGAGGACCGGGGTGATGTCTTTGAAAAGAATTCCAGGTTTGGGGAAGTCGGGGACGTCCCGAATTGCGGCATCGAGTTCAGCTACTGTCGGCATGGCGCGACTCTAGCGGGATTTTTCAGCGGGGGAAGTTCTTCTGCGAAAATGCGCGGTCTTTACTCCGGGGCTGGGGCACTTCACAGTCACAAGAAATGATGCACCCCGCCACAAAGGAACGATTACCCATGATCATCCTTGTGGGATTGATTGTGTTTTTCACCTCCTGGGATTGGATTTTTGGGTTGGAGAGTTGGATGATTGTTCCTAGGGAGGTAACGGCATCGTTTTCAGAAATTAGGGCGGGCCAGGTTTCCTGGGGAGCCGCGAGTGAGCTATTGAGTTGTTTGGGTTGTGCCTTTTTGCATGGAGATTTTGGTCATCTTGTGGGGAACATGTTATTTTTCTGGATTTTTGGCGCGGTCATTCTGGAATTGACCGGTTGGCGGTGGTTGGTTGTCATTTTTGTGACCACCTCAGTGGGGGCGTCGATCGGGCAGGTCATGATGGACCCGGAGTCCGTAATTCCGGCTCTGGGGGCCAGTGGTGCGGTGATGGGATTTGAAGGGGCGTATTTGGGAATGGTAGTGCGCAGGAAACGCCCTGACCCGCATGTTTGGCCTATGTCCCATGCCATTCCTCCGGGGCATTTAGCGGCGATCGGTGTGGTCGGAGTATTCCTGGATATGCAAGGGATATACGGAAATACTCCGGATGGGATCGCCTATGGAGCGCATGTTGGCGGATTTGTGACAGGGATCTGCGTGAGCTTTCTCCGAAAAGACTAACGCGATTCTTGAGGAATTGTGTAACCAGGTCGGGCTCACTCTCAATTCTAGGTGATGAAGTTCTCTCCCTGCATCGTCATTCTGGCAAGTGGTCTCCGGGCTGAATTGCGTCATCGCTTGGATCTCATCGAGAACGGGTGGGCGCCGCGATTTAAAGCCGAAATCCAAGGATTTTCCTAGCAGGCATTCCGCACTTGAAAGGATGGTGAGTTAAGGTCAGTTAAATGGCCATGGAGATTGGCTGGCTTGTTATTGCAACGATTCTCGCTGCGGCGGGGGGCGTTTTTGGTTGGCGATTTCACAAAGGCGGGCAATCGAGGCATCTGGCATTTTTGGGGATGGCGGGAGCATTTGCCTGTCAATTAATGGCGCTGGGATGGCGGGGAGAGCTCCGGGGGCAGTGTCCTCTCTCTGATATTGGTGAGATCTGCCTCTTTTTGGCTTGGTCGCTGACGTTTTTCTACTTGGTGACCGGTACGACCTATCGCTTGTCTTTTTTGGGGGTGTTCACCGCTCCAGTAGTTGTCATTCTTCAGGTAATCGCGTTGATTCCGGGATCTTTTGATGAGAGCCCGGCGCATGCGGATACGATCGATGCGTGGAGAGAGGCACATGCCGCGTTTTCGGTTCTTTCCTACGGTGCTTTGGCTCTGGCCGCCGTGGCGGGAGTGATGTTTATGATTCTGAATCATCGGCTAAAAACACATGATTTTAAAGGTGGCCTGGTGGATGGAATGCCGTCGGTCCACCGCCTGGTTAATGCGATGGCGCGCATCGCCTTGGTTGGGTGGATTGTTCTCACCATCGGAGTAGTTGCAGGTGTCATGATGGATGGCGGGAAGATGATTGCACATCTTTTGGTCGCTACGGTGACCTGGGTTCTCTATGCGGTCTTGATTGGAGTTTACTTCGTGCGTGGATTGCCGGGGCGTCAATTGGCCATCGGTCTGATCATACTTTTTGCGCTGTCACTGATTGTTTTTGCTAAATTGGGATGAAGCTCGTTTGTCTAGGTCTCAATCACGAAACCGCTCCTGTCGAGGTGCGGGAGCGCTTTGCGTTGTCCGATAAGGCACTCGATCGTGAGCTGGTGAGTTTATTGGAGGCGAAGGACATTGAAGAAGGTGTCGTGCTTTCAACCTGCAACCGGACCGAGTATTATGCCGTGGTTAATGGTGGGAGAGGTGCTGCTGAGTTGGAGAGCTGGATTTGTGGGCAGCGGGAATTTGATGGAGCCCGTGAAGGGATCTTCTACTCTTATGAAGCTCGAGAGGCGGCGGAGCATCTTTGCCGGGTGGCGAGTGGAATGGATTCCATGGTTTTGGGTGAAACGGAGATTTTTGGACAGGTCAAGAAAGCCTATCAACGCTCGCTCGATGGCAAGGCGACCAAGGGGGTGTTGAATCGACTTTTTCAACGGACTTTTAGTGTTGGAAAGAGAGTGAGGAATCAAACGGGGATTCAGGAGGGTGCGACTTCGGTAGCCGGATCCTCGGTGGAATTGGCTGAGAAAGTTTTTGGGCGGCTCAAAGGCAGCACTGTGATGGTGATCGGAGCCGGTGAAGTGAGCCGTCAGACTGCACAGGCCCTGCAGTCGCGGGGAGCGAGTTCGGTCATAGTCACCAATCGATCCTACGATAAAGCGTTAGAGCTTGCGGAGAGTATTGGCGGGCATGCGGTGCATTTCGATTCCTGGGAAACGGAGCTTAAAGATGTCGATGTGGTGATTGCGGCGACCGGAGCGCCGCATTTTGTGGTGAAGCCGGGGCATGTGGAAGCGGTGCGCCGGAAGCGAAAGTTTCGCCCCTTGATTATGGTGGATGTCGCGGTCCCTCGTGACATCGATCCCAAGGTGGGGGAAATCGAGGAGGTGTATCTTTACGATATTGATACCTTGCAAGAAATGGCGAATGAGGCGAGGAAGCGGCGGGAGAAACAACTGATTCTCTGCGAGGAGATTATCCGTGAGGAAATTGACAAAACAGTGCTGCCCGCAGTGAACGATTAATTCATGAAGACTTTACGAATTGGAACGCGCGGTAGTGCGCTGGCTTTGAAGCAGGCGGAGATGACCGAGGCGGCTTTGGCTGCGGCTTTTCCTGACCTCAAAACCGAACGCGTTGTGATTACGACGACGGGTGATCGTCGCACCGACGTGGCGCTCAATGAAGTGGCAAAAGCCGAGGGTATTTGGGACAAGGGGGTCTTTATTAAAGAGCTCGAAGTGGCTTTGGAAAATGACGAGATCGATGTTGCGGTCCATAGTTTGAAGGACCTCCCAACCGTTCTGGAAGATCATTTGGAACTGCGGGGGGTACTGGAGCGCGCGCCGGTGGCTGATGCCTGGATTGGGAAGATTCCTTGGAGCGAGGCTGGAGAAGGAACACGGGTTGGAACTAGTTCAGTGCGGCGGGCGCGGCAACTGGAGGATGTAAAACCTGGTCTCGTGACCGACAATTTAAGAGGGAATGTGCCAACACGGCTTCGCAAGTGTGCCGAGGAAGAGAGTCTCGATGGTATCATGTTGGCCGAAGCGGGTTTGCGCCGGCTAGGATATTCGGTGGAGGGAGTATTGGGGATCGAAGGGCATTCGTTGCATGTAGAGTGTCTCTCTGAGAAGGAGTTTTTCCCTGCAGCAGGACAAGGTGCGGTTGGATTGGAGATTCGACGAGGCGATGGCGAGGCTGCTGAGATTATCGATACGCTGAATCATCGGGAAACGTGGACTCGAATCACTGCCGAACGAAAGTTTTTGTATTTCCTGGATGCAGGTTGTTCAACGCCGATCGGGGTGTGGTCGGCCTTTAGCGAAGAGGTGCTGTCGATGGGCGCGCGGGTTTATCCGGAGGATGGAGGTGCACCTCAACGTGCGGAAGCGAGCGGGAGTGACCCGCTTGGAGTTGCTGAAGAACTTTTTAAGAACTTATCATGAGCGAACAAGGAATTTGTTATTTGGTGGGCGCAGGTCCGGGAGATGTAGGCTTGGTCACGCTCAAGGCGAAAGAGTGTATCGAGAAGTGCGATGTCCTCGTTTATGATGCGCTTTCCAGTGCGGAGTTGCTGTCGTGGGCCAAGAAGGGATGTGAATTGATCTTCGCCGGAAAGCGTGCGGCGGATCACGCCATTCCCCAGGATCAGATCAACGAGCTCATTGTTGAAAAATCTTTGCAAGGGAAAGTGGTTACCCGTCTGAAGGGTGGTGACCCGATGATCTTTGGGCGAGGTGGTGAGGAAGCGGCAGAGTTGGCGGAGGCGGGAGTGCCTTTTGAAATCGTTCCTGGGATCTCTTCTACGATTGCTGGCCCGGCCTACGCCGGAATTCCGGTGACACATCGGGATCATTGCTCTCAGTTGACGATTTTCACTGGGCATGAGGATCCGACCAAGGGTGATACCTCCCTCGATTTTGAACATTTGGCCAAAACACCGGGGACGAAAGTCTTTGTGATGGGCGTGGGACGCTTACGTGGAATTTGTGAGGAGTTGGTTAAAGGAAGTGCTGACCCGACTACTCCGATAGCCCTGACTCGATGGGCGACGACCGGGAATCATCGGACAGTGCAAGGAACGCTTGAAACGATTGCGGATATCGTTGAGGAAGCGAATTTTAAATCCCCGGCGGTGGCGGTCATTGGTGGCGTGGTGAAGGAACGCGAGAGGATCAATTGGTTTGAGACGCGACCGCTTTTTGGAAAGAAGATCGTAGTGACCCGGACACGCGAACAGGCGGGGGGCTTAAGCAAGCGACTGGGAGAATTGGGAGCCGATGTGATCGAGCTTCCGACCATTCAAATCGAGCCTCCAAAAGATAAACGGGATTTCGCGCAAATGGTGGCGGACTGTCACACCTACGATTGGTTGGTTTTCACGAGTCCTAATGGCGTGGAAAAGTTCTTCGATGCCTTTTATGCGACCTATCAAGATGCACGGAGTTTGGGAGGGTGCCGGATTGCGGCCATCGGGCCGAGCACCGAGGCTAAGATTCGTGAATATCGCTTCACGGTGGATCTCCTGCCGGATAAGTATGTTGCCGAGGGGTTGATCGAGACCTTTAAAGACCAGAGTATCGAGCATCAAAAAATTCTCTGGGTGAAGGCGGAGGAGACCCGGGACGCACTTTATCATGGCTTAACCGCGATGGGCGCGATTGTGGATTCCTGTCTGGCTTACCGGACGGTTCCCGAGACGAAAGATCCAACTGGTGCGGCCAAGAAGCTCAGTGAAGAAGGGGCTGATATGATTACTTTCACCAGTGGTTCAACGGTCGAGAATTTTTTCGCAATGGGACTCGATTGGCCGGAAGGTTGTGCCGCTGCCAGTATCGGTCCGGTGACCAGTAAGACGCTACGGGAACACAAACAGGAACCCGCAGTCGAGGCCGAAGAGCATAACATTCCTGGCCTCGTTGAGGCGATCGTCCGGAAGTTGGCGGAAGAATAGTAAGGTTTATGAGTCGACTGCTTTAGCTGCAGGGAACTCGGTGCTCGTGGTGAAGCCCATACATGAGCGCGCCACGACTTTTTCCGCGATTGTTGACCCTTGGCTGCGGTCTTATTGCTTCGATCCCCTCGTTTGCCCCGGCCCCGATCAACTGGGGCACTTATCAGCGATGCCGTAGTGGGAGACTGCAGTGCTGATCCGGTTGATTTCGATAATCAGGAATTCATCCGTTTGAGGGTGACGCAGTAGAAATTGATCATCTGAGAAAAAGAGGGTGTTGACAGCAATCATCCGCCAGCTTAAAGAATTTCTCAGCGAGGGCGGAGTAGCCAAGTGGTAAGGCGCGGGTTTGCAAAACCTGTATTCGAGGGTTCGATTCCCTCCTCCGCCTCCAGCCTTTTTTAGAAACCGTGTTGAGAGAAATCTCGCACTTTTTTTAATGACCGCGGACCTCACACTTGGTTTCAGCCTTGAGAGCCAGATAAATCTGCCGGTTGTAGTTTTCAACCTAGATTTTACGGCCTGCCCTAAGGACGGAAAATG
>PBTU01000167.1 GCA_002729295.1 Verrucomicrobiales bacterium | reverse complement strand
CCCCGATTGAAATGATCACCTATCAAACTCTCGGATTGGCCGACGGCACTCCGCGTCTGGAGCGACAGTCCCTTCGAATCGCTCGATTCGCTAAAAAAAATCACCGCCCCCTCACTTGTGCTTTCCAGTCCGCGCGAAGACCTTCACCCTTAAGAGGTCGCCGATGCCATCAGCGACATCCTTCCCAATATCCAGGGCGCCATCCTTCCGGCGCGCTACCACGAACCTGAATCATCCCATCTCGAACTAAACAAACAAATCAGCCAATTCCTATGATCACAAAACGCATCACCACCCAGCAGATCCTAGCCAACCTTCAAGCCAAGGTTGAGGCCCGTATCCCCATCATGATCTCCTCCGCGGGATCAGGACTCGTTGCCAAGCTTCAAGAAGCCGCTGGCTCCGATTGCATCAACACCTTTTCCGGCGCACGGCTCCGCTCGAATGGCATGGGCACCATGTCCATGATGTGGCCCATCCTCGACTCCAACAAGCAGACCCTCGACTACACCCGCGAGGACATCATGCCCGCACTCGAAGGGAAATCCTTCGTCTGTGCCTGCCTCAATGCCAACGATCCACTCAAGGATATGCGCATGGTTCTCCAACAGTGCAAAGATATGGGCGTGCAGTCCGTCTCCAACATCGGACCGTCCATCTCCTACATCGATCACGACTCTGAGATTTTCAAGGTCATGACCTCCGCCGGCATCACTCTCCAAAACGAAATCGACATGCTCATCCTCGCCAAAGAGAAAATGGACATGGTCTCCGTGGGACTCGCCTTCACCGAAGAAGATTCCTACGCCATCTGCGAACAAGCCAAGCCGCACATCTTCTGCTACCACGCCGGCACCACCAAAGGCGGCATCAAAGGCTACGACAACGGCATGACCATCGAAGAGACCGCCGAGCAAACCGAGAAGGTTTACCAAAAGTGCCGTGAACTCAGCCCCGACACTCTCCTCGTCGCCCACGGCGCCGCCATGGAGACTCCTTCCGACGCGCAATACATCCTGGACAACACCAGCGGCCACGGCTTCTGGACCGGCTCCTCCACCGAGCGTCTCCCCATCGAACGCGCCGTCTCCGCCGCCGCCAACGAATTCCGCGACCTGACCTTCAACGACTAAAAGCCCTCAGAATTCCCAACTTAAAAAGCTTCAGGTGAATCTTTGCACCTGAAGCTTTTCTTTCGATTTTACCGCTTCCTCGACAAGGGCACCTATACGAGCACCCCAATCTAAGCATCAATCTTCAACGTGCCTTGGGGATCAATGGGTGTCGTCCTCCCATACGATGCGACAAATCCTGAATCCGTAGTCATCGCAGGTTGCGCTCCATAAATCGCACAAGGATATCGATCCTACACCGTCGAATCACCCGATTCAATTTAGCCGAACTACGGCGATCAAGATCTAAGCTCCCCATTCACCCTCTCATCTTGAGAACATCAATATCTCCCTCTCTCAAAATCTTGGCAAATCCAAATTCCAACCTACATTCATCCCCAATGATCAGATACGCTCTCGCCGCACTCCCTATCTTAGCCACTGGCCTCCTCGCCGAGCCCAGCGTCACCGTCGTTCCGAAGGGCTTCAAAAACCGCAACCCTACCTTCCTTACTGTGACCAAGGCGATTTACGAAAAAGTCAAAAAGGACGTTCCAAAGAAAATGGAGCCCTACACCGAGACCGTCGCCAAGTACGAGAACAACAAATTTGAAATGCTTCCCATCCCCGGCGGGGAATTCACCATGGGCTCACCGGAATCCGAAGAAGGACGCGGCGAAGGAGAATCGCCCCAGAAAAAAATCACGATCAATCCCTTCTGGATGGCCAAGACCGAAACCACCTGGGCCCTCTACCGCATCTTCATGGAAAATGGCGAGGACCGGAACAAAGATGGCACCTTCAATCGAGATTCCCAAATCTACAGCCCCGAGCCACCCGAGGTCGGCAGGGAACCCCTTGTCGACGTGATCTCCCAGCCCACCCCGCCCTACACGCCCATGCACTTCAACCTTGCCGACAACGCGGGCTATGCCCCCGAATACCCCGCTCTCGCCATGACCCAACATGCGGCCTCAAAATTCTGCGAGTGGCTCTCTGCTCACACCGGCCACTACTACCGTCTCCCCACCGAAGCAGAGTGGGAATACGCCTGCCGGGCCGGCACCAAGACCGCCTATTCCTTCGGAGATGACGCCTCCAAGATCGACGAATACGCCTGGCATGGAGACAACGCCGACTTCTCCTACCAAAAAGTCGGCACCAAGAAGCCCAACCCCTGGGGCCTCCACGACATGCACGGCAACGTCAGTGAGTGGACCCTCGACGCCTATCTTCCGACCTACGAGAAACACCCCGCAAATTCTCCCCTCATGCTCTCAAAAAAACGCTACCCCCGCGTGACCCGCGGCGGCAGCTTCGAAGTCTCCCCGGAAAACCTCCGCTCAGCGGCCCGCGAATTCTCCGAACAGTGGTGGAAAACCGAAGACCCTCAAGAGCCCAAATCCATCTGGTATCACACCGACGCCCAATGGATCGGCTTCCGCATCATCCGCCCCCTTAAAGTCCCCACGGTCGAAGAGATGCACCTTCTCTGGAACACTGGTCCTGGAGATCGATTTTAGTAGCAGCTCAGGGTTTTCGTATTTTCGGAGCCTTGCAAAATGGAATCAACAGCTTTGCTTCGTGTTCTATAAAAAATCTCCAGACGATTCAACGCCTGGAGATCTGGAAAATACCCTGAGGAGTTGGGATTATTTCTCAGCCTTCTTAACTGGATTGGCTTTGCCTGCGACTTTCTTATTTTCGGGGAACTGCGGAAGATAACCACCCGCGAGAGCTTTTTTCAGCGACCCTTTGGCATTCCGGTTCCATCTCCGGATGGCAGTCTTAGTCCAGAAGTAGACTTTTTCCCCATCCACCTCAAGGCTAGGTGAGTCAGGCGTAATGATGTGGCTCGTATAGATCGGACAGAATTTTTGGGGAAGCAATTCGACCTTATCGAGTTCCAGCTCTTTCTCCATTCCCTTGAACTGCGGGAGAAGATCAGGACTGGACTTGATGAAATACTTGGCCCGCTTTGCCCACATATCCTCACACTTGTCACAACAGAGATAGACTTTCTTCCCGGCGAACTCGAAGACTGCTTCTTCGTCAATCTCATCCTCGATCATGATCGGACACAATTCGTTATCGGCGGTGGCGCTGGCCGTTGAAGCGACAAGCAAAAAACCAATAGAGGCAGGAGTGATTGGGGCGATGAGTCTCTTAATAATTGCTTTCATGGTTGTTCTTAATTGGATCTTTCTACGGTGAAATTGAGGATGCGTCTATCGATTTTTTCGACGTCAAATTGGCTATCGGCTGGTAATCTCTCGAAATCCTGGAGTTCCATGCCCCAAAAATAATCAGTAAACCGGTTCTCAATTCGTCAGTTCTTCAATGCCTCACTACTCTACTCAAAGCACTTCAACATCCTGACAAGGGCTTTCCACTCCTTCAATTCCTCATCATTCATTTTTGGAACAAGACGTTTGCTCACCTCGATAAACTTGTTCAATTTCTGATAAGCGCATTGCCGGTCAGTAGCTCTTCCTTCCGTCGCAGGAGAATTTTGCCTCCACACTGATCGGAACAAGCCATTCGCTGCAGGCATCACCCCCGCCTTAAATCCCGTGGAGTTTCCTCCAAACAACCAGCCATAAGCTAGAATGGCCTCGTCAAGCTGCCCCTCCAATTTCCAAAAAGGCGAAGAGAAAATCGCTGGCGTGACCAAGTTCATCGAGGAAATTCTCCCAATCGCCAGAAAACACGGCGTCACTCTCGGCATCGAATCTCCCATCACCTACGACCGCGTCCTCGAACTCTTCAAGCGCCTCGGAAATCCCCCCAACGTCAAAATGTATTACGACACCGGCAACATGATGTGGGGCGGCGAAGACATATACACCGCCCTCCAAAAACTCGGTAACGACGCGATCTGCGAAATCCATCTCAAGCCCGAAGACAACATCCACTTCGGCAAAGGTAAAACCGACCTCCCAAAACTCGCCGGCACTCTCGACCAAATCGGCTACGATAAATAGCTCGTCTTCGAAGCTCGTGGCGGCATCACCAATGGCAACACCAAACTCTCCGAAGAAAACCTCAAGGGAATGAAAAAGCTCGTTGCGCTTCGAAAAGAATAATCACGACGTTTTACCCGGATCGGAGTATTCTCAGCTATGCTAATTCGCTCCCTCTTAGCCAAGATTGCTCTCTGCATTATCGTCATGGAAGCCCTGGGCGGGCTAGGAGCCTTTTTGACCAGCAGCGCGATCCCCTCTTGGTATTCCACGCTCGTTCGACCTCCCGGCACTCCGCCAAACTGGGTCTTCGGCCCGGTCTGGACGACTCTTTACGCCATGATCGGTGCCAGCTTCGCCCTGATCTGGCACCGCAGTCCACAGAGTCTGGGTTTCACCCAATTGTCCTACGTCTTCTGTTTCCAGCTCTTCTTGAATCTACTCTGGACACCGGTTTTCTTCGGAGCCCAAAATCCTAAAGCTGCCTTGGTCGTCATCATTGCGCTTTGGATTGCAATTATTCTAACCATCAAAAAGTTTAAAACCGTCTCTCCCTTAGCGGGATTCCTCCTTTTGCCATACCTCCTCTGGGTCAGTTACGCCACCTATCTCAATGCGGGCTATGCTTATCTGAATTAAAGCCAAGGTCGGTCCTTCCAATGAGTCACATTTTCTGAGAAAAGGACTTTCTCAATCCGTATCAGAAAAATGCTCTCACACTTGTCTCTCCTATCACTACTCGCCATCGGCGCTTCCGCTCTCAGTCTCAACGGCGAATCCCGCCCAAACATCATCATCATTATGTCCGATGACATGGGCTATTCCGACATCGGATGTTACGGAGGGGAGATAAAAACCCCTAATCTCGACAAGCTCGCTGCCAACGGCCTGCGCTTCACGCAATTCTACAACACCGGCCGTTGCTGCCCCACCCGCGCTTCTCTTCTCACCGGGCTCTACCCACACCAAGCAGGAATTGGACACATGACCGGCGACTACGGCCTCCCGCAATACCAGGGATTCCTCAATCAGGAATGCGTGACCATTGCCGAAGCTCTCAAGCCCGCCGGCTACCGCGCTTACCTCTCCGGCAAATGGCACGTCACGCCCAAGATCGCTCACGACGCGCCCAAGAACAATTGGCCCCGCCAACGCGGATTCGACAAATTCTTCGGCACCATTCACGGCGCGGGATCGCTCTTCGACCCAAACTCCCTCACTCGCGACAACACCCAGATCACTCCGGAGAACGACCCCGAATACAAACCGAAAGGCACCTGGTATTACACCGACGCCATCTCCGACAATACCGTGATGCACCTTGAGTCACACTTCAAGGAGCACCCCGGAAAGCCCTTTTTTCACTACGTCGCCTACACTGCGGCGCACTGGCCCATGCACGCCCTTCCCGAAGACATCGCCAAGTATGAGGGCAAGTATGACGACGGCTACAAGCCCGTCTACGAAGCCCGCCTCAAGAAGATGAAGGCCCTCGGCCTCATCGATCCCAACTGGACCATTCCCGGCCCCATCGGCGATTGGGATAAAGTTGAACTGAAGGAATGGGAATCCGCTTGCATGGAAGTCTACGCCGCCATGGTTGACAACATGGACCAAGGCATCGGCCGCATTGTCGCCACTCTCAAAAAGAACAGCCAACTCGACAACACACTCATCCTCTTCCTACAAGACAACGGCGGATGCGCCGAGGGCTTCGGTCGGGGCAAACTCGTCGGACCTCTCGAACGCCCATCCGCTCCCACCCTCAAGCCCATGGGCAAGGACGAACTCCAAACCAACATGGTTCCGCCCCAATCCCGCGACGGCTATCCTCTCCGTCGAGGCGACGGCGTCATGCCCGGACCTCCCGAAACCGAAATCGGCTACGGAAAAAACTGGGCCAACGTTTCCAACACGCCCTTCCGTGAATACAAGCACTGGGTCCACGAGGGTGGCATCGCCACCCCGCTCGTCGCGCATTGGCCTAAGGGAATCACACTGAAGAACAAATGGGCCAAAGATCCAAGTCACCTCATCGACCTCATGGCAACCTGCCTTGAACTCGGCAAGGCCCCCTACCCCGATGGGAAAATCCCCGTCGAAGGAGTCTCCCTCGCGCCTGCCTTCACCGGAAAAGCACTCGAACGCGGCAAGCCGATCTACTTCGAACACGAAGGCAACCGCGCCGTCCGCGATGGCGAATGGAAACTGGTCGCCAAAGGCGTCAACGGCCCCTGGGAGCTCTACAACATCCCCGCCGACCGCACCGAGCAACACGACCTTTCAAAAAAACATCCCGAACGCGCACAGAAAATGGCCCAACAATACGAAACCTGGGCCAAGGAACGCGGCGTCGTCCCCTTCAATTCCTGGAGAAAAAAGAAGGACAAAAAGACTGCGGCTTCTCAGAAGAAAGTCTTCCACCTCAAACTCGGCGACACGTTCACCCAGGAAACTTCCCCCGACGTCGCGAAGCACGCGTTCTCCGTCATCGCCCAACTCGAAAAGCTCCCCGCGCAGGGAGTCATCACAGCGCAAGGCGGCACTTCATCCGGTTGGAGTTTCTACCTCAAGGAAGGACAACTCTTCTTCACCACGAGACGCGGCGGCAAGGATTTCACCGTGAAGGCTCCGCTCCCGTCCGACTCCAAGGGATTGCTCGAAGCCAAGGTCACTAAAAAATCTCTCATCCTCCGCTCAGACAACAAACGCCTTGCCATCAAGGAAGGGGACCATCAACTCACCAGCCACCCCATCGACGCGCTCGAAGTAGGAAAAGACAACGGCGGCCTCGTCGGAGACTACGAAGAGAACTTCGACCTCAACGTTCCCTTAAAGTCGCTCAACATCACCATCAGGTAGCGGAAAAAGTAGTTCAAAGCTGTCCTTTTGATCCCGGGTGGCAGGCCCGGGACCCGCACAAAAGTTAAAAATTTCGGCTTCAATTATGGTCGCTCTCCCCGCCCGATCCGGAGTAAAAACGGGCAATGAAGTATACCTCTCTCGCAGCACTAATCCTTTTTACCTCACCCGCTACCGCCAAAGACTGGCCTCAGTGGCGTGGTCCCGCCGGCACCGGAATTTCTTCCGAAACAGGAGTCATCAGGGACTGGAACAAACAAAAACCCAAACTCCTTTGGAACACCGAAGGCAGCGGAAAAGGCTTTTCCTCCATCTCAATTGCTGAAGGCGTCATCTACACCAGCGGGAACTACAACGACAAAATCAAAGGGCAGGGCGTCAGCGCCTTTTCGGCCAAAGACGGCAAACTTCTCTGGCAAACGCCCATCACCAAACTCCCACCCAAGCATGGATACGGCGGTGCCCGCTCGGTTCCCGCCATCGATGACGGCCACCTCTATGTCACCTCTTCCGACGGAGCCATCGTCTGCCTCACTACTCAAGGAAAAATCGTTTGGTCCAAAAGCTTCAAAGATGAATGGGGCGGCAAGATGATGTCAGGCTGGGGCTTTTCCGAATCCCCGCTCGTTGACGGTGACCGCGTCGTCTGCACCCCGGGCGGAAAGAACGCTTTCATGGTCTCACTCGATAAAAAAACCGGCGCTACCAAATGGAAAACTAAAATTGGTAAGACCGGTAAGAAAGGTAAAGACGGCGCTGGCTATAGCTCGATCGCCATCTCCAATGCCGGGCGCGTCAAACAATACGTCCAAATGACCGGCCGCGGCGTCATCGGAGTCCGGGCCAAGGATGGCAAGCATCTCTGGAGTTACAACTCCGTCGCTAATTCCACTGCCAACATCCCCACTCCCGTCATCGCAGGTAATCACGTCTTCTGCTCCACCGGATACGGCACCGGCTCCGCCCTCCTGAAGCTCGATGGCAAGACCGCCGAAGAGCTCTACTTCCTCAAACCCAAAGTCCTCCAAAACCACCACGGCGGCATGATCCTCATCGACGGCCACATCTACTGCGGCCACAAGCACAACGGCGGAGATCCCATCTGCGTTGAACTCAAAACCGGCGAGGTCAAATGGGGGCCTGTCAAAGGTGCCGGCAACGGCTCAGCAGCCGTCACCGCCGTCGACGGACACCTTATCTACCGCTACCAAAGCGGCCACATCGCCCTCATCAAAGCCACCCCCACCGCCTACGAACTCAAAGGCTCCTTTATGCCCGCCTACCAAGAAGCCCAATCCTGGGCTCACCCCGTTGTCTCCAACGGCAAACTCTACCTTCGCGAGCAAAACCGCCTGATGTGCTACGAGCTTTAAGAAAAAGCTAGCTCTCTAGCTCCCGCACCTTCTCCCAAACCCCCTTCGCGCAACCCGCTTCCGTCCGGATAAACAATTCCTGTACTCCCTTGGCAGTCTGCGTCACCGCCTTCAAACCACCGGAAATTTCCCGCTGCACTCGAATCGTTCCTGTCGTGCCGCCCCGTCCGAGCGATTTACCGCCATACGATCTCCCAATAATCACTCCAACCACACCTTCAAGCGCCTCCACCTTGCGGATCATCCGAAGACATTCCTTCGATGAACTCTGGTGACGACCACGCGAAGGCATGACCTTCAGTAGATCAACTCCTGCTCAATGAACAGCCGGAAGCCCCACTGTTACTCTTTCGAGGCCTCGGCAATGGCCTTGCGGGATTCTCTCAACTTTACCAGGAGCCACCCTGACAGCAAAATGACAACCCCTTGCCAAAACCAGAAAGCATTGGGCGCGGCCCGAATAAAATCTCGCGGCATGTCATCAACCGGGATTGCCATACACGCACCATAGACGGGCCAGAGCAAAGGGCACATACCCGCCAACCAAATCGCAGCCGGAAGCAGTCGGTCACTATTCAAGCCTATAATCACCGCGATCATCACAGGGATCATTCCCACCAACAAGACGGTCACGCCGGTATACTTCTTCCCTTTCGCCTCAAGCAAAGCCTGCATCGACAAACCACCACCAAACATTACCAATACCATCGCAATCAGAGTCCCGCCAGTGAGATCCAGGCCCGGATACCATCGCGATTCCATCAAACTTTTCGCAAAGAAATACCAACCTCCTACACCCATCGCCGCCATCATCGCGGTCCATGGGGTGGAAGTGGCAGAGTCCCATAAGGAAGGCAGTCCGGTCTTCCCAAATTTCCGGGCCCGCCGCCAACCTCTCATTTGATCGTCGGTCCTCGGCGTGATGAGCACAATCATTGCCCAAAGACAAAACAAGGTCACGAGACCATAAAGTCCAACCATCACTAAGGCCTCGGTCGGGGCAGGCGACCAGCCTTCCGCAGCCGTATCCAGGAACCTCCCAAATCTTCGATCGAACTCTCGTGACGGAAAAATATCACCCGGATTGACCAAAGGAAGCGAGTTCCCAAGCAACACCGCCTGCAACCAGGCAAAAATCGCCACCGCGCTAAATTTACCCAGAAGATGACAATCATTCTTTCGCCAACGACGCCAAAGCATCAACCCCATTGCAAAACTCAAAACCGCCTGGGAAATCAAGGTGAAGACATACTGCGGAAGATTAAGACCGAAAAATTTAGCCGAGGGCACCAATTGCTGATACCCCTCCATGACCATTCCAACCCGAGACTCGAGTAGAAATGGCAGCACTTCCTCAAGCACCGGGTAGATTGTAAGATACTTAAAATAGACCAGGCCGAATTTAGCCGCCTGCGGAATCACGGTATAGAGAAGGAACACCATGCCCATCGAGGCAAGAAAGGCCCACCGTTTATTCTTCATCACCATTCCCGCCACCAACCCCGTGAGGTGATACAAGATCGCCGCCATCACAAAGACCGCGTAGAGTTGCAGAAAGTAGCGTATCGACACTTCGCCCTGCACCACCGACACAATCGTAAAAGGCATCGTCGCCAAAAAGAGAGCCCACTCCCGGATGGGCAGACCAAAAAGGTAACCCATAACCTTCGCCAGAGGCGTCATCGGGGCCAATCGTTGGTAATCCAAGACACCCTCGTCTGACTCTGCCGTCATCCCCCCGGCCACCTGCCCGGTCCCTAACAAAAGCAACACGATTCCCTGCAGGACCAGCAGAGGAATGATCGGGCCACGCGCGGCACCCACCGCGTCAAAATTCAATTGATGAACCCCGGCGGCCCTCCCTGCGAAAAAGATAAATCCGGCAATCAACATCACTACCATCAGGTGAACCCCAAAGCCGGTAATCCGAAGACGACTCCGCGCATAGCGCAGCACGATGGGATTGGCCCAAATCTTCCAGGCCGGGACGGCAGCCTGACGTTTGCTTTTTTCACTCATGATTCACGATTCCCTTCTGCCACTTTCACCAGGATTTCTTCGAAGGATGAACTCCCCTCCTCAAAGGACCGCAATCCCAATTCAGCCGTTGCCAGATCACGCAACAACCGCCCCTGCTCCTCATCGCTTCCCACAAAATTAAAACTCGCCCGCGTGCTCTCGGTTGAAATTTCGCTCACCCCATTTCGCCCCTCTAGCCACGAAACTACCGGAGTCGCATCACCCAAAACCACCGCAGTCAGACGACGCTCCGCGCTTCCCAGCTGACTCCTCACCTCTTCCGCAGATCCCGAGGCCAGGAGCTCTCCTTGATTCATGACACAGATCGAAGAACACATCTCCGCCAGTTCACTCAAAATGTGCGAACTTACAATAATCGTTGATCCTTGCCTGGCGAGATCCTGAAAGATTATTCGCATCTCACGACGCGACAGCGGATCAAGCCCACTTGCCGGCTCATCAAGAATAAGAACCTTTGGCCGATGCAACAAAGTCTTCGCAAGCACCAATCGCTGTGTCTGCCCTCGCGAAAGTTCTTTGCACCATGAATCCGATTTATCCAACAGATTGACCAATTCCAGACATTCATCGACGCGTGTCCGGCGTTCTTTTCCATTCCCTAGGCGATGGGTATTGGCATGAAAATCCAAAAACTCCCAGAGCTTCAAGTCAGACGGCACCGGCGCCAGATCGGGCATGTATCCCATCAACTCCCTTGCCTCTTCCGCTTGTTCGAAAATATCCAGACCCGCGATACTCACCTCCCCGTAGGTTGGCTCCATCAAGGTCGTAAGCACTTTGAAAGTGCTCGTCTTACCCGCTCCGTTTGGCCCAACTAATCCGAAGACCTCCCCGCAGGGTACAATCAGACTGATATCACGCACCGCGACAAAGTCTCCATAGTCCACCCGCAGGTCACGGATCTCAATTGCTTGCTCGCTCATTTAAAAAGTATCTCGATCCAACAAATCCCAGTCCTTCGGCAAGGTCATCATCATCCGCCGCATCTCTTTTTCCGCCTCTACTCTCCTGTTCCGCTGATATTCATCAAGTTTCTCAATCTGATCCCGACGCAAGGCCGCACGAATTTCCGTATCCCGCTGACGACGATCAAGGGCGCTATCCTCCCCCGCCAATCCATCAACATTCAGACCGGGTTGGTAATCCTCCGCCGCGCGCGAAAGGACGCCGAACAGTTGCTCATGCTGTTTCGCATCAAGCGCTACGATGCCATCCAATCTCGAGAGGTTCCGGTCTGCCTCGTGCTGCACACTTTCGGCACGCTCCGCCAGTCGCCCTGATTTGAATTCCTCCAGTTGATCCCCCTTCAAAAAACCTTCCATCAACTTGTCCGCTCCCCGTGCATCCTTCCAGTCATACTCCGTTGCCCGGATCAGATCAACAAAGCCACTGTTCTTGTTTTCAATGACATCCACGAGAGCTTTCGCCTGCTCCGCGCCTTGCGCTCGAAACCACTCCTTCAACTGGGCCCGCTGTGAAGCATTGAGATCATACTGTCGCGCCCATTCAGAAGTGCGGACATCCGCCCAGTCTTCTTCATTCACCTCACGCATTCGCTCAAAAATCGGCGACATCTGTCGCATCCAGGGTTTCATCGTCGCAAAAAGATCGTCCGGACTAATATCCTTGCCATCCCGGACATCTCTCGCCAGGCGACGAAGCTCATCCGGGGTCGTGTCCCTCCGGGCATTCCGCTGGTACGACCTGAGCCTCCGCTCATTTTGAGCATTCGAATTGCGTAATATTTCCAACTCCTCCTCAACAGATCCCACCTCCGGCGGCAGGCTATTGGAAAAAAGAAAACCTCCAAAGGCTCCCACGAACAATCCCAGCACGAGTCCTACTACTTGTTTTAACTTCATTTTTGCGAATTCCTATAATGAGCGAGCCCCAAAGCGATATCTATGCAAAACTCCTCTACGAATATACCATCACCGGACCCACGCTGTCACCGCCTTGCACCTGTCGGAGCTTCTTCACCGCTCTCTTGATCCTCTCAACAGCCTCATCGGTTTCTTCCCGCGTCGTGAAGGAGGAAAAGGAAATTCGCAAACTACTCTTCGCCTGCTCCGTGGAGATCCCCATCGCCATTTGCACATGGCTCGGTTGCTGTTTCCCAGTCATGCAAGCACTTCCGGTCGAAACCATCACGCCCGACTCATCCAAAAGTATCAGCAAGCCCGCTCCTTCACATCGCTCGAAGGAAACATGCGCACAGGTCGGCACGCGATGCTCACGACTTCCGTTCAAGGTCACTCCTTCGATTTCTTCACTTAGGCGCTTCTCCAAATGATCACGGTTCACCGCGATGCCCGCGTGCCGATCTTTCTCAATCGACTCACGCATGATCTTAGCCGCTCTGCCAAGGCCGACGATATACGCAACATTCTCGGTCCCACTGCGTCGTCCGTCTTCCTGTCCCCCTCCACGAATGAGAGGTTCAAAACGCACTCCCTCGCGAAGATAAATCGCGCCAATTCCTTTAGGCGCGTGAAACTTATGGCCACTGATGCTCAAGAAATCCACCGGCACCTCCTTCACGTCGATCGGAATTTTTCCCACTGCCTGAATGGCATCGGTGTGAAAGGCGATCTCATGCTCACGGGCAATTTCACAGGCCTCGGTAATCGGCTGAATCACTCCCGTTTCATTATTCGCCCACATCAGACTGGCAAATCCCGTCTCTGCTCCAGCACAGGCTTCCTTGAATTGACCAAGATCCAACCGCCCCTCGGCATCGACACCGCAGCGGTGCACTTCGAAGCCCACATCTTCCATCGCCTGACAAGGCCGCAAGACCGCGCTATGCTCGATTTCTCCGGTGATCACCCGTGAGGTCTTCCGCCCATAAATCCGGGCCAGCGACTTAAGCACCATGTTATTCGATTCGGTGCCACATCCCGTAAAGACCACCTCTTCCTCTTTCGCGCCAATCAACTGCGCCACCTCGCTACGAGCCTCCGCAATCGCCTTCTGCACCGTCTTCCCCGCACGATACCCGCTCGACGGATTATGATAATACTCGGCGAAAAACGGCAACATTGCTTCCACAACTTCCGGGTGAACCGCAGTCGTCGCGTGATTATCCAAATAGATCATTGGTGAAAGCAGTAATCGTCCCTTATCATTCGCGCAAGTCGATACCTTGCCATGCGTCCCGGTCGTCTCCGAAAAATCCGCCAAATCATGAGCTTCATTCTCTTGGTTTTGGTGACTTTGGCGGCCAAACACTTTTACGACCTCTGGAAAACCCAAACCGCCGGGAAAGAAATTATCGAAATCTGCGAACTCCCGCCCCTCACCGAAGAGCTCGAAATTCTCCATGCCGGGAACGATCCATCCGACGACCCCCGACACATTGATGTCACTCTCACCGTGATCGGGCCAGTGAAAGACCTAGATCAATGGCTTGAGAAAGTGGACGCCTGGGAGCTCGAACGTCCCTCAAAAATCCTCCGTCACACCATCCGTGAGTCCGAAATGACATACCGGGTAGACTTTTCCGCCGAGGTCTTCATAAAGTGAGACATGAAATATCTCGCTCTCATTCTCCTCCTCATTTGTCCTGCCCTTGCTCAAGACGAACATCCCATCGATGTCCAATTCGACAAAGACATCGACAAAAACAGCTCCACTCACGGAATGGTTGCCGCCTATGAAAAGGCCCTCAAAAGCTGGGACAAGGAACTCAACAAACACTACCAGAAGCTCATGGCCGGCCTCGACACGGCTGGGAAAGCCAATTTAAAAGACTCCCAACGCGCCTGGATTGTCTACCGCGACAAGGAAATCCACAATATCGTCGAATACTACGCCAAGGTTGAAGGAACCATGTTTCGCGCCATCTCGGCAGCCGCCAGAACCAATCTCACCAAGAACCGCGCCCTCTCCCTGAGCTACATGGCGGATTTCGTCGAAATTCGGGAGAAGTAAGCACGCTTGACCCCACGGGCGGCTTTCCCTACTTCCTTTCTCCACAGTTAACGAACTACTTATGGCAATCGTCGCAACCAACCTCAAACGCGGGCAGTGCATCAAATACGAAGGTGACCGTGGCGTCGTCCTCGGACTCGAACACCGCACTCCGGGCAAAGGAAACGCCCTCATCGCAGCTACCATCCGCTCCTTCAACACCGGAAAGACCAAGACCATCCGTTTCGCCTCCAGCGAAAAGGTCGACATCGTCGAAACCGACCGCCAGAAGCTTGAGTTCTCCTACGCCGAACCCGGCATTTACAACTTCATGGACATGCAGACCTACGACAACATCGCTCTTGCCGATGAATTTGTGGGAGATTCCAAAAACTTCCTCAAGGAAGGCCAGGAAGTAGAAGTTCTCTTCATTGAAGGCGCCGCCGTGAGCATCGACCTTCCCTCCACCGTGGAGCTGGAAGTCACCGAATCCTCCGAGGGCATCAAAGGCGACACCGCCAACAACCCCACCAAGCCCGCCACTCTGGAAACCGGCTTGATCGTGCAAGTCCCGCTCTTCGTGAAGCCGGGCGACAAACTCAAGATCAGCACCGAGGAATCATCTTATCTCGGTCGCGCCTAGAGCCACCCAGCTTTCAAGACCCCGGCTTTTCCATAAAGCCGGGGTTTTTTTGTCGATTTCCAAAGCGATCCCCTTAACCTACCCTTATGAAAAATTTCATGCTGATGATTTTTGCCCTCCTGATCCTCGTGGTCTTTGGTGGCGCGGCATACTTCCTCACCGATATTTCTTCTGGTGCCCGCTTCGAGCGTGTCGCCCCCTCCGATTCCAGATAAAAACGGAGCCGCGGTGTCCCGCGGCTTGTCAACCGGGGCAAAGAGTCCCACGCCGCGAGTCACTTCTCCGATCGAGTCTTACTCCGGCTTTTTGATCGAAATCATCTCAGTCTTTTAACCACTCCAATTTGAAGTAGTGACCGATTTCACCAGACCGCGGCTGGGAGTGAGCCATTCCTTCCTCTTTGAATCCGCAATCTGTGTTCGAAAAAAGCTCCTTCCGAAACAATCGATCTGCGAAAACCTAATATCAATGAAATCAATGATTTCTCCCCGACAAATACAAGAAACAGGAGCCAATGAGATTCGCAACTTCCGGCAGGGAGGGCATCCAGAACAAAACTAGCTTGTTTCTTTTGCAATTTCCCCTCCCTCACAACGTTTTTATCCTATGGCCAATCCGGCAAAAATTTTTCTCGTATCCCTCACTCTCCATTTCGGCGTCGCACCGCTCTGCTCCGCCGAGAAATTT
>PBTU01000166.1 GCA_002729295.1 Verrucomicrobiales bacterium | reverse complement strand
TCTCCCGCAGCGATTGATAGAGCCAACCCGTAATTTGCTTCCGCCCTCCGGTGATAAAGCCCGTCCCGGTGTAACCATTCCGCAACAAGTCATTCCACATCGTCAGCCAGTGATCGGCATAGGCAATATCCCATGCCAGCAAGCGATCAATCGCCTTGGCCCTCTTATCCAGATCCGAGTCCCTCAGGAATGACTCCAGCTCCGCCGGCGTCGGCAGTAACCCCACAATATCCAGAGTAACCCGACGCAGGAAAACCGCATCTGGAGCCAAGTCCCTAACAGTCACTTTCTGCTTCGCCATCCCAGCATCCAAAATCCGGTCGATCGGATGATCCCGACCCTGGTGCGCCAAAGGCAATTTTACCTTCCGCGGTTTTAAGGGCGGCTCCCACGATGACTCACCCAGAGTAATCCCGTCCTCCCAGGGAAGGCCTTCATTGATCCACCTCTCTAAAATCTCAATTTCCTTCCCCTCCAGCCTCGGCCCTTTGGGAGGCATCCACTCATCATCATCCTTTGAGTGAATCAACTTGATCATCAAGCTCTCCTTCGCCTTCCCCGAAATCGCGACCTCTCCAAATTCCGACCCCGCCAAAAGCTCAGCGCGCGTGTTGATCGACAGCCCGCCCTTCTTCTTAATACCCGTATGACATTCCGTGCAGTGCTTCCGAAGCACTGGCATCACCTCGTGCACAAAGTCCACCTCTCCCCTCGCCAGCGACGACAGCCCAAGCAGGAAAACCCCTCTGACAAAAAAACCTCTCACTCTCTGAAGCTTACGGGTGAATCCAGATTCTATTTCACTTCGCGAAACGGCATTTCACGTCCCTGATGGCGAAAGGTCAGCTCGTCGTGATTAATCCCCCTGAAACAAGACGAACATTCAATCGGATTCAATCCGAACAACCGGCCCTCTTTTAAGCAGGAACCCCTCTCAGTTGGTCTTATTCCTGAGCAACAATCCCAGAAGAGCTCTACCGGCCGGATTGACACCCTACAACCAGCATCCTTTGGGGCAGGCCTGATTTGTGAGTTCGCTCAACCTCTCACCCATCCCCTCACAAGTAGACGACCATCTGCGTCTTGAGATCGCGAATGGACGCTGGAAGGAGGTGATATCTGGAAGAAATTCCCTCGCCGAGGAACTCCACCTCAAGACCTGAACGTGAGGAGGCGGGAAAAGACTGCTCTCATCCTCTTGCCGACATGGGTCCTTTCGCCGACTAAGGGTTTCCCCCATCCATTTTAGGGGGAGCACCCAACTGTAAGGAGGTCCCAAAACTGTATCGGTTTTTAGCTTGAAATTGATGAAAGATAGATAAAGTTTCACAACAAAGTTTCCTGCGGACTCACATCCTAAGAAGGGATAATGAGACGACAGGAGACCTCAGGCGGATCTTGTCGTTTCATGGATGGCTTAGGGGAAGCGTAAGGGCTTCCCTCTGCCGCCCTCTAGTTTCTTGATGCGCCGGTATGCATGACTCCACAAATTTGAAAACAGTCCGCTCTGTATTTCAACATCCTCATGAGGACCAATCCAAATATCGATTCTCAAACCCCACCTTCTGTTCAGTCAACAGAGGAGGACTTGTCCAGCAGCGACCTCGAGGGAGTGGCAAGACTGGCTTGGCGTAACAACGCACAATGTATCGGACGTCTACTCTGGGAGACACTACACCTCCTTGACGCGCGGACCGCAAACAGTCCTGACGAGGTGTTCGAGGCTTGTGTTCGTCACGTTGATTTCGCCACCAACAATGGGTGCATACGCCCGACCATCACCGTGTTTTCTTCCGCGGAACCGAAAGAGAAAGGCATCCGCTTTTGGAACAGCCAACTCATCCGATACGCTGGCTACCGCGCTGCCGATGGAACAGTTCTCGGTGATCCGGCTGAGACCGAATTTACGGCACGGGCAATTGAAATAGGATGGAAGCCGCCCCGCGACCGTTCCGCTTTCGACCTTCTGCCAATCGTGGTGGAATTCCCCGGCCATGCGCCACGCTGGTTTGAGCTCCCTAGGAAGGCCGTCATGGAGGTCCAGATTTCCCATCCCGAATTTAGTTGGTTTGCAGAGATGGGGCTGAGGTGGTACGCGCTACCCTCTGTTTGCAATTTGGCGCTCATCGGAAACGGGCAACGCTTCACCGCCGCCCCTTTCAGCGGCTTCTACATGGGCACCGAAATCGCTTCGCGAAACTTCGGTGACGAGGCGCGTTACAACTTACTCCCCGAGGTGGCAGACCGCATGGGAATCGATCGAACCAAGCGGTGCATGTTGTGGAAGGATCGAGCCCTTGTGGAACTCAACACGGCGGTGCTGCACTCCTTCCGCGAGGCGGGAGTGGCCATCGTGGATCATCACACTGCTTCGGCACAATTCATGCAGCATGTTCAGCGAGAGGAAAAGTGTGGGCGCCCCGTGCCCGGCGACTGGTCGTGGCTGGTGCCGCCAATGTCTAGTTCGGCCTGCCCGGTCTTCCATCGGTATTACGACGACAGCCGCCCAACGCCCTCATTTGTCAAACAGGACAAACCGTGGTAAGCAAACCATCATCGAGATCAATTGGGCCATCATTTCTTCGAGACATGATGACACCTGGGCTGGCATTCCAACTCGGGAGCGAAAAAGTGCTGAAAAATATGGCCCGAGATGGGAATTCCCTGTTCGGTGTCAGCAGCCCAACGGATGAGTGAGCATGAGCGGATTAAGGCGCTTGAGGAATACTCCGCAAACCTTGAACAGAGAGTCGCTGAGCCGCCTGAGAGATCCCCAAATGATGAAATTGAGAATCGAAATATGCTAGACCTCAAAACATGTCGGCTTAGCGTCTGATTTCTGACTACTTTAGGATGAAGACATTCAACAACTGGATCCTCGCCTTACTCTCCTTCCAAAGCCTCGCCATCGCCGAACCCGCGAAACCGGCCAAAGAGAAAAAAGCTGCGACGCCCTTCCAGCTCTCTGACAAAGAAGTCAAAATGCCCGGGGTCACGGTAAACCGCGAGACTCACGAGATTCGCATCGAAGCCGCGGTATGCTTACAACAAGGAGTTCTCGAGTACGTCGTTTGCAAACCGGGCACTTTCGAACACGAAGCTATTTTCACCACCAGGGCCAAGCCGGAACTCATCCATGCCGCGCTTTTGCTCAGCGGCATCAAGCCCACCCCTCTTCCCAGAAACTCTCCAGTTCTTTGGTGGGGAAGAGCGCTGAAACAGAAGGCCTCTCGAGTCAAAATCGAAGTGGAATGGAAGGAAGGCGAAGCCACAAAACGAATCAACCTGATCAAAATGCTCCAGAGTCGCGAGTTCATTGAGGAGGAAGACGATTCTGCGAAAAAAATCCAGGACGCCTGGGTCTTCGCCGGCTCCTTCCTCCATCAGAATGAGCAATCAAAGAAGCCCATCTATGCCGCAAACCTCAGCGGGATCATCGTTGGTATCTGGCCCGACCCCAGCACCGTGATCCAATATGGAATCGAAAACGGCAATCCCTACGAAGGAAAGCGGCTGGGAATTGAGATCAATGAGAAACTGGTCCCTAAGGTAGGCACGAAGGTGAGTTTAATTTTCTCGAGGTTCGAAGCCACGCTGAAAAAAGACGAAGAATAAGACGCAGCCGTCCGTATCGGAAAGAAAGCTGGAACCAGCGTCTAGTGAATTGGACGCAGTGGCATCTTTCAGGGCGAATACTATCTCTCCACTGGCGACAAGCGGGTCCTGCCCACGCTCAAGGAACGCTGTGATACACTCAGCTCCAGCCAGTATTTCGGAGCCTGGGGACACGGAGCCTCCCACTGCGGCCCGGGTTGCCTCACCGGCGGATTAATCAATGCCGCGGGCGACCAAACTCTGACGACTTTGATTCTGGCCCGCGAATGTGGCGTGGATGTAAGCCAGAAAACCTATGATGACGCGTTGCGTTTCTTCTTCCGCTTCGCTGGAGCCCGTGAGTGACTTAAACCGAGAGCCCCTCAAGAGGACTTCTCGTCTCCCCAAATTTCTCCAAGGGAAGGCCCATCCGCTGCAACAAGGCGAGATGTAATTGCGACATCGACGTTGATCGACGAGGTGCCAAATAGTGGCCCGTTTTAAGAGAGCCCGACCCGCCACCGGCAAGAAGAATGGGAAGGTTCTTTTCCTCGTGCGCGTGGCCATCAGCGATACTCGATCCGTAAACGATCATGGAGCTATCCAGAGCGCTGGTGCCGTCGGCATTCTTAAGTTCTTTTAATCGCCCGAGAAAATAGGCGAGCTGCGCATGATGCCAGCGGGTGACCGAATTATACATCCCGAGCTTTGACTTCGTGCTATCCCATTTGGTCTTGCCGTCGTCGTCCTCCGTGCGGCCACTTGCATCCTTCCAATGTGAAAGCGCATGCCAAGTCCCTTTGACTCCGGGCACAAAATCGAAATAGCGATTGCTCTGTCCGTGATCGAGCATGAAAGTCGAAACACGTGTCGCGCCCGACCAAAATGACAAAGCCATCAATTCCAACATCTCCCGCACATACTCCTGATGATCAGCAGGAATCCCAGCCGCCGGACGGGTCAAGGTATCTGTGAGCGCCTTGTCATCCGCGATGCGCAGGGTTTGCTCTTCCGCAAATTCAAGACGCTTCTCAACCGCACGCACCGCATCGAGATATTCATCAATCTTGCGATTATCGGCCAGACTGGCCCGACGCTTAAGAGACTTCGATTGCTCGAGAACAAGGTCCAAAACACTCCGGTCCACGAAGCCCTCACTCGCGCGACGAAACAGTTTATCAAAAACCGCCCGCGGCCTGGTCTCGCGGGCAGCCGGAACATCGCGCCGCGTCCAGGAAAGGCAATTCCGTGGCAGACTTCCGGAAAAACTCCCCTCGCCTGCCGTGCTCAATTCCAGCGAAGGCAATGGCGTCGAGTCACTCAGGTTCTGCGCCACGAGTTGGTCCACGGAAGGCGATCCCACATCATTCTTACGATGGTCATACGAGCCACCAGTCAACCAGGTTGCGGTCCCCGCTCCGTGACCATTCCCTCGCGGAGTCCAAAGATTTCTAGTGACCACGAGATCTGATTTAAATTCCTCCAATGGTTCCATCCAGCGGTTGAGTTTCTGCAGCTCTCCAGCAGGGCCAACTTTTTCCGGCTCCCAACTCCCCTCGGCCGTACCATTTGGGAAGTAGAGATAGGCCAGACGCGGAGGGATCCCGGTCTTGGTTGTCACCGAAACAGGAGCGCCAAAACTCTCCATCGCAGGAAGTGAGAGACAAGCTCCCATTCCTCTGAGGAAAGCACGGCGGTTCGGATTATTCTTCATCAGATTGTCCCGGTGATGCGGGTGGAAGGCGTTTCATTGTAAACGGATAACTCTCGGTAATAGCGAGCACTAAATCGCCAAAACGATATCCCGTCGACTTCAGCTTGGCCGCGATTTCTTTTACCGTCGCTTCATCATAAAACTCAAGCTGCCGACCCAGCGCGTAGGCCAACATCTTGCGGATCGCCTGCGAGCCAAGATCATCGAGCCGTTCATCAATCAAAGCCAATTTGAGTCCGGCAGGCCCACGGAATTTGGCTCCGCTTGGCAAGGTCCCGCGATCATCAATCCCACCCCGCCATTGGCCAAATTCAGCGTAGCTTTCCAAGCCGAAACCAAGCGGATCAATCTGGGCATGGCATCCGGCACAACGCGGCGATTCCCGATGCACCTCGAGCTTCTGCCGCAAGCTCGTTGCGGCCCGACGCCCGCCACCTTTTACCTCGATCTCCGGCACATCGGGCGGAGCCGGTGGCGGAGGCGTGCCCAACAGAGTATCGAGAATCCATTTTCCCCGAACCACCGGGCTGGTGCGATCGGGAAACGAAGTCGTAGCCAGGACACTGGCCTGTCCGAAGACACCGCCGCGTTGATTCGTTTCAAGTTTGACCCTCCGCATCGCCGACCCCTCGACTCCTTCGATCCGATAATGGCGCGCCAGCTCCGCATTCAGAAAAGTATAATCAGAATCGATCAATCGCGCGACAGGTGCATTATCCATCACCAGGGAATGGAAAAAGTAAGCCGTCTCGGCACGCATCGCCGCCATCAGGCTCTCGGTGCACCAGGGATTGTCGATCGGATCTTTTCGAATTCGAGGACCCACATCATCGGTGCTGAGCCACTCCGCCGCAAAAATTTCCCCAAGCGAAAGACTCCGGGGATCGGCGAGCATGCGTTTGATCTGAGCCTGACGACTTGCAGAATTGGAAAGCTTGCCGGCAGCAGCCGCATTGAGAAGTTTATCATCAGGAGTCGACGCCCACAGAAAATAGGAGAGGCGCGTCGCAAAATCAGAATCTGACACGACTTGGTCTTTTCCATTCTCCGCTGCCTCCTCGACACGAAGCAGAAACTTCGGGGAAACGAGGATCGTCTTAAAAGCAAGGGCTAGAGCATCCGATTGGAATTTTGTTGTCTTCAGCGCGACTTCATAGCGATCCGTAATCTCTTTGATCTCAGAATCAGTCGGCGGGCGCCGATGGGCACGGCGCATAAATCTCTCAACCGCTCCCACGGCATCTTCGGGATTGCCGGCCAAATAGCTCCACGCCTTTTTATCTGCCCGCACCTCATCAATCACCCCTTCGGCGGCGGTGAAATAGCGGTCAAGATGAGCGGTCTGCAGGAAGAGAGTATTCGCACTGTTGGAAAATCCGCTGGTCCCGCTGAAATCCATGGAGAAGTCATCCGCCGGCCGGAGATCGAGCCCGACGAGATCGCGGATCGTACGATTGTATTCCTCGCGCGTAAGACGACGAACCGGCACATAGCCCGGATTGCGCACTTTGCTGTAGTCAAAGCCCTCAATCTCCGCCGCTAGCCAAGCTCGCAATTTCAAGCGATCGGAGTCAGCCGGTTGCGGCTTCTTTTTAGGCGGCATATCGCCCATCTTCACCCGCTCTGCGACATTCTCCCAAAGCAGTCGATTGCGCACCAGCGGGGTCTGTGTGAGTGCCGATTCCAAATCAATATCCCCCTTGGCACTGGCATTGTCGTGACAGTCAAAGCAATGCTCCTCAAGTATCGGACGAATCTCTTTTTCATAGTTGAAGGTGATGCCGTGAAGCTCATCGTTTTCCTCCCCTTCGTCTTTCGGAGCAGGCGTATAAACCGGCCCGGAAACCTCCTCAGCTTCCATCTCCTCTTCCTCGTCTTCCTCCTCAACAAATCCAAAATCCTCCAGCGTTTCCCTGAACCGCTCGCGCAGCGCCACCTCGGGATTCTTGAGACGCCAGTCTAATTCCTCTTCTATTTCGTCAGCCGCCTCAGGAAAAAGTTTCATTTCCCAGCGGTCCATTTTATTTTGCAAGGCGATCTGCTTTTTCAACAAGCGAAGCAAACCCACCTCTCCTTCATCTTCGCCAATCTTATCCTCCCGGAATCGCCAGGCCAGCACCTCGATCTCAGCCTCCACATTTTCCAGGCCAACCAGAACCTCCGCCCACTCCTCGCCATGCTCTTCCTTCTCTTCAAGAAACATCTCCCGCAATTCAATACCACGTTCGCGAGCTTCCTCAAGTTCCTCGCCTTCATGCATTTCAATCGCCGCCAACACGCCCGGAGCCCGTCGCTTAAGAAAGGCCTTTGTCTCTTCGTCAAGCGGCGCAGCCCAAGATGAAAGTCCCAACAGTAACACCACCATCCCAAGGATGATCCTGACGCTGGACTTGCTCTTATTCATCAACTACCAGCTTAATGAATTATTCCCCTTTTAAAAACTCCAGGAGTAATTCCTGACTCAGGGCCTGGGTGGCATTGTGCCCATGTTCGTTCACTTTGAAGTGCACCACATCTCCATCGAGATAGGAGAAAATATCGATCTTCCCATTCACCTTGCTCGGCTTACTGAGCTTTTTTCCTCCGTATCCCATCTGCTTGGCCCACAGAAAAATCGACTCCTCCGCATCCACAAAAGGAAGCTTTCCCCCTTTCGCCGGAATCGCTTTGGATGGACCACCGCGATAGGGAACGAGCGGGTCATTGGTTCCGGAAATATTCAGCAGCCGCTTCCCAACGAGGGGCTTCGCGACCTCCTCATAGTCATTCTCTTCCCCGCGCGATTTGAAATTCTTGCCGTCATACTGAAATCCGTTCAGGGGACTGACCGCACTAATGTAGTTCTTAATATTGGGAAGCTCCGTCTCAATCGCAATTTGATTGACCAACGCCGCTCCATTGGAAATCCCTATGATCGTGAAGTCATTTTTCTTCACGTCGTCCCGCTCGGCGAGTTCACGAATAATCGCCTCAACAAATGCCCGGTCATCTGCCTTCGACCGTTCGGAGACGATGTTCCAACTCTCCCGGTAACCTTCGGGAAAAACCGTGATGGACTGGCTGGCAACCTTCGGATACCGGTTAAGAACCATCCTCTGCAAACCCCGGGCATTCCCGCCATTGCCATGCAGGAAGATGATCACAGGCAATGCTTCTCCATCATCAAGCTCCGGGATATTCACCCAATACGGACGCGCATAATTCTTTTCCTGTGACCAAGATTGCTTGATCACATTCTCCCCATCACCTTCCTCTTCCTGCTCTTCCCGCTCTTCCCCTTCCCGCTCCTCCTCATCGGATAAAATTTCCCTGAGTTCTTCTGCGATCATTCCCTCACGGCTTTCCTTCATCTCGGTAAGCTCTTTTTCAATCTCCTCGACTTCCTCTTTCAACTTCTTGAGCTCCCGATGTCCGTGCTCAATTTCGCGATCAATTTGCGCGCCAATAAGCTTTCCGATCTCTTTCCTAATCTCCCTTTTCTCAGCTTCATCGTCAGCCTCGTGCCAGGCTTCTACCAGGGACTCCATGCGAACTCTGGTTCGTTCCTCAGCCAAAAAGTTTTCGGCAGCTTCCGCGCCCTCTTCGCGCTTGATCTCGAGATACTCCATTAAAAGATCAGCGGCACTTTCAACGACCTCCGCATAGCCCTCCTCACCCTCTTCCTCTTTCACGCGCTCGAGCAAGCCCATTGATTCAGGCATTTTCTCTTTCAAGAAATCAAGGACGTGTTCAGCGGTCGGGCGCTCTTCTTCGGCATGGAGAAGAGATCCGAAGGCCGAAAGAACGACAACGAAAGTAATCATCAAGGAATTCATTTTTAACATTTTCACGATTAGGAGTTGGGTAAGTGGTTGAGTTCGGTTCGTAGTTTGCGGGCCCGGTCACGGGCGATGGAAATTCGCTCCAGAGCGGGATCTTGAGGACGTGTAGAAAAGAGCCGCTCTGAAAGTTTCGCCCTCGTGGCAGGTTCACTTGAAGTTTCCTCCTCTTTGACAACGACCTCCTCGGCTGGGCTGGTTCCTTCATGAAACCACGACTTGGTGCCCACGGCAATCACTGCGATCACTACTGCTGCGGCCGCGATCCAAGGGAGAGGGAATCGGGGAATTTTTTTCTTAACCAACCTTTCAGTCACCGCTTCAAGAGCGAATGAGCGTGACGGGTTCATCGCCGGTAGATCTGCTAGTTCACCACGAAGAACATTAAGCTGATCCATCTCCTCGAGGTATCGTTGAGCAGCCGGATCCTTTTCGAGAAGAGCCTCAATTTCGGCAGAGAGTTTGGAATCCGCTTCACCACTCCAATAGAGCAACAGATCATCTTCGGTCTTTGAGTTCATCGTCCTACTCGTTCGATTCAGATTTCAGGAGAGGTTTCAGCCGCTTCTTGGCGCGGTGCATCCTGGCCAACACCGTTCCGATCGGAACATCAATTACTTGAGCAATTTCCTTAAAAGGGAGGTCGCCCTGCAAACGCAGGGCCAGCACCTCCCGCTCAGCATCTGGAAGTTGGGCGATGGCCCTGTCGAGAGACTGCAAGCGTTCTTTTTGCTCCATCACTTCCCTTGCCGCAGGCTGACGATCGATCAAGGGATCAGTGCCGAGGCATTCCTCTGGTGCTTCAGCAACCACGGTGCGACGGCGGCGACGAATAATTTCGACAGCCTCATTACGACCAATTCGAAACAACCAACTCTTGAAGTGATTTTCCTCCCGATAGCGCGGTAGTGCGAGAAGAGCCTTGGAAAAAGTCTCCTGCATCGCATCTTCGCAATCTTGTGAGTGGTGTAGCATTTGCCAAATAAATTGATAGAGCGCCCGTTGATATTTCCCCAGCAACTCGACGGCAGCATCGCCATCCCCATCGCTGCAGAATTTTCGAATTAAGAGAGAGTCATCCACAGGGGTTCAGAGAGCACTAACGGAGATTCACCTACTTTATTGCCGAAATTTGAATCTTTTTTTATCTCCCAGCTATTTCAAAGAGGCACTCAAGAGATTTACGACAACCACATCCGAGAAATTTCTGAAGCTACACACCGGAAATTACGCCTACGAAAGTGAAGCTTTGCTTCTTCACTTCGAAACCGACCATCTCAACAAAATCAGAAAATCCACCACAATATTGAGGCGGGGAAAATTGACTCCCGGCCTTCGCTTGCTCTCCTCTGCAATAAAGCACCAATTCGACCTCGATTAACTCTGTTAGTCTTATCCTCTTGCTGAACGAATAGGCAAACTGCTAGTTACAAGGTCATCAACATGACTTCGTTTCTTAAGCTCATCCCCACCCTTGCTCTCGCCAGCCTTGCTCACGGAATGGATGCTTTCCGCTTTCAATCCAAAACCATCGCAGAAAACTTCGCCCGCCCCATGGGATTCGATCTTGCGCCCAACGGCTCAATCTTTCTCATCGAACTCCAGGGCAAGGTCAACCGCATCGATCCCACTACAGGAAGCCGGACTACCATCGCCGAAATCAAGGTCTTCGGCGAACAAGAGAACGGCCTTCTTGGGATTACGCTCGATCCAAATTTTGCAAACAACCAACACCTCTTCCTTCTCTACTCACCCGCAGATTTTGTGGGCCAACGCATCAGCCGCTTTACGCTCCAAGGCGACCGACTTATCGATGAAAAGAAAGTCCTCGAATGGGGCATTCAACGTCGCGAGTGTTGCCACCACGGCGGCATGCTTCAGTTCGGCCCCGACGGCTGCCTTTACGCCTCGGCCGGTGACAACACCCATCCCTTTGGCGACTCCGCCTCCTACGCCCCCATTGATCGCCGCCCGGGACGCGAACCCTGGAACGCCGAAAAATCCTCCGCTAATCCTAACGACTTTCGCGGCGGCATCATCCGCATCAAAGTCAATCCCGACGCCTCCTATTCCATCCCCGACGGCAACCTTTTCCCTCTGGGCACCTCCGGAACCAAACCGGAAATCTACATCATGGGATGCCGCAACCCGTGGAAGTTTTCCATCGATCCAAAATCCGGCCACCTCTACTGGGGCGACGTTGGACCCGACGCCGGAAAGGACGGCCCCCGTGGCCCGCGTGGGCACGACGAAATCAACCAGGCCCGCCAAGCCGGATTCTTCGGCTGGCCCTACTTCATTGCCGACAACAAACCCTATGCCTTCGTCGATTTCACCAATGGCAAGGTCGGTAAAAAATACGACCCTGCCAAACCGATCAACGACTCGCCCCTCAACACCGGACGTCACGACCTCCCACCCGCGAAACCTGCCTTCATCTTTTATCCCTACGCCGACTCAGAGGAATTCCCCATCCTCAAGAAAGGCGGCCGCACCGCCTGCGCCGGTCCCGTTTTTCACCACCGCCCCGAGTTCGAAAAAACACACGGCCTGCCCGCCCACTACGACAACTGCCTTCTCTTCTGGGACTGGAACCGTCCCTTCATTAAGTGGGCTCGCCTCGATGAAAACCAAAACCTTGCCAGCATTGAAGACTTCCCTCTCCCCGTCAAAATCCGCCGCCCCTCCGATGCCCTCTTCGCTCCCGACGGAACCCTCTGGTTCCTCGACTACGGAGCCACCTGGGGCGACAACAAGGACGCCCGACTCCTCCACATTTCCTACCTCCATGGAAACCTCAAGCCCCTTGCGCGATTCGAGGCCGATAAAAAACACGGCGCGCTTCCCCTCATAATCCAACTCGATGCCTCTTCCTCTCAAGATCCCGAAGGAGAAAAGCTCCGCTACTCGTGGTCTTTTCAAGGCATCGAATTTTCCACCTCTCAAAAACCAGCCCTCACCCTCAACGAACCCGGCGACCACCCCATCACCCTCAAAGTCACCGACCCATCCGGAGCCACCGGCACCACGACCCACACCATCACCACAGGTAACAATCCTCCCGCCCTCACTTTCAAAGAACCACTCGACGGTTCCTTCTTCACTCCCGAAAAACCCCTCGCCTATCGCCTTCACATCACGGACGCCGAAGATGGCGATTCAAAGAAATCTCCCGATACCTTCGCCGCTAGCGTGATCACACTCGCTCCTCTCGCCAAGGAATCACCCGGCCTCTCGGCCATTCGTGCTTCCGATTGTTTCAATTGCCACCACGCCAGCCAAAAACTCATCGGTCCCTCCTTCACCGAAATCGCAAAACGCTACAAAGGCAATCCCACCTCCTTCGACCAATCCGTGCAGCATGTCATCTCCGGCTCTGCCAAAGTCTGGGGAGAGGTCCCCATGCTTCCCCATCCCAATCTTTCCCGCGATCAAGTCACTGCGATGGTCAGCTGGATCTACTCCCTCAGCGAAACCACGGCACCCCAAATCTCCCGCGGAGTTTCCGGCACCCTCGTCACGCCTTCCCACCAAGGCACGCTCGAACTCTCCGCCAATCACACCGACCTCGGCGCCCACTCCGGCAAGGCTTCACCCCTCTCCGGCACCACCACCATCCGACTGCAATCCCGCACCATCCAGGCCGAAAACTTTTCCAAAAACGGAGGCCCTAAATTGCTCAACGAATCCGCCAAGGACGGCAAAGCCTTCATCGGAGCCATCAACCACGACCAGTGGTCCGAGTATCACCGCTTCCGCCTCACGGGCTGCCAAAAGATCACCTTCTACTACGCCTCCGCCGGCCCCGGAGCCACCGTCACCGTAACTGCCAACGACAAAAGAATCGCCACCGCCCAACTCAAACCCACCGGCGACTGGAACAAGTGGCAGGAAGTCACCGTCCCCCTCGAAAACCTCCCGGGAGGCCTCATCAACCTCCGCCTCACCTTCACCAACCCCGGCCAAAAACACCTCACTAACCTCGACTGGTTCCGCGTCGAATAAGGCAATGACAGAGCACCAGGACACTGGCGATTAGCGTTCAGCGTAGAGCTCTTAACTTTCTCGCGGACAAGAAAGAGGACAAGCCCAGCGCCCAGTCAATATCATCAAAAAACTTAATTCCCAATTAAGGCATCCGCCGTCCAAAGCCGTATCATTTCCCCACATGAGAATTCCTCTCCTCACCTTATTCCTCGCGACCTTCCTGCACGCTGAAAAAAAACCCAACGTCGTCTACATTCTTGCCGACGACCTTGGCTGGGCCGACACCACGGTTTACGGTCACACCAAGCTCTACCAAACCCCCAACCTCGATAGGCTCGCCAAGCGCGGCATGACCTTTACCCGGGCCTACGCCGCCAGCCCGCTTTGCACGCCCACACGCTCCAGCATTCTCACGGGCCTCAACCCGGCCACCACCATGCTGACCACCCCCAACTGCCACACCGGCAAACCCATCCTCACCGCGGCCGAAGGAAAAAGATCAGCCCCGCAAAACAAAGCGATCCAGCCCACTCCCGTCAACCGACTCGACACAAAATACTATACCCTCGCCGAGTCCTTCCGTGACTCCGGATACGCCACCAGCCACTTTGGCAAGTGGCACCTCGGCGCCGAACCTCACTCACCGCTTGAACACGGATTCGACCTCGACATCCCACACTGGCACGGACCTGGACCCGCCGGGAGTTTCGTCGCTCCCTGGAAATATCCCGACTTCGATCCCAATACGCCCAACGAACACATCGAAGACCGTATGGCCCGGGAAGCCGTGGCCTTCATGGAGAGGAACAAAGATAAACCCTTCTTCCTCAACTACTGGATGTTCTCCGTCCATGCTCCCTTCGACGCCAAGAAAGACCTCATCGAAAAATACCGAGGCCTCATTGACCCCAAAGACCCGCAACGCAGTCCCACCTACGCAGCGATGGTCGAATCGATGGATGATGCCGTTGGCGCCTTGATGGACACTCTTGATCGGCTCAAACTCACCGACAATACCATCATCGTTTTCTTTTCCGACAACGGTGGCAACATGTATAACGAAGTCAATGGCACCACCCCAACCAGCAATACGCCTCTTCGCGGCGGCAAGGCCACTATGTTCGAAGGCGGCGTGCGTGTTCCCATGATCGTCTCCTGGCCCGGCCACATCAAATCGGCTTCCACCAACGACACCCTCGTTCAGTCCATCGACTTCTTCCCCACCTTCGCCGAACTCCTCGATCTCAAAACCGAAGAGAACCAAAAATTTGACGGGGTCAGTATCGCCAAAGCCCTCAAAGGAGCCTCACAAGAACGCGGTCCCATCTTCACTTACTTTCCCCACAACCCACCCGTCCCCGACTGGCTTCCGCCCTCCGTCTCGGTCCACCACGACCACTGGAAGCTCATCCGCGAATTCTTCCAAGGCGAAAATCAAGCCCATCACTATCACCTCTACGATCTCAGCAAGGATATCGGCGAAAAGAACAACCGCGCCAAAGAAAATCCCGAGACCGTCCGCGAACTCGAGCAACTCATCGTGGAATTTCTAGAGGAAAGCAAAGCCGTCCTCCCCGTCCCCAATCCCGCCTTCGATCCTAAAAAATACCAACCCGAGTTAGTTGGTGTCGGCAAAGATCGCAGCAACAAAAAGAAACCCGCCAAAGACGATCCCTTCCGCAAAGAACTCCAAGGCTGGAAAGCCCGGAACTGCCAAGCCACCGTCAAAGACGGAATTATCACCCTCAAAGGCACCGCCCCCAATCCTTTCCTTGGCACTGGCGCCGGTCAATTCAGCGGTCCCACAAAAATCACCTTCAGGGTGCTTTCCCCCAAAGGCGGAAAGGGAAAAGTCTCCTGGGCCAATAACACCCCCACCCCCCAATCCGTCCCCTTCACTCTCAAAACAGGCAAGTGGACCGAGCTCACCCTCGGCCTTCCCGCAAAAGAAAACCTCGGCATCCTCCGCCTCCATTTACCAGCGGGCGATCAAGCCATCAAAGTTGATTCCTTAAAACTACAATCCCAGGGCAGCTCAATCGCTCGATCCTGGAAATTTTAAATTCCCCACCGAACCAGTTTTTCTCCACTCTGAAAAAACCTATCCAAAGGAAGCTCGAGCGCTCCTTCGCTGATTTTTTCAAAGACGTCATCTTGCCTATTCATCTCGTGACAAGGCAACTAATGCTCTCACTTTTCAATCTCCCAGGGGAAACCTAAACCATCGGCAGCACCCGGCTCGCGATCCACACCACGGCAAAACCCGTCACACCCATCAGGGAAAGCATCACCGAGAAGGTCTTGAGCGTTTCCTTTTCATTCATCCCGGACATCTTTGAGACAATCCAAAAGCCGCTGTCGTTCATCCATGGGAGTGGCTTGGAACCACAGCCAATCGCGAGAGCGACATAGACTGCGTGAAATCCCAGTTCTGCCTCCAAAACCATCGGCGCAACGATGCCTACCGATGTGATCATCGCCACCGTGGCTGATCCCTGCGCAAAGCGAACGAGTGCGGTCAGCCCAAAGGCCAGCAGAAGCACGCTCTCTCCGCTTCCAACCATTCCTGAAAGCTCTCCGCCAATTCCGGTCCCTTTCAATACCGCCCCAAAAGCCGCACCCGCCGCGGTGATCAAGATAATTACCCCGCCACTGGAGAGCGCCTCATTCACCACTCTCTTCAACTCACAATATCGCGACGCCAAAATCATCGCAGCCCCCGCACCGAGCGCCATCGCAATATTTTTATCACTCAATATCACCAACCAATCCGGAACCTCTCCTTGCATCTTCACAAAGGTTCCCACGCTAATCAAAATGAGCGGCAGCAAGATTGGAAAAATCGACCAACCCAATCCGGGAAGCTCTCTCTCTTCCTCCTTCTCCACCTCAGGAAGATCCACTTCCCGAAATGGGATCTCAAAGCGCTCGTTGGCCCAGCGTGCGTATACATAGCCCACTGAAATTGTCACCAGCCCCAAC
>PBTU01000165.1 GCA_002729295.1 Verrucomicrobiales bacterium | reverse complement strand
AGTCACATCCCCCGCCTCTTCCAATCGCTCGTAGCGAACCCTCTCACCCTTCCGAACTTTCTCAGCCGTCGCAACAAACGCCTTGGAAAAATCGATCCCAATTACTTCATCCGCACTCCGCGACATCTCCAAAGTCGAACGCCCCACCGCACAACCCACGTCCAGAGCCCGCTTCACCCGCTCTTCAGAAAAATGCCCCACAGTTCGCACCGGAAAATCCAGCGCTTCTGCCGGACCTCTGGGCCAGGGCAGGATTTCCGCCGCGCTTCCAAAGTGAAAAAGCAGATACTCTCCGACATATCGCTCCGATTCATAAACCTCGCTCATTGCCAGCACTCAACCCCAACTTTCCTCATTGTCGAGAATAAGCCTGCATCTCGTTCAGCCTCCCTGATCATTCATCGCACCGCAGCCTCTCCCTTATCATCCCCAAAGCGACAACAAGTCCGCCCCAAGGATCTCAAGGAAATGAAGACCGGCATCCTTTCCTCATCTGGGGATTCGGAGTAACTATTTTCGCTTTCAGGCGACTTGGGGGTTTTCACACTCCCCATCCTGCGCTACCTCCGATCCGCAATGCTCAAAGCCGGAATCGTCGGAATGCCCAATGTAGGGAAATCCACCCTCTTCAACGCCCTCACCCGCACCCGAAACGCGGAGGCCGCCAACTACCCCTTCTGCACCATCGACCCCAATGTGGGCATGGTCACCGTGCCGGACGAGCGACTCGACACCCTCTCGAAAATCTCGAATTCCACCAAGGTCATCCCCACCGCCATCGAGTTCGTCGATATCGCCGGTCTTGTCGAAGGAGCCTCCGAAGGCGCCGGACTCGGCAACAAATTCCTCGCCACCATCCGTGAAGTCGATGCCATAGTGCAAGTCGTTCGTTGCTTCGAAAACGACGACATCATTCACGAATTGGGATCCGTCGATCCCACCCGCGATATTGAGATCATCAACTCCGAACTCATCCTCGCAGACATCGCAGCCCTCGATAAGCGCCGCCAGTCACGCGAAAAAAAGGCCCGCAGCGGCGACAAGGAATCCAAGACCGAAGTCGAACTCATCGACAAGCTCCTTCCCCACCTCAACGAAGGAAAGCCCGCCCTCACTGCTGACCTCAACGACGACGAAACCCTCCTCCTCAAGGAATTTTTCCTCCTCTCCTCAAAGCGCACCATCTTCGCCTGCAACGTCAACGAAAGCGAACTCGCCGGAGCTGTGGCCGATCCCGATTCCCATCCGCTCGTCTCCAAGGTAAAAGGCTACGCCGCTGAGTCCCACGGCGCGGAGATCATCGTCATCTCGGCTCAGATCGAAGAAGAACTCGTCGAGCTCTCGCCCGAGGAAGCCACCGAGTTCCTCGGCGACATGGGCGTGAGCGATTCCGGCGTTTCCGACCTCATCAAAGCGGTCTATCACCTCCTCGGACTGCGCACCTACATCACCACCGGTGAAATGGAAACCCGCGCCTGGACTATCACCGAGGGCGACAAAGCCCCCGCCGCCGCCGGCATCATTCACGGCGACTTCGAACGCGGCTTCATCGCCGCCGAGGTCATCCTCTACGACGACTTCGTCGAACTCGGCTCCAAAGCGGCCTGCCGCGACGCCGGCAAGCTCCGCATCGAAGGCAAAGACTACGTCGTCAGAGACGGCGACGTCATCGAATTTCGCTTTAATGTGTAATTCCTCCCCGACCGAAAATTCCTCCTTTCAAATCACGCGACCCGCACTAGTTTCAGCGGCAATGCGTTTAATCCTACGCCCTCTTCTTCCTCTCGCTCTGACAGCCGCCGCTTCCGGCCAGCTGAAAGAGTCTCCGCTAACGACAAAGCCAAAACCCACGATTTACGACTCGGTCGTCAAAATCGAATGCGCCACCCAGGTTCCCGACTACCGAACCCCCTGGAATAGTGGTCGCTTCTCCGGCGGACGTGGCACCGGATTCCTCATCGGCCCCAACCAGTTTCTTACCAACGCCCACGTCGTTTCCGACGCCCGACGCCTCTTGATCACCCGCCGCGGCTCGGCTCAAAAGCACGTCGCACGCATCAAGCACATCGCCCACGACTGCGACCTCGCGCTTCTTGAACTGGAATATTTCGCTCCCTTCGAAGATCTCACGCCCATCGAAATCGGCGGCATGCCCCAGCTCGAATCAGAGGTCAGCACCATTGGCTATCCCGTCGGAGGCGACCGCCTCTCGGTCACACGCGGAGTCGTTTCCCGGATCGACTTTTCCTCCTACTCGCACTCCCGCGCCGATTCCCACCTCGTCATTCAGGTCGATGCCGCAATCAACCCCGGAAACTCCGGCGGCCCGGTCATTCAGGGTGGGAAACTCGCCGGGGTTGCCTTCCAGGGGCGCACCGACGCCGACAACGTGGGCTACATTATTCCCACTCCTGTGGTGAAGCGCTTTCTCGAGGACATCAAAGATGATGAATATAATCACTATATGGACATTGGTCTCTCCACTTTCCCTCTCTTCAACCCCGCGATGCGGAAGGCCTACAAGCTCTCCGATGACGCAAAAGGAATACTCGTCGCCAACGTGGTCCCCGAGGGTCCGTGCGACCAAGTTGTCGAAAAGGGCGACGTTCTTCTCAAGATCGACGGCAACGAAATCGACAGCGCCGGCAATATCCGTATCAGTGGCGAATTCGTCGACATGAACGAGATCGTAGAGCGCAAGTTCGCCGGCGACAAAGTCAAACTCACCATCCTCCGGGGAGGAGAAACGAGGGATGTCGAAATCACCCTCAACGAATTCCCCTACAGCAGCATTTACTCAATCCGCTACGACGAGCAGCCACGCTTCACCTTCTACGGCGGACTGGTCTTCCAACCACTCAACTTCAACCTTTACGCGAGCTACAGCTTCGACGACCGCCGGCTCCGACAAATCTACAACGACTTCATCTCAAAAGGCCTCTTCAAGGAGATCGAAGACATCGTCGTCCTCACCCGTGTCGAAAGTGATCGGCTCACGACCAGAATGGGAGGCTTCACCGGAATGGTCGTTGAGGAAGTCAATGACACCAAGATCAAGAACCTCAACCATCTCCACGAGATTTTCAACACGCCCAACCCACCGGAATTCCACGTCATCGAATTTAATGGCGGCGCCCGACCACTCATCGTTCCCTCCGCTGAGGCAGCCGAAGCACAAAAGCGCATCATGCAACAAGTCGGCATCAGCAAGGCCTCACGACTTGAAAAATAATCTCTCAATTCTAAAGCCCTCATCTCTATGAAGCTTCTCATTTTTGCGCTCCTCACTACCCTCCCTCTTCTCGGCGCTCCTTCGGACTCGCTGGTGCGAATCAATTCCACCCTGCAATCCTACAAGGCCTCCCAACCCTGGGAAAAGAACTCGCCTAAAAAACGGCGAGGCCTCGGCACCCTCCTTTCCGGAAACCGCGTCCTCACCACAGCTGCCATGGCAGCCGATGCGATCTATCTCGAACTGGAATCCGCCGACAGTTCCCGTCGTGTGCCGGCCAAGCTCAGCGCAATCGACTACAAGACCAACCTCGCCCTTCTCGTCCCTATCAATGGGGCCGATTTCCTCAAAGACCTCAAATCCGCAGAGGTCAGCAACCCAGTGATGATCGGCGACGACCTGGAATTTTACCAACTCGAAGATAACGGTGATTCACTCTCCACCAGCGGAACAATTCGCAAGATGGACCTCCTCAGCACCTTCGTGAGTAGCGGCGGCTACCTCAGCTATCAAGTCAAAGCCTCGATGCAAACCGCGGGCAATTCCTTCACTCTCCCCGCCTACCACAATAACAAAGTTGCGGGCGTTCTCACGAGCTACAATTCCAAGGACCAAATCTGCGACGTGATCTCAGTCGATATTATCTCTGCCTTTCTTAAAGACGCCGCCGATGGCAAATACCTCGGCTTCCCCAGCCTCGGCGCCGGGTTCAGCACGACCGAAGACGAGCACTTCCGTGCCTGGCTCAAGCTGCCCAAGGAAGCCGGTGGCATTTACATCAACCGCGTTCTTCCCGGAGGATCAGGCGACTCCGCTGGCATGAAAAAAGGCGACGTCATTCTCACCATCGATGGCAATGCCATCAACCGTCAGGGATACTACCAGCACGAAAAATACGGTACCCTCTACTGGCCCCACCTTGTCGGTGGCAGCCGCGTCATTGGTGAAGAGATCTCCATCGGCATCCTCCGCGAGGGCAAGCCGCTTGACCTCAAAATCACGCTTAAGAAGGCGCCCGATCCACTTGTCCCACTCCACCGCTACGACAACGCTCCGCCCTTCCTCATCAAAGGCGGACTTGTCTTCCAGGAACTCTCCCGCCCCTACCTTCTGGCCTTCGGCAAGGAATGGGCCACCCGCGGACCGCTCAACCTCCTAGACGTCATGGCCAACCCTAGTGACTATGAAGAAGGCCGTAATCGCGTCGTTGTCCTCACCCGCGTCGTCCCCACCGAAGCCACCATCGGATACGACCGCATCTCCAATCAAATCATCAAAGGCGTGAACGGCAATCCTGTCGCCGACCTCCCCTCTCTCGCCAAGGCTCTGTCTTCAACGACTGAGAATGGCATTCACGAAATCGAAACCGACGACACGCCCTACAAGCTCTACCTCGACCAAGGTCTCTCGGACCAGGTCGACACCCAGTTTAAAGCCCGCGGCCTTCCGTCACTCTCAAGACTCTACGAACCACAGGTTAAGTAGGATCTCTTTGTGTGGGGAAAATTGGGCTCACCAACTTCTTTGGTGCGTTCACGTTCTCCCTCCCCTCCTTCGCCCTGTATCGCAGCATCTAGCATGGTCTTCTCCAAAATCTTGTCTCAGCCAAAATCCCAGCGGTCATTCAGAGTGAAACGATCGAGATGCAGGAATTCCCGGCAATGAATCAAATCCTCCCATTTCCCGCCCAAAATCCCCTTACTTGTGCCACAGGCCGAGCCCTGCGGATTCTCTTATTTTTCTCCTCTTGAAATTTCATCCGGCACCACTAGGTTACCACTGTAGCCACGACTGAATGGCTTCGCACAATTCCAGACATGAGTGCATCCACTTGCTCCCTTTGCGCCTTTGCAAAATCGTCTATTGGTCGGAAATTGATCGTCGCCCTCACTGGCCTCGCTCTCGTTCTCTTCCTCGCAGGTCACCTTAGCGGTAATTTACTTATCTTCGCCGGCCGAGACGCCTTCAACGAGTATGCTCATTTCCTCCACACCTTCCTTCATGGCATGGGTGTCTGGATCGCTCGAATTGGCCTGCTCGCCTGTCTCGCCCTCCACATCATTTTCACCGTCCTCCTCACCAAAGAAAACAAGGCCGCCCGTACCGCCTACGCCCACGAGGCCACCGTGAAGGCTCCCAAGTCCTCCCTCATCATGATCTGGTCGGGACTCACCATCCTCGCCTTCGTCATCTACCACATCCTTCATTTCACAGTCCGGATTGACTCAGAACTCGCCGGACTCGGTAAAAACGACCCCTGGGGAATGGTGATCCTCGGGTTTCAGAATTCCTTCGTCGTCCTGTTCTACATTATCGCCATGACCCTCCTTTGCTCGCACCTGAGCCACGGGGTTGCCTCGATCTTCCAAACTCTCGGCCTGCGCAGCAGGAAAACAGCCTCCGCCATCAAACTCGTCTCCCAAACCTACGCCATCATCATCTACGCTGGCTTCCTCTCCATTCCCATCGCCATCAAACTCTTCGATTTTGGCCGCTACAATTAACTTTTCCAACCAATGAGCTTAGATTCCAGAATCCCCGCCGGTCCTCTCGCCGATAAATGGACGTCCCATAAGGTGGACTCCAAATTGATTAACCCGGCCAACAAGCGGAAATTCAAAATTATCGTGGTGGGCTCCGGGCTCGCCGGTGGTTCCGCCGCCGCCACCCTTTCCGAGCTCGGCTATAAGGTAGATTGCTTCTGCTATCAGGACAGCGCCCGTCGTGCCCACTCCATCGCCGCCCAGGGCGGAATCAACGCCGCCAAGAATTACCAAAACGACGGCGACTCCATTTTCCGCCTCTTCTACGATACTATCAAAGGCGGCGACTTCCGCGCCCGCGAAGCCAACGTGCATCGCCTTGCCGAGATCTCGAACAATATCATCGACCAATGCGTCGCCCAAGGTGTGCCTTTCGCCCGCGAATACGGAGGACTACTCGACAACCGCTCCTTCGGAGGCGCCCAGGTCAAACGCACCTTCTACGCCCGCGGCCAGACCGGCCAGCAGCTCCTGATCGGATGCTATCAGGCCCTCTCCAAGGAAGTTGCAAGAGGTGGTGTCAAAATGCACACCCGCAACGAGATGCTCGATCTTGTGGTCGTCGACGGGCACGCTAAAGGTATCGTCGTTCGTGACCTCGTTACCGGTGAAGTCACCTCTCACGCTGCCGATGCGGTTATCCTCGCCACCGGGGGATATGGAAACGTCTTCTACCTCTCCACCAATGCCATGGGCTGCAATGTCATGGCCGCTTTTCGCGCGCACAAGCGGGGCGCCTACATGGCTAACCCCTGCTATACACAAATTCACCCAACCTGCATCCCGGTAAGCGGCGACTATCAGTCCAAGCTGACCCTGATGTCTGAGTCCCTCCGTAACGATGGACGAATCTGGGTTCCAAAGTCTCGCGAAGACGCTAAAGCAATCCGCGAAGGCAAAAAGAAAGCCACCGACATCTCCGAGGAAAATCGCGACTACTATCTTGAGCGCAAGTATCCGTCCTTCGGCAACCTCTGCCCACGCGACATCGCATCCCGGGCTGCAAAAGAAGCCTGCGATGACGAACGCGGTGTAGCAGCTTCCGGGCTGGGAGTGTATCTCGATTTTGCCGATGCCATCGCCCGCGACGGCGAAGACGCCATCCGAGCCCGCTATGGCAACCTCTTCCAGATGTATGAGAAGATTTCCGGTGACGACCCTTACAAATCACCGATGCAAATCTACCCGGCCGTTCACTACACCATGGGTGGGCTTTGGGTCGATTACAACCTGATGTCCAATCTACCCGGACTCCACGTTCTCGGTGAAGCAAACTTCTCAGACCATGGAGCAAACCGCCTCGGAGCCTCCGCTCTTATGCAAGGTTTGGCCGACGGATACTTCGTCATCCCGTCCACCATCGCGGTCTATCTCGCCACGCAAAGGCCCGGGGCCGTCACTACCGACCATCCGGAATTCAAGCGCGTCGAAAACCAAGTCAACGACCGACTCAAATCTCTCATGGAGATCAAAGGAAACCGTCCCGTTGATTCTTTCCACCGCGAACTCGGACTTCTCATCTGGGACAAATGTGGCATGGCCCGCGACGAAGTTGGCCTCAGGGAAGCCCTCGAAAAAATCCCTAAAATTCGCGACGAGTTCTGGACTAATGTTCGCATCCCCGGATCAGCGAATGGACTAAACCAGGAACTCGAAAAAGCAGGACGCGTCGCCGACTTCATCGACTTCGCCGAAGTCCTCTGCCACGACGCCCTCAACCGTGCCGAATCCTGCGGAGGCCACTTCCGTTCTGAACACCAATTCACTGAAGCCGACGAAGAGGTCAAGGATGGCACCACCGAGACGGGCGAAGCCAAACGCCACGACGACAAATATCTCTACGTCGCCGCATGGGAACACACCGACTCTGGGAAACCACCAATCCTTCACAAAGAGGAACTTGTCTACGAGGAAGTCAAGCCCTCGATCCGTTCTTACAAGTAAGCCATGCCTTTACTCAATCTGAATCTCAAAGTCTGGCGTCAGGATAGCGCCGATTCCAAGGGCCGTATCGAATCATACGAAGCCAAGGAGATTCCCACTTCGGCGTCCTTCCTGGAAATGATCGACATCGTCAACGAACGCCTCATCAATGACAACGAAGAGCCAATTCACTTTGACCACGATTGCCGCGAGGGCATCTGCGGAATGTGTTCGATGACCATCAACGGCGTCCCACACTCCAGGGAGCAGGGCATCACGACCTGCCAGCTTCACATGCGCAAGTTTTCTGAAGGCGAAACCATCTGGATTGAACCCTTCCGCGCCAATGCTTTCCCGGTGGTCAAAGATCTCGTCACTAACCGCTCGTCATTCGACCGCATCATTCAAGCCGGTGGTTACATCAGCGCCCGCACGGGCTCGGCGCCAGACGCGCACGCTACTCCCGTCCCCAAGGCCGACGCCGATGCCGCCTTTGACGCAGCTGCCTGTATTGGATGCGGTGCCTGTGTCGCCGCCTGCAAAAACGCCAGCGCCATGCTCTTCGTCTCCGCCAAAGCGTCTCATCTCAATCACCTTCCCCAGGGACAAGTCGAAAAAGACTCTCGAACACTCGCCATGGTCCGCCAAATGGACGAAGAGGGATTTGGAAACTGCACAAACCAGTTCGAGTGCGAAGCAGTCTGCCCCAAGGAAATCAGCGCCGACCACATCGCCAAACTCAACCGCGACTACCTCGTCGCCAGCGCACGCGAAACAGCTTCTTGAAAAGGAGGCACGTTGCGCCGTGAAAAGTAAGGGTCCTTCGATCCCCTTAAATTTTCAAAAATTTCCCAATCTGGCATCGCGAGGATGTGGGTTGCCATGGTAGCTTCTTAAGTATCTTGATGTTTAGAGGCTATCACCTCGACGGAACCTCCAGGATCTATGAATAAACGGCCCCCCCGGGCAATAATAAGCGCAAACTCACAACAGAAAAACGT
>PBTU01000164.1 GCA_002729295.1 Verrucomicrobiales bacterium | reverse complement strand
TCTTTCGCCCAGGAGTTGATTCGAGGGTGGCCGTGATGCCAGTTGTAGACGATGCCGACGTGTTTGTGTCCGATTTCGTGTAGCTTTTGGCAAACGGCAACGAGGTTGGCGGGTTCTCCACTCCATCCGCCGTGATTGTAGAGGGCAAGTTTGCAGTTGGTGGTGGCCGTGCGATTAGCGAGTGATTCGAGAGACTTTGCGGCTTGGATGACTTTTTCCTCCTGGCTGGTGCCTTTGGGGGAAGCAAACATCTTCCATACTTGGGGGGTGATCTTGTGCTTTTGAAAAAGCCGGAGAGCTGTGGGGTGTTCGCCCCAGAAGGCGAAGAATTCGATGTCGTGTTTTTTGTAGGCGAGAATCTCTTCTTCGAAAGTGGCGACGTGTTCTTTTCTCCAATCGTAGGCACTGCGGGTGAGGCCAAGTTCCTTGAGCATGACCGCACGTTGTTCAGGGGTTCGCTTGGCGGCGTCGAATGGGACGATGCACCAGGCGACAAGTTCGCTTTGTTGGAGATTTTCAGAGGTTTCTTGTGCGACGAGTGAGGCACAAGCAAGGAAGAGGAAAAGGCGAATGATCATGAATTGAAAACGGGCAGCCCCGGAAGGATGCCCGCTGGTAGGCAAGTCGACAAGTCGCCTGTTTAGCCTTTTGGAAGGATAACTGCGTCGATGACGTGGATGACTCCGTTGCTACCCTCAATGTCGGTTTTGACAACGTTGGCTCCGTCGATTGTGACTTTTCCGTCAGTAATCTTGATGGTGGCCTTACTTCCCTGAACGGTGGTGACTTTACCAGGCTTGACGTCAGCGGCCATCACCTTTCCAGAAACAACATGGTATGTGAGGACCGCTGCCAACTTGTCCTTGTTCTCCGGCTTGAGGAGAGACTCCACGGTTCCGGCAGGGAGTTTTTTGAAAGCTTCGTCGGTGGGGGCGAAGACGGTGAAGGGGCCTTCACCTGAAAGGGTTTCAACGAGTCCGGCGGCCTTAGCTGCGGCGACAAGGGTCGTGAAGTTCTCATTGCCGGCGGCGATGCCGACGATGGTCGGAGCGGCTTTCGAATTTTTCTCTGCTTGGGCAGTGAGAGGTGCGAGGAGGGCGATGGCGGTAGCGATGCTTGTAATTAATTTCATTTTCTTCTGTTCGTTTCTTAGTGTCCATAGTTTAGGGACGACGGAAGCAACCCCATTTTCTCGAGTTGTCTCGTAAAAAAATCATAAGAAAAAATATCGCTTGCAAAGCTGCGACCCCGAAGTTCCTTAAGCCCCTTTTGTCGGTGTTGGAGCGCTACCACTTTCGATGAAGACTGTCTGGTGATGTGGTGGGGTTTGGCAGGTTCTCCGGTGCTTTTAGCTTCTGAAAGGTGCGATGGTGATACAGGCTTCTCTTTGACGGAAGTGAGCGACTTGGTGTGCTCTTGGTCTTTGTTGTCTCGGCCGTGATCGGTTTTTAATTTTTCACCTGGTGATGACTCCGAAAACGAAGGAAGGAGAATAAGGAGTCATTTTAGGAACTTAGCGATAGATCTCTCCCGAGGGAAGTCGTAGAGATGGTTTCTTAATGAGTTCAAAATTTTCTCTCTGCCTTCTTGTCGGTTTGTCGCTTTCTCTGTTCTCGCAAGCTGCTGAGAAAAAACGGCCCAATATTCTCTTCATTATCGCGGACGACCAGTCGCCGCTGGATCTCAAGGTCTACAATCCCAAGTCAATCCTCGATACGCCGGTGCTCTCCAAACTGGCGGAGGGAGGAACGACGCTGGATGGGGCGCACCATATGGGCTCGTTTTCGGGGGCGGTTTGCACGCCATCGCGCCATATGGTGATGTGTGGTCGCACGGTGTGGCATTTACCGAATGCGGCGAATTTGGTGGGAGGCAAGTTTTGTCCCGAGGGAATGGAAGCTAATACGATGGCGGCGGTTTTTAATAAGGCCGGCTACGATACGATGCGGACCTGCAAGCGGGGGAATAGCTACGAAGGAGCGAACAAGCAATTCACGGTGAGACACGATGCCACGAAACGTGGCGGGACCGCAGAGACCGGGAGTGCCTGGCATGGGAAGCAAGTGCTTGAGTACTTAGCGGCGCGGGAGGCTTCGAAAGACGAAGATCCATTCCTGATCTATTTTGGGTTCTCGCATCCTCATGACGTGCGTGATGGTACGCCTGAGTTGTTGAAGAAATATGGCGCAGTAAATCACGCCGATAAAAACTCACTCCCGCCCGCGAATCCGAAACAGCCGGAACTTCCCGAAAATTATTTGGGAGAACATCCGTTCCATCATGGGCATCCTAATCTTCGTGACGAAGTGAGTGTGAAAGGAGTTTGGGAGAAGCGTGACGAGCGGACGATTCGAAATGAATTGGGGCGTGAGTTTGCTTGCTCGGAAAACATCGATCGACAGATCGGGAGTGTTTTGAAGAAGCTCGATGAGATGGGGGAATTGGAAAACACCTACATTTTCTATACCGCGGACCATGGGATGGCGATTGGGCGTCACGGCTTGCAAGGAAAACAGAATCTCTACGAGCATACCTGGAAGGTTCCCTTCATCGCGAAGGGGCCGGGGATTAAGTCGGGCGCGAGGGCTTTGGGTAATGTGTATCTTCTCGATGTGCTGGCAACCATTTGTGACTTTGCGGGAGTAAAAGCTCCGGCTTCGAGTGAAGGGGTGAGTTTTCGTCCGGTGTTAGAAGGGAGGAAGGACGTCGTGCGCGATGTGCTCTACGGCACCTATTCCGGAGGCACCAAGCCGGGGATGCGTTGTGTTAAGAAGGGGGATTGGAAGTTGATCAAGTATGACGTCATGGACGGCAAGGTGCGCGAGACGCAGTTGTTTAATTTAAAGGAAAATCCTTTCGAATACATCTTCGAGCATGGGAAGAAGGACGGCAAGTTGACTGATCTGGCGGAGGATCCAATCCATGCTGATAAATTGAAGGAAATGGAGGCTCTCCTGTTGGCTGAGATGAGGAAAAATAACGATCCCTATCGTCTCTGGAATCAACCCAAAGATGGGTTGACCCCTCCGAAATCTGGTAAAAAGGCACCGAAAAAGCGGAAGCAGAATTAAGCTCTCTTACAATACGCCTGAAAAATCTCCCAAATTGGCAGAAGCGGTCTGTGAAGGTTTTGTCCTTGTTGACGAAGGGAATTGTCGAGGCTCAAACAAAGATCGCTTTGGGCCGACCGGTCTCATTTTCGGACGCGACGATAAGGCGCCTTAAAAGCTGATAATGAGCGGGTTGAATCTTTTTGATTTTGTGAATAAAATTCGGTTGAAAATTGCCAGGAATTACTCGACAGATAAGGCGTCGCAAGGCATGCAGCCGCTGCGCAGGAAACACCTGCTGCCACAACCCATGATAAAGCTACCAATGCTCTCCCTTTTTTCCGCCCTCATTCTTTCCAGCTGTAGTGAGTTCATTACCGCCAAAGTAGACGGGATTCATAGTATCAAGAGCTCGATATTCGCGAGAGTCGCTGCGAAAAGCAGTTCGAGTAAGAGTCCTAACGGATTCCATCCCGCTCCGGTGTGCGAAATTGCGGTCAATAAGAGCAGCAAGCTTCCCAAAGACAAGTATGGAACGCCGAGCTATAGCTACAAGGAACGCCGTCGTGTGGTGCGGACGACCGCCTACTCTCACATGGAGAACGAGCCCGGAGCACCCGGGAAAAAGAACGCCCTGGGAACCAACCTTAAATATGGAACAGTGCGCAGTGCTGCTGCTGACTGGTCCAAGTATCCCGTCGGAACAAAATTTAAGATCAAAGGACTACCTCACACTTATATCGTAGATGACTATGGTTCGGCTCTCGTGGGAACGAACACCATCGATATTTACCATCCAACACTAAGCACTATGAAAAAGTGGGGGACTCGCAAAGCTGAAATCACGGTGATTCAGTGGGGTGATTGGGAGAGGACCCTTAATGTCCTCAAGGGTCGGACGAGATACAATCACACCCGCAGGATGTATTACGCGGCCAAAGCCAAGGTGGAGAGCGGGAAGGTAGCCAAAAACTAGAAGGCTATCTCAATCCGGATTTCGAGCGGTTTCGTGAAATACAAAGCCGCTTTTTTGTGCTTTTGTTAGGAAGGATATCCGGCATCAAAAGGACATGCTGAAAAAGGAACGCGCTGCCTACGTTCTCCGTCGTCTGGAAGAGCTCTATCCCGTGACACCCGTTCCTCTCGATCATTCCAATTCGTTTACCCTCCTGATAGCCGTTTTATTGTCGGCTCAGTGCACCGACGTCCGAGTCAATTTGGTTACTCCGGCCCTCTTTGCAAGGGCAGATAATGCTGAGGTAATGAGGCGGCTTTCGGTGGCGGAAATCGATGCCATTGTGCGTCCGTGTGGCTTGGCACCCCGAAAAGCGACCGCGATTCGCGATCTTTCTGAAATTTTAGTCAAAAAACATGGAGGGGAAGTGCCGGCCAATTTTGAGGATCTTGAGGCCCTTCCCGGGGTGGGGCACAAGACTGCCTCGGTGGTGATGTCCCAGGCCTTCGGACATCCAGCATTCGCAGTTGATACCCACATTCATCGCCTCGCCCAGCGGTGGAAATTGACCAATGGAGCGAATGTCAAAAAGACCGAAGAGGACCTAAAAACCCTTTTTCCAAGGGATTCCTGGAGTAAGCTCCATCTTCAGATTATCTTTTACGGGAGGGAATATTGTTCGGCGAGAGGATGCGACGGAACGATTTGTGAGATCTGCAAAACGATGTTTCCGAAGCGCAGAAATCCGGTCAAAACGAGAAAGTAAGCTCATTTCTCTAAGATATTTTTTTCTGCTCGTTGGTCCGTGGGCGGTATTTTTTGAAGAAGATCGCTAAAATCGGGAAATCTTCCTTTACTCAGGGGAGACTCTTTTGAGAATGCAGCTTCGCTTACACGAAACGTACACCAAAAGATCATGACCTGTAACTCTACACTACGAAATGCCAAAGGATGGATTGTTGGCTCAGCCCTCACTCTTCTCACCGTTGCTCCAGCCATGGCGCAGGAAGCGGCCAAAAAGAAATCCGCTCTGGATAGTTACCTTCTCGACGGAGGACCCCTTACAATTTTCATCGTGGCCGTCGGTCTGCTTTCGCTGATCAGCCTGACCGTGTTCAACTTTATGAATCTTACCAAAGCCAAGTTCGGTCCCGACGATCTCAAAGGAGCCCTTCTTGAGCACATGACGAGTTGTCGTGTGCGTTCGGCCATCGAGCTTTCTGCTTCCCACCCAAGTTACTTGGGGCGGATGATGGCTTATTCGCTCCCCAACATTGATGCGACCCACCCCGAGGATCTCGGTCGTGACCATGTTGAGGACGCCATCGCAGACTTCTCGATTAACGAGACCCGTAAGCAGATGACCTTCATCAACCTTCTCTCTCTCGTTGCCCAGGCTGCTCCCATGCTCGGTCTCTTCGGAACCGTTTTCGGTATGATCGCGGCCTTCGGAACCTTGGCTGACAATGCCAGTGCCGACCCAAGTGCACTTGCCGGATCAATTTCGGTGGCCCTTCTCACTACGATGTGGGGACTGGTTGTCGCCATTCTCTCACTCTTTGCCTACTTCTTCTTCAAGAACCGCTTCAACAGTCTTGTCGCAGATTGTCACGGCACTGCTGAGAATCTTATCAACGCTTCCATCCAGACTGTGAATGCTGATGCGCACCTCGCCCGCATTCCAGAGGGAATCGCTGTCTAATCCAGTCATGACGGGGAGGATTATTCTTCCTCGTTCCTTTACCTGCTCAAAATCGAAGAACGATGGCTACCCAGAGACTACGTGCAGCAAACGCCGACGATGGCGAAGAGGCAAAAATGGACATGTCGCCCATGATCGACATGGTTTTCCTCTTGCTCCTCTTCTTTCTTGTCGTGTCCAATCCCAAGACGATTAAAATCGATCCGCGCCTGAAACCACCGATTGCGGATGCAGCTAAGACTGCGAAGTCGAAGCACGGTAAGATTGTTGTCAATATCCACAACAGTGGCGATTTTTATGCCGAGGATACCATCACTCGATTCGATACCAAAGAAGATCTCATTGATTACATCAAAAAGGAAAAGGACATTATTGATGGCCGGGGGATCACTCCAGTGCTGCACATCCGGGGTGACTCCACCGCTGAATTTAAATACTGTCGTCAGGTGATTCGCTCGGGCGCTGCTGCTGGGGTGAACCAAGTTGCCTTTGGGGCCTTCAAGAAAGAGTAATCCAACCGCACCAATTTTTTTCAAATGGCCCGCCACAAAAAAATGCAACGACCCGAGGATGATGAACCGGGTTTAGATATCTCGTCATTGATTGACGTTTGTTTCCTTCTCCTCATCTACTTCTTGGTTACGACCCAGATCGTTAAGAAAGAGCAAGAGCTTGATATGGCCATGCCTTCCAGTATGCCGTCCGATACTCCTCCGACGATCACGCCAATGTTGATCACTCTGCTATCCAATGGAGTGATTTCCATCAAGACCGACGGACCTGAAGAGGTCGTCGAGCAAGATCCCGATGTCCGGACGCTGCCGGTTTTAGTTGAGCGCCTAGAGATATACAAATCAATCGCAGATAATGCCGCGACCAAGCCGATCGTTCAGATCAAGGTGGACGGGGAATCCGAGCAGCAGCGCCTGATCGATATTCTCAACGCCCTGAATCGGACTGAAATCACCACGGTGACCTTCACGGATATTCTCGATGATACCGACCGGAACTAGTCGGCCCGAACTGTCAAAATAACCATGAAGGGATCTAAGAATTTTGATCCCTTCATGGTTTCAAAATTAACCGGAGGGTTGATGAGCATTTCCGCTCTCAGCCTTCCTTTTCTGAAAATTACATACCTCCAACCGATCACACACCGTATGAATGCACTACCGACATCCCGCCGCATCGTAGCAATGATGCTTTTAGTATTCGGAGCTCTTCTGGCTCCGGTTCAGGCTCAAAAACTTGACGATTTATCCAGCCAATCTCTCACCGCCATGCGTGCGGGTGAATGGGATAAGGCCAGGGCCCTTCTGAAAAGAGCGACCGATGCCTTCGATAATCGCGCTCCGACTCTCATTGGACCTCGCTTTGGTTGGTTTTGGTATCACCAAGGATATTGTGAGCTCAAGCTCCGACTTTTCGATGAGGCAGCAAAGTCTTTCGAAAAGTGCTATAAGAAATACGCCAACAATTCGGGCCTCGGCGACAAAGTCCAGAGTGTGAATCTTTATCACACCAAATCCCTCCTAATGTGGGGTCATGCCGCGAAAGGCGCGGAAAAATGGGACGAGGCAATTAAGATGTATAAGAAGTTCCTCCAAGAACGTGATCCGGGTCGTGACAAATACGAGCGTGGCGTTTTCTACATCAACATGGCGGTCTGTAACTTCAAGCTCCGCAAGATTGGAGAGGGGGGAAAGTATCTCGAGACAGCCATCAAGAACAAGATGACCTTCCCGACTCCCAACAAGGGAATCATGACCGCTTTCCACTCTATGGTGGAAGCTGTCATTGATAAAAAAGACGAGAAGTCACTTCTCGAATTCATTGCCAAGAATCGCGGCCACATCAAACTTGAGCCATTCGAGGCCTATGAATTTGCACCGCTCTTCATGAAGTTGGCTCAGGATGCCAAGGCTGCGGAGATGATGAATTCCACCTTTGAGCTCTATGCGCTCGTTCCCAGCACGGTTGGTGCGATTGATGATGTCAAGGCCAGGCTTGATTCGGTGGCCACTTATCCTCGCACGATCAAAGATGGATCGAAGGTGATTAACAAAAAGACTCTTGAGACCGATCTCGAATCTCTCAAAGACGCCGACACCAGCGGCAAGATGAACGAGGTATACGCGTTCCTCAATACCGCCGTGATGCACGAGGACGAAGGAAATGTCCGTGGTGCCTTTGCTGTCTACGAACAACTCGAACTCTACTATCCTAACGCCAAGGTCTACAAAGACAAGAAGGTGGTCGCTGCCCGTGAAAAGAATCTTTACCACCTGGTGCGGACCTCCTCCATCATTGGAGAGGTTCTCACGACCGAATTTTACGGAAGCCGTTTCCTGAAGGATTTCCCCAAAAGCGAGCATGTCGAGGAGGTGCGCCGCATGATGCTCACCAGTCTTTTCTGGCAGGGTGAGTATGAGAAGTGCATCGAGGTAGCCAGCAAGATGATCGACAACCTGGCGAAGCCCTCGGAACAGCATGACATCTGCCTCTTTGTTCTCGGTGGAAGTTACCACTACACTGCCCAGTTTGTGGAAGCCCAGCCATTATTGGATCTCCACGTGAAGACATACGGTGATAAGGACACCAAGCAACACCGTCGTCAGGCTGTGCTGTATTTCCAAGCCTCCAATCTTTCACGCCTGCAATACTTCACCAAGTCGGCTGCTCTTCTTGATGTTTTCCTTGAGAAGTATCCCCAGCCCGGGAGCAACCCTTACTATCCCTTCGCTCTCTTTGACCGCGCCAACTGCCACTATGCTGAAAGCGAACTTGAGCCAGCACTGGTTCTGGTGAGTCGGGTGGAAAATGAATTCCCCGGGGTGGAAATCATGGAGATGAACTTCAACCTGAAGGGAAATATTCTGGAGGGAACGGAGCAAGCCGATCTCGCGGAAGGCTACTACAAGAAGGCTCTCGAGATGGCCGAGCGTAAGCAAAACGAAATGGTGGCGGGTGAGGCCCTCTTCTATCTGGTGAATGTCATCGGTATGGCGAAGGTGGATAACAAGCCCGGACCCCGTGTTGAGGAATCCGTTCCGTATTACAACAAGTTCTGGGAGGATTACGGATCCAACTCACCCTACAAGGTGAAGGTTGCGGTGGCTGGTCTTCCTGGAATGCGTGTCGCTGGAAAGTTTGATGAAGCCTTGGAGCGTCTTCAGGGGGTCATTGCCGATCTCGCCAGTGTCCCGGGTGCCCCTGATTTGGAAGCCGCTGTTGGCTCATACACCGAGGCTTATCTTGAGACTCACACTCCGGAGGAGTTGAAGGACCACTATTATAATTTCCCGCGGATTAAATCGAGCGACATGGCCGCCCGGGCACTTCTTCGCGTTGCGATTATCGGTGTCTTCGAGGAGGTGAATCAAGACGCGGTTCAAAAGAAAGATGCCTCGCGTGAAGCAAGCTCTCGTGCTATGGTCAAAGTTCTCTTCAATGAGTTGAAAAATGATTTCGATCTGAAAGATCTCTCAAACTATATCCTTGTTCGAGTGGGCGAGTTCATCCGCAAGAAGAGCGCGACTCCTCTTGAAGCCCGTCCATACTACGAGCAAGCTCTCAGCCGTGATGGAGACCAGAGTTACAAATTCCCGGCCCTTTTCGGGGTTGCCGATATTCTAGGTCGGGGAACAAATTCCCAGAAAGATGAGGCGATCAAGTATCTGCAGCGGGTCTTTGATGACGCCGAAGAGAAGTCTCAGAAAGAAGATGCTCTCATGCGTATGGTGACTGTCCTTTATGATAAAAAAGATTTCGCGGGAGCGATTGCCAAGTCGAGATTGTATCTCGAGACAGATGGTTTCAGAAATTCTCGTGGTGAAGCGCGCTTCCTTCTTGCGCAAGCCTATGACGGCAATGGTCAGACGGAAGACGCCCGGGTGAACTTCGGACTTCTCTGGGGATCAAACCTGGGATTGATTAGGGTTTCCGCTCCATCAATTAAACGTTGGTTGGAGCTCACCTGGGATCGCAATGGCGATAATCCCAAGGTTGGCAAAAGCGACCGTCAGCTTGCCTATGAGAAAGGTTGGAAATATGTTGATATGACCCGCCGCTTGATCCCGAAGATGAACGAGGACGAGGTGAAAATCTGGAAGAGTGTTGAATTATTGATTCAGGGATATGAGGACAGCAGTGAAACTGTCAGCATGGAGGAAATTAATAAGAGAAAGGGTGAATAAGAACCTAAGATTTGAATCCCAACTAATTGATACGCAATGAAAAAAATTGTTACTACCGCTCTGGTTCTTGCCACCTCTCTTGGCTCTGCCTTTGCTCAAAACGAAAAAGAACCACGCGCCTTGATGTTTAAGGGCGACGACGTCTTGACAGGGTGGATCGTTGCAGCCAACGACAAGGTCCTGCGATATAAGGAGAAGGAGAACTCAACCGTTTACCGGGACTTACGCCTTTCCACGGCCAAAGTTTATTTCCTCGAGCCGCCCGAGTTCACTGAAGCGATGGAGCTTTTCAAAAGTCGGAATTATGCGGAGGCCAAGGACAAATTTGAAGCTTGCGCTAAGATCTACAAAAAGGTGGATGAGATCAAAGGGAACTACAGCACCCTGTCGACTTTCTACCAAATGGAATGTCTGCGGAAGCTGGAGGAGCTCGCTCAGTTAAGTCCACTGATTGAAGGTTTGAATTTTGAGTTGCTGGCCCGTACCGAGCACCATACCCAGGTCAAGATCTATTCGGTCTTTTGGGAAGCCGTTCGAACGAAGAGCTGGTCGCGTCTTGATGCGATTGCCTCTGACCCCGAGTGGAGAAACCTTAAGGTGTCCGGTGGTCTGCGAGCTCAAATGTCTTATTGCCACGGATTAGCCTTGGAGGGGATTGACAAGCCGATTCAGGCGCTGACGGCCTACAACCACGCGTTCGTGTCCGATTTTGCAGCCTCCGAGGAGATTACCCGAAAGGCCGCTCTCAACTGCCTTCGCATTATTGATAATGATGATTCAGTGAAGTTGGCCAAAAAGCTCTATAATACTGAAGATCACAATCCTGATTCGACCGGCGCTTTCCTGATCAAGGAGGGAATTGCTTTGATTAAGCTTTGGGATAAAACTCTCGGAAATGGGGCGACTCTTCCAGCGAACTACAAGGGTCTGCTCAAGTTCCCACCCAAAGGGAAACCTCAGGTTACTCCCAAGACGACCGAGGAGGACAAAAAGTCTGCTAAAAAATCCCTCAAGGAGGACGATAAGAAGAAGGAGAAGTAAGATTCCAGGAATTCTTATCGAATCTGAAATTTCAAAGAGCGAGGAGCTTGGGCTCTTCGCTTTTTTCTTTGGAGTTTTATTCAGCTCTTTTCCTCGAGGGATCATCCGCTAGGATTCCTCCGTGGATCGGACGACTTCGACGCTTATTGACCTGGCCCTTGCTGAAGATATTGGCCCTGGTGATGTCACTTCAGAGTATTTCATTCCCAAAGATCGCGAGGCCCGAGGTCTGATCGTGGCCAAACACGAAGGGGTGATTGCGGGGGTGGAGATCGCGGCCGAAGTCTTTCGGCGGGTAGATGCCAGCTTATCCGTGAAGATTTTATTGGAAGACGGGAGTCACGTGACTCAGAAAGCCTGCGTCATGGAGATGCGAGGAAATGCGCGTTCGATTTTAACTGCCGAGCGAGTTTCCTTGAACTTTTTGCAAAGGCTTTCCGGGATTGCCACCAAGACCCACAGATTTGTGGAGTTAACCGAGGGGACTCCGGCCCGTATTCTCGATACACGGAAGACGACCCCGGGATGGCGGTCGCTTGAAAAAGCTGCGGTGGTTGCTGGAGGCGGATTGAATCACCGCATGGGCTTGTATGACCGTGCCATGGTGAAGGACAACCATCTCGTGGCTGAGAATGGTGTGGCTGAACTTCAAAATGCTATCGACCATCTGAGGCGTGAAAAACCTGGGGTTGAAGTTGAGCTGGAGGCTGATCGATTGGATCAAGTAGAGGCTTTTCTCGAGTTGGAGGGAGTAGATTACATTCTTCTCGATAATATGGACAATGAGACGATGAAGGAAGCGGTCGCGATGAGAGGAAGTGAAGGTCCGAAGCTGGAGGCAAGTGGTGGGGTAACTCTTGAGACGGTTGCGGGAATTGCCTGTACCGGTGTTGATTTTATTTCGGTGGGAAGAGTGACGCATTCGGCGGTTGCTCTCGATTTGTCCCTAGATTTGCTTTTTAACGATGAATGAGGACGAGTGGGACGGGGCTGTCATTGAGTCTTTGTCCGAAGAGTGGGCCGAAAAAATTATTTTTCTGCCTGAATGTGGTTCTACTAATGATGAGGCCCGAAAATTGGCATTGAAGGGGGCTGCAGATTTTTCGGTCGTGCTGACCGAGACTCAAACTTCGGGGAGAGGTCGCCGTGGGCAGCCATGGACGTGTCCTCCCGGCGAGGGGATGGCTTGTTCGGTGATCGTGCGGCCTGGTGATCCTCCGGCCTTATGGTCTCGCATTGCTCTTGCGACAGGCTTGGCAGTGTCGGAGGCCTTGGATTCCTTCGGATGTTCATCGGGCGTCAAATGGCCCAATGATGTATGGATCAACAAGCAAAAAGTGTGTGGGATTCTTGTGGAAGCTGGTGATGGCTTTGTGGTGGTGGGAATTGGTCTCAATGTCAACGTGACCTGCTTTCCCGAAGGGCTGGCTTTTCCCGCGACGTCTCTGGCTCTCGAGGTGGGTACGCCGGTCTCGCGAGAGGATGTTTTGGTAGCTTGTTTGAATCGCCTTCGGTTGCGGATAGCTCAAATCGGCTCGTCTTTTTCCGAGTTGTTAGAAGCATGGAAAATGCGGTGTGTCCTGCAAGGGAAGGAAGTGAGCTTGGTGGCGGGGGATGAGGTAAAGTGCGGAACTATGGTGGGCTTGTCTCCAGGCGGTGAGCTTATTTTGATGACTTCAAGCGGTCGAGAGAGTTTATTACAGGCGTCGGAGATTAAGGTGATCGGAGAATAACATCGTATGATATGAGGCTCGATCGCTTGATTGGAAAATGGGCAAGCTGGGGGAAACGTCAGGTAAGAGAACAGTTTGAGGCCGGGGAGGTGAGCGTGAATGGAGAGCGTGTCACGGAGGCGGCCAGGCTGGTTGGGAAATTTGATCGGATCGAGGTTTCTGGGAAGGTCGTACAGGCGGAGACAAGACGGGTGATTATATTGAATAAACCCCTTGGTGTGGTGAGTGCCACCAAAGATCCGGAGCATCCTACCGTGATTGATTTGATCGAACGTCCGTGGGCCTCCGGCTTGCATTTGGCAGGACGGTTGGATCGTTACACGAGCGGATTGATGATTCTTACCAATGACGGGGAATTCTCCAAGTCACTGACGGAGCCCGCGAAAAAAGTCGGCAAGCGTTATCTTGTTGAGGTCGATGGAGTGATTGAGCAGGCAGTGGTGGAGGTCTTCGAGGAGGGGATGTGGTTTGCGAAAGAAGAGATCACGACAGCTCCAGCGAAGGTTGAACTCATTGAAGATTCACGTTGTCGTTTGATCATTTATGAAGGCAAGCATCATCAGGTGAAACGAATGTTCGCGCGATTCGACCTCAAGGTGATCGCATTGCACCGCGAAGCGATCGGAGGGATCGAACTTCCGGATGATCTTCCAATGGGTGCCTGGCGTGAGCTGGCGTAATACCGCTCCTGCAAAGACCTGTTAGGCAGATCGTCGGGGTCTCCTATTGCTCCGTCGGCGACGATTATTACCGGGCCGTTCCTGGTGCCCTTGGGACTGGTTGCGAGCTCCGCCGCTTCGTCGTCCGCCTTGGCTTTTTTTCTTCCCTCCGTTGTCGCGGGTGGATTCGCGGGATTTAATTCCGCGTGCGTGAAGATCGGCCAGTTCATTGTGATGATTTTCGTGTCGGGCATTCACCGGGATCTTCTTTTTGATAAGCTTTTCGATATCCATAAAGAATTCGTGTTCTTCAGGAGTGCAGTAGGAAATGGCATTACCGGTGGCTCCGGCCCGTCCGGTGCGTCCGATGCGGTGAACGTAGGCCTCGGCTTCGTTGGGGAGGTCGAAATTAACGACAAGAGTGACGTCTTTAACATCGACCCCGCGGGCTGCGACGTCTGTGGCTACCAAGATCGGAAGTTTACCTGATTTAAAGCGATCGAGGGTTTTCTCCCGTTGGGGTTGGGACCGGTTTCCATGGATGGCTTCGGCGGTAAAGCCCTCCGAGTTGATCCAGCGGCAAAGCTTATTGGCTCCGTGTTTTGTTTTGGAGAACACGATGGTAAGTTCACCAGCCGCCTGGTCTCCGAGGTGCTGCATTAGGAGTTTGCGTTTGTGTTCGCGATCGATGAAGCAGACTTCCTGGTCGACTTTTTCCGCGGTAGTGACTTTGGGGGCGATGGAGACTGACTCGGGGTTGTGAAGGATTCCGTGAGCCAATTCTTTGATAGCGGGGCTCAGAGTTGCCGAGAAGAAGAGGGACTGACGTTGTCCGGGAAGCTTGGCGATGATGCGTTTGACGTCGCGAAGGAATCCCATGTCAAGCATGCGGTCGACTTCATCGAGAACGAAGTAGTCGACGCCGGAAAGGTCGATATCTCCCTCGTTCATGTGATCGAGAAGACGCCCGGGGCAGGCGACGAGAACGTCGACGCCGGGTTTCATGGCGTTGATCTGAGGGTTTTTGCCAACGCCTCCATAGACGAGGGTCTTGCGAAAGCGTAGGTATTTCCCGTAGGTGTCGAAGCTTTGGGAGATCTGGGTGGCGAGTTCCCGGGTGGGGGTCAGAACCAGAACGCGTGCACTTTTTCTCTGCGGCCGCTTTTGGTTCTCCAGCAGGGCATTGAGGATAGGCAGTGAGAAGGCGGCGGTCTTACCGGTTCCCGTTTGAGCGATCCCGAGGAGATCTCTACCTTGAAGGAGAGTGGGAATTGACTGGGCCTGAATCGGCGATGGCGTGTGATAATTTTGCTCGGCAAGAGCACGTTTGATGGGAGTGGCCAAAGCCATCTCCTCAAATGAGGTCGGAGTCATACTTGATCTGGTGATCCCTTTTTGGGGTCTGGTCTCGACGAGGTGTAGTTAAGATACCCGGAACCAATCTCTCATCGAACTAGAGTGGAAGAGGGGTGGAGAGCCGTGGTGTGGCGATCTCCTCGTTAGGATTCATCGATCCGGCGGGCCAAGGAGTAAGGGGGATTGAGATTAATGCAAGCGATCTTTGTTGTTTGGGATTTTCTTGGGAAACAAGAAAGCCCGGTCGCTTGTGGCAGACCGGGCTTTTGAATTTGTCAAACCAAGAGCGCTTACTCGCTTTTTTCGGGCGTTTCTTTTTTCGCTGCGTCGGTCTTTCCGTTAGTCTCCGCAGGTTTTACCTCTCTCTCTTTGTTGCCGGGGCGGGGAGGGATAGCGATAGGAGGAGTGACTGCTTCGATTCGTTTTCTGGGCTTGGCGTCTTTAGGAGCGGGTATGCTGCCCGGGATAGGCGGAGGGTTGACGAAGGGGCTCGGTGTGTCCGTGATCGGTCCGGGTGTCGGCACCTTAACCGGCTTAGTGGTTACGCTGACCTTTTTCGCTTTCTCAAGTTGTTGCTTTCTCTTGTTGATTACTTTGATGTGGGTCGCAGCGATCTTAAAGTTTCGTCCTTCAAGAGTCTTCTGAAGCTCCATGTTCTTGACAAGCTTATCGCGATTGGCGACGCGAGCTTGGTATTCAGCCTGTTGCTGGACGGTGGCATCGGCGGCAGGTTTTTTGGGTTCGGTCGGACCGTTCAAGATCTTGAAGCTTACCACGAAATTGGAGGGCTCGACTTTTGCGGGGGGGGCTTTGTCGTCAGGCTTCTTCTCCGGCTGTTCGACTTTCTCCGGGGTGATGGTGAAGAAGTATTTTGCGCCGGATGAATCAGTGATGTTGACTTCGCGTTGGTCGTTCTCGTTGACGAGGTCCTTAACTTCCTGCTCGTTGAGGAGGTCGGTGAAATTGACCTGGGTGAAGAAGTTCTTCAAGGCCATGACTTCGGTGCTGTTGGTTTCCCAACCAGCGGTGCCATCTTCGAGCGTGAACTCATCGACGGCGGTGGGACGGGAAACGGTCCAGGATTCATAAGACGCACCTTCCTTGGCCTTGACCTCCACTTTGATCGGAGAATCGAGTAAGGTGAGCGATTTGGTAATCCAGTCTTCGGGCTTAGCCTGAAGGTTATCAAACCCTTCTTTGATGACGTAGACTCCGCTGTCGTCGTTGCTCAAGCGAATGTAGCGTCCACTTCCGCTGCCGCGTCCACCTTTAGTCTCGTTGCGTTTTCCGATGTAGTAGGTGATCAGGGCGTCATCACCGCTCTTCAGAGTGATCGTTTTAGGGCGGTTTTCGGTTTTTTCATCTTCGGGATCGAGATGGAATCGGTCGTAGTAGTCTTTTTCCATCGAGGTAGCTTGGATGACCTTGGCTTTCTGCAGGTCATCAAAGATACCCGAGAGGGTCTGCAGGTTGACGGGGAAGTTACCTTCTTCCGAGACGAACCAGCGATTGCCCTCGAGGACTGCGGTAGTAATATCTTCTCCAGCGGTGACTGCGACTTCGGTGATTTTACCGAGGTCGATGTCACCAAGAGTTTTTGCTCCAATTTCGAGCTTGGTTGAGACTGTGATCTTGTCGTCTTTGTCGTTCTTTGTTTTGAAGACAATGAGTCCGGCGACTAGGGTTAGGATCCAAAGGATGAGTAATTTTTTACGTGACATTGTTTTAGTGACTGGGTTTTGAAGTGACTAAGGAATGTGGATTAACGAGCTTGGGTGCTCATGCGGCGAAAGATGAATACTCCGATTCCCACAAAAATGACGAGTCCGGGGACAATGAGAAGGGATTTAAGGAAGATGCCGGACTTGATGGCGTCGATATCCGATTGAAGTCCTTTTTGTTCTTCCCGCATTTCTTTCTCTTTGGCGGCCCGTTCTTTTTGGGCATCGAAATAGAATTTAGTTTCTTCAGCAGTGAAGCGAGCGCGGCCTTCGGCGGCTCGTTTCTGAACCAACTCGGAGAGCTTTTTATTGGCCGCATCGAGTTCCTCCTGAATGGCTTTGACTTTTTTTCCAATGGTCTGCTCATATTCCGCCTCCAGATCCTTGAAAACGGTGAGCGGGCGCATGACTGGGGTGCGGGCCCGCGCTCCGATGAGATAGGCCGAGTTGTTGGCCTGGTCGACGATGTTGAGGAGAAACGGTCCATTCCCCGAGAGGGGGACGGCCCGGAGTTGCACTCCCTGAGTGGTGAGAGCCTGGCGGTAGCTGTAGGCGACTCGGTCCATGATGAAGTCTGAATCGGCAACGAGAATGAGGTTGCCGGTTGCGGTGCCCTTTTTGAGAGTCTCGGTCTTGGGTTCCTTTGTTTCCTCTCCATCGGTTTTTTCCTCCTTCTTGTCGTCGGAGTCTTTTTCTTCCTCGTCCTCTTTTTTGTCGGCCGGGTTACCGTCGGGGAAGGCGGTTTCAAATTCACCACTGAGGCGCACTACGAGATCGTAGCCTTTGTCTTTTGAACTCAAGCCCTTGGTGAGCGTTTGAGGATTCTGGAAGGATGCCTTGACTCTGGTGTCGGGAACAAAGCCGCTTCGGTCCGAGCTTTTCAGGATGCGGGAAACTTCGAGTCCTTTCGCTTCGATGGAAGTGAAGGCGCCTGGCGCAAGGAAGACGAGGTTTTGGATGGATGCCAGAGTGATGTCATCCTGAATGCTCATGTCCTCCTTGTTGTAGACTGAAAAGAAGGGGTTATCAGCGGCGAATTTCGGGTCGAATAGGACCTCCGGTCCGCTAGTGACAATGCCGTGCTTCTCAAACAACCGGGGCAGGGTCGAGACCGTCGGAGTGCCACCCTGGGGAGGCATCCCGGGGAACTGTGGTTGTTGGGCGGTCTGCTGGGCCGCGAGGGAGAGGGAGTCAACACAAGCGATCACGTTTCCTCCGCGAAGAAGGTATTGGTCGAGGGCAAATTCCGCTTCCGGAGTGATCCCGGCTGGGTGAACCACGAGGACAACCGGGATACGCTCTGGGTCGAGGTAATTTGGAGCGTCGCCCCATTCGTTGTTTTCGTAGATGGTGGGGAGGTTTTCCACGATACTCATGCCAAGGTCGGCAAGTTCACGGGAGTTTTTGAGTTCGCTGTAGATGGCCTGACCTTTTCGGCTTTGGCCGCCGGTGCTGATGTTGAGCGGCGTTACTAGTCCGATAACCGGGCGATTGCGCACGGTGACTTCGGCGATGGCGCTGATGATGTCGTATTCGAGCTGGGTTTCGGCTTCCGGGTTGAAGAAAGGAATGACTTTCTTTTTATCCAGTGAGCTAATGGAGGCTCCGAAAAAGAGGCGTCCGGTTTCACTCACCTGTGTGATGTTAATTTCATCTACGATGGCGGCGTCTTCCTCATCGGTGTTTGCCTGCGGATCGATAAAGTTCAGCGTGATATTTTCATTTTTGGCCAAGCTTGAAATTTCTTCGAGGAAGTTATCTACCCTAGGAATGTAGCGTTTGATATCGGCCGAGGCTCCCTCAATGTCCCGTGTCACGTAGTAGTTGATCGTGACGGGGTCTTCGAGTTCGGCGAGGATTGACTTGGTTCCCTCGGTGAGGGTGAAGCGGTCATCTTCGGTGAGGTCGATATTTTTCCGGCCGATGCCGGTATCACTAACAATTTCGGTGAAGAAGAAGACAAGGGCGGCGAGCACGGCAGTGCCGACGGCTGCCCGGGCGATGCGATTTTCCGTATGCATGGAAAAGGCTGCCAGTCCGACGACGAGCGCAGTCCAACGGATTAATTCGAGGGATTCGATTGCAAAGGAAAGAAGGAGCAGGAGAAGTCCGATGCCGGCGATGGCGAGGAGAGCGGGTTTGAGAGCTTTCATTGGTCTAATATTAAGTAAGAAGAATTAAGCACGCTGTGATTTCAGAACGAGGTTGGTGCCAACCAGGCAGACCGAGATCAATCCGATGAAGTAAATCAAACTTGGCAGGCGAATGAGGCCACGGGTGGCGTCGAGGAAGTGAGAGTAGACCCCAAGAGTCGAGAGCAGATTGACAGTCTCGGCGGAACCGGAGCGCCGGACTTCATTGATGACGGGATCAATGCCGCAAAAAGTGAGAATAAAGCAGATCGCCACTGAAACGATGAGTGCCACAACCTGGTCACGGGTAAAAGCGGAGACCAGGGAGCTGATGGCAAGGAAGGTGCAGCATACGATGAAGCTGCCCAAATAGCCGGAGAAGATCGTCCAGTTATCGGGATCGCCCAGCCAGTTGACGGAAACGACGATTGGGAAGGTAAGAGCTAATGCGAGGAGCCAGACGAAAGCCGAGGCGAAGAACTTACCGAGAATGGCGCTGCCCATGGAAACGGGCATGGTTCCGAGGAGTTCGATGGTGCCCGTGCGGTGCTCATCCGACCAGAGACGCATCGTCACGGCGGGAGCGAGGATCATGAGGAGGAGGGGATGCCACCAGAAGAAAGAATAACTGAGGCTGGCGTCTTCATAACGCCAAAAGCTTCCGAAGGTGAATGCCAAACCAACGGAGAGAAGTCCGAAGATAACAATAACGGCGTAGGCAGTGAGCTGGGTAAAGTAGCTTGTCAGCTCACGCTTAAAAATAGTCCAGGTGTTCATAGTAAGATTGTTAAGTTGTGAATTAAGCCGCAGGTGATTCCTGACTGGTGACTTTGCGGAAGAGCTCCGAAAGGGAACCTCCGCCTTGTTTTTCCAATTCATCAGGAGTGCCGTCGGCAACGATGCTTCCCTGGTCAACAATGACCGCGCGGGTGCAGGCGGCGGAGACTTCTTCCAAAATGTGAGTGGAAAAAAGAATGGCGCGATCTTTTCCAAGACGCTTGATTAACTTGCGCACTTCGAATTTCTGGTTGGGATCGAGTCCGTCGGTCGGTTCGTCGAGAACGAGGACTTCGGGGTTGTGGAGAAGGGATTGCGCGAGGCAGGTCCGGTGACGATACCCCTTGGAGAGGGTGTCGATGGACTGGCTGGCGACGCTCTCGAGAAAGCAGGTTTCGATGGCTTCATCGACAGCGGCAGTTCTCGCGGCTCCTCTTAGACCCTGCATGGAAGCGCAGAACTTCAGGAAGCCCCTAACTGTCATATCGTTGTAAAGAGGAGCGGACTCTGGAAGGTAGCCGATCCTACGCTTGGCCTCGGTTGGGTTGCCGATCATGGAGATTCCGCAGATTTCGATATCGCCGGCAGTGACAGGTAGGAAACCAGTGACCATGCGCATCGTCGTCGATTTTCCTGCTCCGTTGGGCCCGAGGAAGCCAAGAACTTCACCCTTCTGCACCGAGAAGGAGAGGTTATCGACGGCAACTTTGTGGCCGAATTTTTTTGTGAGACCTTTTACTTCGATCATTGTTGAGTTTTTGGGTTTGTATTCACGATGTAAGCGTCGTGCCGCTGGAGGTTGTTGGGGAATCTTGTTTCTTCCACAAATTTTTCAAGTCGAAAGTTGATTGGCAACGTGGGGCTAATCTGCGAGGAATCGAGTATGAAATTGCGAGCGGGAGTTGCCGGGGCTGGATCAATGGGAAGAAATCACGCCAGATGCTACTCTTTGATTGAAGAAGCCGAGTTGGAAGCGGTCTACGATGCTGATTTGGAGCGTGCTAGAGCGATTGCAGAGGAATTTGGGGCTGAAGCGGTGGATTCTCTGGAGGCGCTGGCCGAAGCCTGTGATTTGGCGAGCGTCGCCGTGCCGACGGTGGCTCATCTGTCTGTTGGGGGTGAATTAATGAGGCGGGGAGTTCACGTTTTGATGGAAAAACCGATCGCGCCCAATGTGGAGGAGGCCCAGGAATTGGTGAAATTGGCCGGGGAATTCGATCGCATTCTGCAAGTCGGACATATCGAGCGCTTCAATCCAGTGATGCGGGAGCTGGAGGCCAAACTGCATCAACCCAAGTTTATCGAGGCTCACCGTCTCTCGCCCTTCCCGAACCGGAGCGTTGATATTGGGGTGGTCTTGGATCTCATGATTCACGATTTGGAAATCATTCTCCATCTGGTCAAGTCGCCGGTGGCAAGCATCGATGCGGTTGGAGTGCCTGTGCTCATGAAAAGCGAGGACATTGCCAATGCCCGCCTGAGATTTGAGAATGGCTGTGTCGCCAATGTCACGGCGAGTAGAATTAGTCCGGAACGACTTCGTAAAATTCGAGTCTTCCAGGACGATGGCTATCTTTCGCTCGATTATCAGGAGCAAGCCGGGGAAATGTATTGGAAGGAAGGCGGGGAGATCAGGAAAGCGCCAGTTGAAGTTGAGAAAGACGAACCGCTCAAGTTGGAACTCTCGGCCTTTGTCGAAAGCGTGCGGGATGGCAAGACTCCGGCGGTGACCGGCCAACAGGGAACAGATGCCCTTGCTATTGCCTTTAAGATCACGGAGATGATCATGGCTTCGTGATTTTCAAATCTGAAAAAGTCGTGGGGATGTCGACGACGCGGAGTCCGATGGTTCCTTTTTGGTAGTCTCTATCGGTGTGAGTGAGGAGTTGGCTTCCGTTGAGAGAGATCGTGAATTCAGGCCCGATACCAGTGACGCTAAGTTGGTGTTTTTTTGAAACCTCGATGGGGAGAGTGATCCGTCTCAGCTCCTTCCAGCCGGAGCCGTCCATTTTTCCGAGGAGGACGGAATTTTGGCTGGGTTTGACGCCGACGAAGTAACCGCGGTGGGCATCGTATCCGACGGATGGGGCGGTGACGCGGAAGAGGAGGCCAGCACCACGGCCCTTGCGATTGTTATGGAAGTCAAGAGTGACGGAGGCGGTGAAGTCTTGGGGCGCTTGATCGTGGAAGACGATTTTTTCTCCGGAACGGTAGTCGTTGATGAGTTTGCTTTGTGAGGATCCTAAGCGAAGGCCATCATCGGTGACTTGGTAGAACTGGTGGTGGCCGTAGAGAGAGTGATCGGAACTAAGGTCGGAGTGGTAGGGCGGATTGAGTTGTGACGTTTTCTCTCCGGCTGGCCGGGGGTGAACTTGGCCTGATGGGAATGGTCTCCCGAAGAGGGGGCGTCCGTCCCGGTGAAACTTGAAGGGTTGGACAAAGATCGCGCGTCGCCAGCCGGGTTTGGGATCGCGCTTGGCGTGGAAGATGTGCCACCATTCAGATCCATCTGGTGACTTGACGAAACAGGAATGACCGACGCCGAAGGTTTCCTTGGATGATTGGAAGATACTCCCTTTGCGTTTTCTCCAAGATGCGGGATCGAGCGGATCGTCGCCGGTGAGTTCGAGTTGGCCGAGTTTATAGCTAGGCAACCAGGAAGCGCCGCAGGAATAGATGAGATAGGTATGTTTACCATTCTTGAGGATCTGTGGCCCTTCATTCAGGCCGCGGCCGCTTGCGCCGCCTTCGGTTTTCTCCCATGGATAATCGAGGTTGTCGCAAATTCGCACGCGTTTACCGGCGAGCTTGGTGGGCGAGGCCATCTCGGCGATGTAGAGAAACTGGCGGTCGGTCTCAGGACCGTCCCAGCCAGACCAGAGCGCGTAGAGTTTGCCTTTGTGTTGGAGCGGAGTCATGTCGATGGCCCAGAGGTTTTGTTCCTTGGTGTCGCCGGTTTGGAAAGGTCCGTGGAGATCGTATTCGCCAAGGGGATCTTTGGTTTTTGATTTCAAGGCGTAGGCGAGGTGATTCTTGTTTTGTCCATCGGAGGCGGCGAAGTAAATGTACCATCGCTCGTTGAGATAATGGAGTTCAGGCGCCCAGACTTCTTTGGAGTAGGGGCCGGATTCCGGAGCTTTCCAGACGAGATGTTTTTGACCGAAGGAGGTCAGGTTCTTGCTTGTGTGAATTGAGATGCCGCGATTGCCGTCGGAAAAACACCAGAGATAACGTTCGTTGTTGGGGTCACGAATGACCCAGGGATCAGCTCCCTCACCGATGGGGTTGACAAATTGATTGTCCGGGAGCGCGCCGACTTTGGCGTAGTCGGGGTGGCTGCCGTCGACGGGCATCTGCTTGTTCCAAGCTCGCAGGGCCTGGTCGAGTCGGGCGACAACTTTAGGATGTTTTCCGGCGAGGTTTTTTGACTCACCGGGATCGGCGGGGAGGTCGTAGAGTTGTGGAGTGGAGCCGTCGTGGTTGACGAGGTATTTCCACTTGCCCTCGCGAACGGCGAGATCGGGGTTATCTTCCTGGAACCCATGGCCAAAGCCAGGGCGGTCGGGAGGACGCCGCCAAAAGATGGGAGCTTTTCGGGAGGCGGTGGATTTTCCAACGAGCGTTTGCGAGACGTCTTCGCCGTCGAGATCTTGGGAGGGCTTGGTTCTGGTAATCTGGTAAAGCGAGCGGTTGAGATCGATGGCGCTGAAGACGGAACTGTCGTTGGTGCTGCCTATTTTTTCTATGGGCATGAGTCCGGGAGCCCAAACGACGAGGGGAGAGCGAATACCGCCTTCATACATCCATGTTTTTGCTCCGCGGAAGGGACGGGAGGTGCCGGCACCGGGCTCGTGGCCGTTGTCGGAGCAAACGGTGATGATCGTGTTGTCGCGGAGCTTAGGGTCGTTGCGAACACGGTCGAAGAGGCGAGCGAGTTGATCGTCCATGGAGTCGAGGACGCCATTGTAGAGTGCGCGTTTGCTGCCGCCCCATTTGTCGAGTGGCGGCCAGAATGGACCGTGGACATCGTCAGGCCAGAGATTGATGAAGAAGGGCTTTTCTTCAATCTGTGATTTATCGATGAACTTGAGCGCTTCCTCAACGAAGCCGGTAGTGATTTCGGAACGCTGCATCCACTTGAACCCTGCACCAAGTCGTTCGGCATCGGCCCAGATTCGTCCCGTGATGGGGTCACCACCCTTGGGGTTGGGTTTCATGGTGAGCGGAAGAAGTTTGGGGCCAATTCCCTCAAAATTGGTGAGTGATTCATCAAAGCCATAGGATGGGATGGTTGGAGCATCTGCGACGTCGCGTTGCCCACCCATATGCCATTTGCCGAAGTGGCCGGTGGCGTAGCCGTGGGCTTTGAGCTGTTTGGCCAGAGTAGGTGCCTGGGGATCAAGCCACTGGGCCATGCCACGCTTATTATTATCACGACGATTGTTGAGATAGGAAGTGATGCGATAGCGATGCGGGTATTGCCCCGTGGTGAGCGCGACGCGCGAGGGTGAGCAAATGGGAGAGTTGACGTAGAAATTGGTGAACTTGATTCCCTCCGACGCGAGGCGGTCGATGTGCTGGGTTTTCACCGTGCCACCAAAGCAGGAGAAGTCGGAGTAGCCCATGTCATCGATGAAGACGACGATGACGTTTGGCTTGTCTTGGGAATAGAGCAGGAAGCTGCTGAGTAAAAAGGCGAGGAGAGATTTCATGATGGCGTTAAGAGAACTCCGGGAGCCTAAGAAAAGGAGATGGGGGTAGGCGAGGCTGGATTGTCGAATAAATAATAGGGAAGTGGGCTTGAGGCTTTGCGATGCGGCCTTAGTTTTAGATCCATGGACGATTCTTTGAAAGCGGAAGTTAGAGAGAGCGCTGCTTGGAAATTTCTTTTTTGGTCTCAATTGGTTCTGGTTCTGCTGTGGTTTGGCTTGAGAAATATTCCCGGTCTCGAGGAGAAGGGCGCTGTCGGAGCGGTTGATTTCCTGATGGTTCTGTTGGTAATTACAGTTGCGATGATTTGGCTTCTCTTTTTGAGTAGGCTGAAATGGAGGGTCCGTCTAATCGGGGCTGGAGTCGTATTGGGATTACTCGGTGGATTGGTGAAGACAGATGGGCATACGGGGAGTTTCTTCCCTCAGTTTTCCTGGCGATGGTCCAAGGATCCTGCGACCGAGATTCCCGAAATGACGGGCAAGATGGCCGAGGAGGGAACGGTGATTGAGACCGAGGGCCTGGAGAACTTCCCCCGCCTTCTGGGTTCGGAGATGAAGAACTGGGTGTCGGATGAACTCCTGCCTGATGGCTGGTATCAAACGCAACCGAAAGAATTGTGGCGTGCGAAGCTGGGGGAAGGTTGGTCGGGGTTTTCGGTGGCGGGAGCTTATGCCTTTACGATGGAACAGCGGGGGACGAACGAGACGACGATTTGTTATGAGTTGAGAACGGGGAAGCCGGTTTGGGCTCATGAGGAAGATGTTCGTTTTGAGGAATCGATGGGTGACGACGGTCCGCGTTCGACTCCGACGATCATTGACGGGAAAGTGTTTTCTCTAGGCGCAACGGGGATTTTAAATTGTCTCGATGCAAGGACCGGGAAAGTGATTTGGGGGAAAAATGTTCTCAAGGAGTTTGGGCAGAGTGTTCCGACATGGGCGAAGAGTTGCAGTCCCTTGGTGGTCGATGGGAAAGTGATCGTGACTTTGGGGAGCGAGGCGGAAAAAAATCTGGCGGCCTTAGATGTGGCGTCGGGTGACCTGGTCTGGAGATCCGGAGACTACAAATCGTCTTATGCCTCACCAGTTGTTGCTACTCTGGCCGGGAGGCGGCAAATCGTTGCCCTTCAGCAGGACGCGGTTGGTGGATACGATGTAGCCAGTGGCGAAGAGTTATGGTCCTTTCCGATTGGAAACCCGCAGAGTAATTGTGCGTCGCCACTCGTTGTGGGAGATACTGTCATCACGAGCAGCGGCTACGGTTATGGGACACATCGGATTCAGATCAGTGCAGTCGATGATGGCTTCGAGGCTACAGAGCTATGGTTCTCGAATAAATTGAAAGCCAAGTTTGCCGATATGGTGGTGAATGAGGGTTATCTTTATGGATTGAATGACGGACGCCTAGTTTGTTTGGAATTGAAGAGTGGTGATTTGAAATGGCGGGGTAGTAATTACGGACATGGGCAAGTTTTGGGGGTCGGGAATCACATGATCTTGCAAGGAGAGAGAGGGTCGGTGTTTGTTCTCGAAATGACTCCGGAGGGTGAGAAGGTGACTCAAGAGGTCGGAGCCTTGGATCATCGGACGTGGAATCACCCGGCGCTGGCAGGAAGGATTATTCTCGTTCGCAACGATCGGGAAGCGATCGCTTTTGAATTCTAAGTGAGGCTTGAGCCTACTATTTTTTCGGGTCGACTTCTAAGTTGAGGAGTTCGACTTTTCCAGCAAAGAAAAAGGGAGAGGTATACATGCCAACCGGTGATTCCGGGTCGGATTTAAGAGTCTGACCTTCATTCGGGTTTTGGGAAATATGCCCGAGTTTCTTACCGGTGAAGGGCGGGCTGTCGGCGAGGCTTAGGATGTCGATAATGATACGCCCTCGCGTGTTGAGCCCTGCCGAGATCATAAATTCTTTTTTAGGCCGGTAATGCTCGACGACGAGGGTTTCGAGTGCCTTGTTTCGGCGCACTGCAAAGTGGATCAGGCCGTCCTTCATGTAGAGTGAGTAGCCATGGTGATCGCCTCCGTGGGAGATGATGACGCCGTCTGTTTGCTTTGGGTCGGGAGTCACTTTTAAGGTGATTCCAAATGAACGATTGATGATGTCGGGGTACTTTTTGTAGGTGGTCTTTTTGGGAGCTTTTCGTGTGAAAGGAGAATCGCGGGGAACTTTGCAGTTTTTGGCAGCGGATTTTGGAAGGTGGGATGCGAGGCGTTCACGAGTCGCTTGATGGTCGGCGTGTTTAGCCAGGTTGTTGAATTCCTCGGGGTCGGTTTTCAGATCGTAGAGTTCTTCGAAACCATCGGCGTATTTAATGTAACGATAGCGATCATCGGAGAGAGCATGTGAGGCTGTCTCCGATTTCATGTCCTTGTTGAAAACAAAAGAGGTGAGGGATGGCTGTGATTTCGCAGTCGAGGGGGCTTTGAGTTGGGGAACCAGGGAGGTTCCAGTGCATTGCTCGGGAATCGGGACTCCGGATAGTTCACAGAGGGTGGGATAGAGGTCGGTGAGAGTCGCGGGTTGTTTTGTCTTTGTTCCGTCCTTGGAAATCCCCGGGGCGTGGATGAAGAGCGGGGTGTTGGTGGTTTGATGCCAGAGCGCGAACTTTTCCCAGTTGGATTTTTCGCCAATGTGAAACCCGTGATCCGTCCAAAGAACGATGATGGTATTGTCCTTCATTGGAGATGATTCAAGCGCGTCGAGGAGTCGTCCCAGTTGGTGATCTACATAGCTGATGCTGGCGAGGTAACCTTGCATGAGAGGTTTCCATTGATCGTTGTCGGTGACCCATTTGTGCCAAGAGACCCGGTCAGCGGGGCGGGCGTCGGCGAGGTCGTTTTCGATATCGGTGGGAAGTTGAACCTTATCCAGGGGGTAGAGATCGAAGTATTTCTGCGGTACTTCGAAGGGGATATGCGGGCGGAAAAGCCCCACCGCCAGGAATTGCGGTTTAGCGTGTTGTGTTTTGAGTTTTTCAATAGCCCAATCAACGACGAGATGATCTCCGTAAGTATCCTCGGCTTGTGGAAGGGGAGTTGCTCCGAAGAGAAAATTGCTCAGGGGGCGTTGTCCCTTGAAGTCGTGGTTTTGGTTGTTGGGAAAATCCGGCCTTGGCCAGTCGGCGGAAATGGGGTCGAGGGGATCACCCCGGTATTCGTCCCAGGCCAAGGGATCATTTTGTGAGTCATCAGGAGTCCATTGCAGGGTGTGGAAGATTTTGCCCGCTCCCGCGCTGTGGTAGCCGTGATTGCTGAGGTGCTTGGAGAGAACAATTGCGTCGGAGAGAACAGGCGACTCGTGGCGCCATCGCGGACCATGTGCTCCGAAGAGGTTGCGATAGATCCCTGATTTGACAGGATGCACGCCTGTCATCACCGCCACACGCGAAGGATGACAAGCTGGAGCGGCGCAATGGGCGTTGGTGAAGGTGACGGATTGTTTGGCGAGGCGATCGAAGTTGGGTGTGATGACCCCCGGGTGCTTCGCGAGAGGTGAGATGTAATTATTAAGATCGTCGACCGAGATGAAGAGGACATTCGGTTTTATATCCTTGCCTAATGCACCCAAGGGAAACACCAAGCATGGTAGAACTTGCCTAAAAAGTGATCTCATAAGCAAAGATACTGAGACCTCTTGAGGAATTTGACAGGATATTTGTCTGATGTGGCAGCTAGTGAATGGAGAAATAGAAGTCGGCGGGCTTGACCGCGAGGGTCGAGTAAGGGGTTTGGATGTGTCCCTCGGTGCTGGTTTCGAGAAAGTGGCGGCGACTGATTGTTAAAATTATTTAAGGTGTTTGTCGCCGAAGTTGAGATACTGGTGCCAGTCGTAGTCGGTGAGATCGTGTTTTCCGGATCTGGTGTGGTAGCCGACGTGACCGGAAAGAATGGGCCTGTCGGGAGCGGGCATTTCCATGGTGGCGAGTCCTTTGAGACCGAAGAGATTGTAGACGGGTTCGGCGTGGGCGGCGGCGAGGAATTCACCTCTGGGGTCGGCCCAGTCATCTTTGGTCGCGCTGGCAACGTAAACCGCTCGGGGGGCGATGAGCGCTACCAGTTGGTGTTGGTCGATTGGAAGGTCCTCTTCTTTCTCGTTGAAAGCGTTGTAGTTTCTGCAGAACCAATGGGGGAACGATTTATTAATGCGCGCGACGCGTTCGCCGTGTTTGCGACGGGCAATGGCAGCTCCGGTGCATCCTGAGTTGTTGGAGATGGTGAGCGCGAAACGTTGGTCGGTGGCTCCGGCCCAGAGGGCGCATTTTCCTCCCCGGGAATGGCCAATGACGCCGATTTTTAAAGCGTCGATGTCGGGCGTGCTTTCGAAGTAATCGAGAGCGCGGGAAGCCCCCCAGGCCCAACCTGCGATGGTGCCCCAGGCGTCTCCGGGGCGTTCACTGGTGTCTTGGTCGAAGACTTTGTGCACGCCGTTGTCGAAGTTGAGGTTTTTGTCGATGCTCAATTCCGAATTGTGGAAGGTTGCGGCAACATAGCCCCGAGAGACGATGGTTTCGGCAGGCCAGAAGTCGTCTTTTTGATTACGGGTAGGATCAATATTCTCCCGGTCGCGGTTGCAGATGAGGAGATATCCCGGAGCGGGTTTTTTCACTTTATTTGGAACGAAGGTGATGAGCTTGAAGGAACTCTTGCCGCCGGGGCCGGAGTAGGAGATCTCGATGATTTTGAGAGTGGCTGCACCATTCATGGCCTTGGGATCATCCTCGATGACTTTGAAGCTGAGATCTTTAGGTTTCCCAATCGGAGCGCGTCCGTAGACGTGGTTTTTGAAGAGCTCGAGGGTTTTGGGGCGTTGGGTTTGAGTCCACTCTTCCTTGTTCTTGGCCGGTGGAGTGCCAAGGACGTTGGGGAGTTCTTGGGCGAGGGTGTTGCTGAGGGGGAGGGTGCAGAGGAGAATCTTAAAAGGAGACATAGTTTTGAGGTTGGTCAGAGGATAAGAGCCTCTGCTACGGGTTTGATATAGATCATTTCGAGTGAGTTGACGAGGTCCCAGATGAGGTCTTCGAAATGTTGACGCCAAGCGGGGGCGAGTTGATTATGGTCAGATCCGAGAAGTAGCTCACCGGGTTCCTTTTGAGAGCAGTTGAATCATCTAATCGATCTAATCATCATTTGATTTCGCAGGTCGTATCGGAACCTCGCAGAAGGTGAGCGCTGCGATGTTATTTGAGCCCCAGATGATGGCGTCCTCCTCCCTCCATTTCCCACCTCTGACGTAGGACAGACTCTTTGCTGTCGAGGGGCCTGCCAGTTTCAAGGTGATGATTCTTCCGGCGCCACCTACGGCGATTAGATCCGCAGAGAGGTCATCGAGAGAAAACCGCTCGATGATTTCTACGCCCCATTCTACCTCTTGATCGAATGTCAGGGTGATTTCATCTTGTTCGGCGCTGGAATACGCGACGCTCTCGAGATTTGGCGCTGTGACAGACACCTTCGAATCCGCCCCGTAGCTGTATTTGTTCACCAGCGGAAACAACTGCCTCGCCATCGCCGCATAGCCTTCCGCCAAAAAGTGGCAGCCGCCGCCCGGCCGGATTCCGAGGGTCGACATGACGCTCATATTGGAGAACTGCTCGGGCAAAAGTCGCTGCTGCTCGCGTAAGCGGTCGTTCTCCACTGACCGGCTGCCACAGGCGCCCGGCCATATCTGGTGGATATAGTAGTGTTTGATATTCGGGTAGTCCTCCTTCCAGCTTGCAGACATCTGGATGAAGTAGTCCTGATAATTCACCCAGCCGAAAGTGCCGGTTGCCCCTGACTCACCCTGGTCGTTTTCTCCCTGATGCCAGAGCACGGCGCGAACTCCATGCGTCAGTTTCGCTTGCTGTAAACGCCATAACAACCTGCCGTAGATGGTGGTCACGTCAGTGGGATCTGCCTCGTTGCGTTGGTGCTGGTCAATCCGCGTTCCACCCTGTGCTCCATTGATGATGCAGACGGGAACCTTGTGTTTTTCGATGAGCATTTTGCCCAACTCAACGCCCCAATAGCCAATCTGAAAATGATGATGATTCTCGCCCCCGTTAAAAGATAAAGCATTCCCCCAGACCGCGTCTCGGGCCCGTTCCTTGTTTGTGCTTGGCGTGCCAAAGCTGCGCAGCCAGGGGCTACGGTAAGGATGGACAACTCGATTGTCTGTCCAGGCTTCAGCATTGGATTGGCCCTGGATGATAAAGGCGTCGCCGCAGACCAGATCAGTTGCTTTTTCCAGAATTGTTTCCGCGCCGTCACGCTTGATACCGAACTCTGTGCGATAGGTGACCAAGCCCGCTTGCAAGCTTGTGGACAAGGCATACCTGTTGGTGGCCTCGATTTTTTGCATCTGCGTATCGATCAGCTTCTCGCCGGCATAAAGTCTCAGGAATACCGAATCAGCAGATTCCTTAAGCTCGCCTCGATAGTGAAGTGTGCCCTGCCCATTGTCGTCGCGAGCGTAGAACTGGTGGTCTACCGGTTTCTCGTCGGCGGAGGGAATACGCTTCATCCAAGCATCCTGCTTGGGTTCGACAACGGAGATCCGGACGG
>PBTU01000163.1 GCA_002729295.1 Verrucomicrobiales bacterium | reverse complement strand
AGAGAATGGCAATTTCTTCTTCATAACCTCTCTATTACACTGCCGAGTGATTTTGAGGTAAAGACTCATCCATGCCCGATCTAGTTCACGGCGGAAAACAGAAACTCCAATAAAAGTCCGAAACCTGAACTGAAGAAAAACTCTACCCAATGTTTACCAAAAGTTTACCAAATCGGTGGTAATACTGCCCTGAAAACGTCAAACATGAACCAATTTCCAGCATTCTGAAAAATCTTCAGAATAAATTTAACACCCTCATTACAAAATGGTAATGTTCATTTCCCCATGCAGCACTGAACCTACATCTAAGGTTTAGGAAACCCTTGTTCTATCCGTTGAACTACGGGGGCTGATGGCCTGATGATCGATTTGTTTATGCGGCCGGAAAAGCTTATTCTTCGCTCACGCCATAGAAGGGAGGAATGACGATGATTTCGTCTCCTTCGACAATGTCGGGGACACCTCCGGCGTAGGCGTTCTCTTTAACGTTGGCAACATACTGATCGCCTTCGAAGCGGTCGATGGTGATGCGGCCGAGGATACCGCTGTTACGGCGAATGCCCAATTCTTGTCCGGGTTGGAAATTGGCGCTGTCGGTGGGAGAAAAACTGAGCCAGGCCCAGTCTTTTTTGAAGGCGCTCACGTTACCCATGAGGAGGGCATTGGTGACCCGTTGGGCGTCGCGTTCCTGTCGCTGGGCGGCCTTGGTTTTTTCGCCCATCAGAATAAGAGTTTCCTTTTCGTTTGTGTCAGCCTTGAGCTCGGCTTTGTCCTTTTCGTCTTTGAGCTTGGCGATCTCGGCTTCCAGCTTGCTCTTGAGATCCTCGCTGAGAGGCGCGGTATCGGTTTGAGCGGGGTCAGGAGCGATTGGAGCTGAGCCGGGAGTCTTGATTGCATTGCTGCGGAGGGTTTCCAGCTGCATTTTATCGAAGAGGGCTTTTTGGGCCGCAAGTTCGGCGCGGATCTCCTCATACTCTTTGTTTGCGGAGGCGCTGTTGCGGTTTTTGTTAAAATCTCCAAAAGAAAGCGCGAAGGCCACGACCAGAAGCAGGGAGGTGGTGCCGAGGAGAATATTCGTGGTGTTCATAGATGCGAGCGGAATTATAGGAGCAGGTGGGAGGCTTGTCAAAATCTGATCTTCTGGCGATTTTTGTACTGTAGTCACTTGCAGCGCGGAGGTCTGCGGGTAAACTCCAGCCTATGTCTGAGATGTTAAATCTATTTGCGTCCACTCCTGTGATGGCCGGACCATTGGGAATTCCCATGCTGTTTTGGATTATATTGGGTGGAACGATGCTGGTTAGCTGGTTGGTCAGTTCGACCTTGAAGAGACGCTTTAACGAGCATTCCCAAATTCCCTTGAGGATGTCCGGAGCGGAGGTTGCTCAGAAAATGTTGTCCGATGCGGGGATTCACGATGTGAAAATCATCAACACGCCGGGCAAGCTGACGGATCACTACAATCCGACCGATAAAACGGTTAATTTGAGCGAATCAGTTTATAATATGCGCAGTGTCGCGGCAGCTGCGGTGGCTGCTCACGAATGTGGCCACGCAGTTCAGCATGCCAAGGCCTACGCCTGGCTGAAGTTCCGTTCGGCGATGGTGCCGATGACGAGCTTTGCTTCGAATATGATGAACATCATCTTCATGATTTCGATCTTCGGAATGTTCGCGATGAGAATGCCGGGTCTGATGTGGCTTTATGTTGGGTGTTTGGCTCTGACAACTTTGTTTGCCTTTGTGACTCTGCCGGTGGAACTTGATGCCAGTAAGCGGGCATTGGCATGGATGGAGGAAAGCGGAATCGGAGCGTCGATGGAACAGGGACGTGCACGCAATGCGCTTTTCTGGGCTGCGATGACTTACGTTGTGGCTGCTCTTTCATCCCTCGCGATGCTTCTTTACTATCTCTTCCAGATGTTCGGCAGTCACGACGACTAGAAGTCTGTCGGAATGGATTTCACAGAAATTGATCGAGAGGATTTCCGGAACCTTCTCGTGGAAATTGCGGAAGCCCACATGCCATTTGGAAAGTATGGCCCGAAGAATTATCCCCCGCGTGGAGTGTCCTTAATTGATCTCCCGCCGGAGTATTTTGGTTGGTTTATGGAGCGGGGTTGGCCGAAGGGGCGGCTGGGAGAGTTGATGGCGATTGTCTCGGAAATCAAGTCCACGGGGGCGGATCATATTTTTGAGCCGATCCGGAAAGCAAATGGGGGACGGGCTTCGGTGCGGAAACGGCGTCCGAATACCGATTTCAAGTTGGAGTAGTCGTTACCGGAAGATATAATCCGCCACAACCATGCGGTGGTCGGAATGGGAGAGCTTGATCGCGCGGGAGCGGAGGGGGATGAGTTTATCTGAGCTGTAGATGTGGTCGATGCGGAGGAGAGGGAGTGAGCGGTGATAAGTATTTCCCCAACCGGTTCCGACAGTTGAAAAGGCGTCGGTGAATTCCGGCCTAAGGAGTTCGTAAACCGGGTCGTTGGCCGAGGCGTTGAAGTCGCCCGCGACGATGGCGGGGAGGCGGGGAAAGGCGGTCTTTTGTTTGAGGGTTTCCAGGGCGTAGTGGAGTTCTACGAAACGTCGCCGGCGGTTGTTGGAGTGTTGATGCCAGCAACTGCGCTTCCAAAGACGAAGATTGGTGGCGGCTTGCTGCAGGTGGACGTTGAGGAGTTCGAGGTGTCTTCCCGAGTTCGTCTCGACGGTGACGAGTTGGCTTCGGTATTTAGGGATGAGGAGGGAGGATTTGATTTTCCCTCTTACGATAATGCCGCAGGATCTTCGCCGATCGTAGCGATAGTCGCCTTGGCCATCGTAGAGTTGGTCGATGAGGTGTTTCAAAATGTAGGCGTGGGGCACTTCCTGAAGGAAAATGACGTCCGGGTGGTAGTCTTTTACTGCTTCGTAGGGATCGGTGCGGAGGGCGCAATTGAGGGTGATGACACGGAGGATGGGGCTTTCATGGTGAGTGCCGGCGGGGCCTTTTTCAATGGTTGGTGCGGAGAAGCGTCCCAAGGCCGTCGCCTCATCGGCCATGAAGAAAATGGTAAAAGTCCAGATGCAGGTGACGAGCATCGAGAAGCGCGTGCGGAAGAAGAGGAAGGCGGAGCAAGAGGCGAGGAGGCCGACACTTCCCCAAACCCAAATAGGGAAGGTTGTGAAGGCAGCGAAGGAGGTCGGCATTCTGGTGTAGAGAACCATCGTGACGAAATGGAGTCCGATGGAGGCTAGGAGCAGGCCCGCCGGCAATAGGGTCCACAGTCGCCGAATGCTCATGAGACCGGGCTTAGGAAATCAGACGTCCCTTAAAAACCTTGAGGGCTTCTGTGATGAGGGGATCGTCGTGAAAATCGCTCCCGGGGACTTCAGGGTCCTCAGGAGATTTCTCTTCGGCGGCGGGCGCTGCGGGCTCGGGGTTGAGGCGAACGGGTTCGGGATCGATCGCTTTGTCCGGCGCGCTCGCGATGAGGTTGTCGATGACAGAGCCTCCGCTCGGCGCGGTTTCAGGCTCGGACAGAGGAGCCGTGGATTCGGGTGCTGCTGGTTCGGTAGTTGGGGTGGGTGGGGCTTTCGCTGCAGGGACGGCGCCGGCCAGTTCGGCGGGGTCTGCCTTACCCATTGCGGTGATGACGTCGCTCAGTTTGATCTCCCGAAGGTTTTGAATGGATTTAAGAGAAGCGATTTCGAGATGAAGACGTTTGTTGGTCGCCCACTTCATGCGGCTCTCGGCTTCGGAAAAGGTATCGATGATGGCGAGGAGGCGATCCGGTTTGTAGGGATCGCTGGCTTTGGTAAGATCGGCCCAGAGCGCTTCGGGAAACCCCTCGCGTCCGGAGGAAGGGTCGAGCTTAGCCACGACAAGCGCGCGAATGGCTCCGACGATTTCGCCAAGGAGTTGGGAAAGGTCTTTGCCGCCTTCGAACTGTTCGTGAATGACTTTGAGGGTGCCGGCTGGTTGCTTTTCGAGAATGGCCCGGAGGAGCTCGGCAACGGTTTCGCGGGAGGTGAAACCAAAGACGTCGAGGACGTTGGCTTCGGTGATTTCGTTTCCGCAAAAGGCGACGAGTTGGTCGAGCATCGATTGGGCGTCGCGCATGCCGCCGTCCGCTCCTTTTGCGATGGCCCAGGCGGCGGAATCATCAAGTTTAACTTCTTCTTCCTGCGCGATGTGTTGCAGGTGTGCCGCGATGATGTCGGTGGGAATCGGGCGGAGGTCGAAGCGTTGACAACGCGAGATGATGGTAGGGAGAATCTTATTGGGCTCGGTGGTGGCGAAGATGAACTTTACGTGCTCGGGCGGTTCTTCAAGGGTCTTTAGGAGCGCATTGAAGGCGGCATTCGAGAGCATGTGAACCTCATCGATGTAGTAGATCTTGAAGCGGGCGCTGGCGGGGGCGAAGGCGGCGGTTTCACGGAGGGCGCGGACTTGTTCGACGCCGTTGTTGGAGGCCCCATCGATTTCGAGAACGTCCAGAGAGCGGCCTTCGGCGATTTCAATCGAGAGAGGATCTTCGGGGTCGAATTCGATACTTGGTCCGCCTTGGGCGTTGAGGGCTTTCGAGAGGATTCGGGCGGTGGAAGTTTTTCCGGTGCCGCGGGGGCCGACGAAGAGGTAAGCGTGGGCAAGGCGTTCCTGCTCGATGGCATTACGCAGGGTTTGGACGACGTGATCCTGTCCGAGGACGTCGGCGAAGGTGCGGGGACGGTATTTTCGGGCAAAGACCTGATAGCTCACGCCGGCGAGTGTAGAGAGGAATGAGAGTTTGTCATGACAGAGTTTTGGAAATAGCGTCTGGCCGATGAAAGGGGAGAAATTAGCGTCTTACGAGCGGTGCCGAGAGAAGGTGCGGGCGCTTTGTGAGGGGGAGACGAACGAGATCGCCTTGATGGCCTCGGTGATCGGGGTGTTGCACTCGGAAATGGCGGGCTTTTTCTGGACGGGATTTTACCGGGTGGTTGGTGAAGAGCTCGTGATCGGTCCTTATCAAGGTTCGGTGGGATGTTTGCGGATTGCCCTGGGGCAGGGTGTTTGCGGCATGGCGGCGGAGACCGGGGAAACCCAGGTGGTGCCGGATGTGCATGAATTTCCGGGACATATTGCCTGTGATGCCCGATCGCAGAGTGAAATTGTCATTCCAGTAAAAAATGCCGATGGGCGGCTGATCGCGGTTCTGGACGTTGATTCCGAGCTTTTGGGCAATTTCGATGAGGTGGATCAAAGCCAGCTGGAAGGGCTAATTACGCATGTTTTTGGGGACTTGTCCGACTAATCCCGATGCGCAAAGCAGCTCAGTCCAACAATTTATAAATTTTGCACTCTTTTTGAGATATTTAAGAGAGAGGAAAGACTTTCGCCCTGCTCGGACTCGCCTATAGTTCCCTCAATGGCTGGAAAACCGACCAAGAAAGCAGCGAAAAAAGTGGCAAAGAAAGCGACTAAAAAAGCTGCGAAGAAGACCAAGGAAGTGGATATGACTTCCGGCTACGCCAAGACCCGCAAGAGCCTGATTGCGCGTTTAGAAAATTGGGAGGACCAGCGCACCTGGGAAGAATTTTACCAGACCTACTGGAAGCTCATCTACTCGGTGGGAATCAAAGCCGGATTGCGTCAGGACGAGGCCTTTGATGTGGTGCAGGAGACAATTCTCTCTATTGCCAAGCAGAGTAAGAAGAATCTTTATGATCCCAAACAGGGCTCCTTCAAGACCTGGCTCATGAACATGACGCGATGGCGCATCAACGATCAGTTTCGAAAGCGAAAGAAGGATACCGCAATGCCCGGAGGGGGATGGGAGGACGACCGCAAGACGGCGATTATTGACCGGTTTGAGGATCCCAAGGGAGATCTTCTCGAGCGGATGTGGAGTGTGGAGTGGCAGAAGAATATTGCAGACATGGCTTTAACCAAAGTGAAGGCCCAAGTCTCGCCGAAACAGTATCAGATTTTCGATTACTATGTAATCAAGCAGTGGGACGCGAAAAAAGTTCAGGATCACCTTGGAGTCAGCATGGCTCAGGTTTACCTTGCCAAGCATCGCGTTGGCGCGGTGTTGAAGAAGGAATTGGCGAAGCTCGATAAGGATGCAAAAAAAGATCAGGCCTGATCCGGTCATTCCGGATCACGAAGTCTTCCGAAAAATCGGAGGCGGATCTTATGGCGAGGTATGGCTCGCTCGGGGTGTCACCGGAGCGATGCGTGCTGTCAAGGTAGTCTATCGCGAAGACTTCAGCGACGACCGGACTTTTGAACGTGAATTTCAGGGGATTCTGAAATTTGAACCGATCTCCCGGGACCATCCGGGCTTTGTGAATGTCCTGCACGTTGGCCGGTTCGATGGGGCCTCGCCTTTTTATTACTACGTAATGGAGTTGGGCGACGACGCTCATTCCGAGGGTGAGATCAATTTGGTCGAGTATGAACCGCGGACGTTGCGGACCGATACCAAGCGGGCAGACGGGCATCCTCTGGATACTGATTTCTGCGTTGAGACTGGGCGGATTTTGGCGGAGGCGTTGGCCGAATTGCATGCGCGTGGATTGACCCACCGCGATGTAAAACCGTCGAATGTCATTTTTGTCGAGGGCAAGGCCAAGCTGGCGGATGTCGGCTTGGTGGCGACGACCGATCAACGGACTTTTGTGGGGACGGAAGGATTCGTGCCGCCGGAGGGTCCGGGCTCGGAGCAGGCTGACATTTATAGTCTGGGGAAAGTGCTTTACGAAATGGTGACCGGGATGGATCGGCTTCAGTTTCCCGAGTTACCCGAAGAAGGTCCGCCGGAAGAGCAGCGTAAGAAGTGGATTCGCTTGAATCGGATCATTTGCGATATCTGCGAGCCGCGAATTTCCAAGCGTGTGATCCAGACTGGCGAGGAACTGGCCTCGGCCTTGGCGCGCCTGGAAGAAGGGAAAAATGTTAAGAAGAAAGTTTCACCGATTCTTGTTCCAGCATTGCTGATTTTAACAATCGGAGCGGTCCTTGGGTGGAGTATTTGGCTGGAGAAAACTTGGGGGACTCTTGTGGTCGAAGGAGAGCCGATGCCCCCCAGTGTTGTGAATGTCAAGATTCTCAGTAAACCGGATCAGGTGCCGGTGTATGATGCGATGAGTGGTGAAGCATTAGGAGTGACCCAATTCAGCTTGCTTCGGGAGGAGCACGAAGTAGTGCGCCTGGTTTTACGGAAGAAAGGATTTCATGACCTGCCTCTGGAGATCGTGGTGAATAATGATGATCAATCGCTCTCGATGATTGTCACGGGGGAGATGGAACGTTCCCCTCCCGAGAGAGACGAGGTATGGATGGGGCCGCTGGGTGTGAAATACCTCCCGGAAAACGATAGCCATAAAAGTGCCCATGTTGGGATCACGGAGTGGGCGATCTTTCGGCGAGAAGTTGATCCGAAACTGGAGGAACCGAAATTGGAACCTCACGTTTTCCGCTCCACAGATGGCGGACGGATTCGTGACATCGTGGCTGTCTCAGAGGAAAGCGCCGCAAGGTATGCCGAATGGTTGACTGAGAAGGCGATTCTGGACGGGTTTTTGCAGGAGCGGTTTGTCGAGGAAACAGACTTCGCCGGAAACCGTGAATTTGTTTCCGACTATAGTCACAGTTTTCCGGTCGAGCTTCTCAGCAAGCAAGCGAGGGAGGCTGGACTATATCCATTCCAGTGTGAAATTAGGGTGATTCCCTATGCGATCCTGGAAGTGTTTTCCGATCCGTCGGGGGCAGACGTCTTTATTGATGGACGATACGAAGGAATCACTCCCTGGAAAGGTTCGGTTCCTCCCGGACAGGTTGAAGTGATCTTGGAGCTCGACGGATACGAGAGTCGAACGGTGAATCCTGTATTGGAGGATAAGGGGGAAGAGAAAGTGGACGAGAAACTCAAAAAAGATGCCAGTGTGGAATGGGATCAGCCTTGGTCTAATAGCTTGGGGATGAAGTTTGTTCCGCTTGGAGACGGTGAGGATCTCATGGTCTGCATTTGGGAAACTCGCAGTGGCGACTTCGAGCAATGGACAAAAAGCGATGAGTTTGCCCAGTTCGTGATCGCGAATTCCGAACCTTCCTGGCAATTCGCGATTGATGATAATAAGGAAGTGCCGGTGTCCAACGTCAACCGCGCTGAATGCCAGGCCTTCTGTGAATGGCTGACCAAGTCAGAGCAAGGGACCCGTCTGAAGGAGGGTGATCACTATCGGCTTCCCACTGATGCGGAGTGGAGTAGTATTGTTGGCCTGGTCGAGGAAAAAGAAGCTCCTAACCTGCGAGAGGGGGAGTTGGTGAATGAGGGGCAATATCCCTGGGGCTTGATTTGGCCGCCTGCTGATCGATCTGGAAACTATGCGGACATTACGGCGTCAGACGGAGAATACACGCCCATCGATGAAAGCATCGAGGACTACAATGATAATTTCGAATTGCTGGCCCCGGTTGGCAAATTTAAGGCGAACAATTTGGGTGTGTTCGATCTCGGCGGGAATGTTCGCGAGTGGGTTTCCGACCAATTCAAAGAAGGCGATGTATACGGTGTCTTGCGGGGTGGAGGATTTAAAAGCTATCGACCGAATCATCTTGAATTGAGATTTCGCGATATCGTGGAGCCCGAAGAGCGTGGGATTACCAATGGCTTCAGGGTAGTTCTTGCTCGCGAATTGTTGGAAGAATTGACTGAAGTAGAAGAAGACGAAACTGAAAAAGACAATGGTGGAAATTAAAATTAACTACGACGGGCAGCTTCGCTGTGTGGCGCAACACGGACCTTCATCGAGTGCCCTCAAGACCGATGCTCCGGTGGATAACAAGGGGAGGGGTGAGAGTTATTCTCCTACCGATCTTGTCGCGACGGCTTTGGGAACCTGCATGGCCACCATCATGGGGATTGTCGCAGATCAGAAGGGAATCGATTTGATCGGGATGAAGATCGTGGTGGAGAAAGAAATGTCTCCGGATTCACCGCGAAGAGTGTCGGCTCTGCATCTTCAGATCGATGTGCCGATTAGCGAAGATCATCCTGATAAAGAAGCGCTTGTGCAAGGAGCGTTAAACTGTCCCGTGCAACACAGTATCCATCCGGATATCGATGTTCGGGTTGCTTGGTCTTGGGCTGAATGAAATTCTGCGATGCAGGCACAAAAAAAGCGAGCTGATGCCCGCTCTTTGAGTTTTTAAAGCTGTCGTTTTATGCCGCGTTGGAGCGGCGCTTTTTCATGACGGGGCTTTTGGTTCCGTCGACTACGTCTTTGGAAATGGTGACTGATTCGATGTCTTCCTTGGAAGGAACTTCGAACATGATATCGAGCATAAGACCTTCGAAGATGGAACGCAGCGCACGGGCGCCGGTGCCTCGTTCGATAGCTTGTTGAGCGAGCGCTTTCAAGGCATCCTTGGGGACCTTTAGCTTCACGTCGTTCATGGAAAGCTGCTTTTGATACTGCTTGAGAAGAGCGTTTTTGGGCTCGGTAAGAATCTTGACAAGCTCTTCCTTCGTTAGTTTTCGAAGCGAAGAAATCACGGGGAGACGTCCGACGAATTCGGGGATGAGGCCGAAGTGTAGGAGGTCCTCCGGTCGGGCCTTTTTGAGGAGGGCAATTTCCTCTTCCTCTTCACTGATATTTTCCTGATTGGTGAATCCGAGAACGCGTTTTCCGAGGCGGCGACGGACGATGTCTTCCATGCCGACAAATGCACCTCCGCAGATGAATAGGATCTTCTCGGTGTTGACCTGAATGTATTCTTGTTGCGGGTGCTTGCGTCCTCCCTGAGGGGGAACGTTGCAAGTGGAGCCTTCGAGGATTTTGAGAAGTGCTTGTTGAACACCCTCTCCGGAGACATCACGGGTGATGGAGACGTTTTCGGTTTTGCGTCCGATCTTGTCGATTTCATCGACGTAAATAATACCACGTTCGGCGCGGTCGACATCGAAGTCGGAAGCCTGGAGGAGACGAAGGATGATGTTCTCGACATCCTCGCCAACATAACCTGCTTCAGTGAGCGTGGTGGCATCGACGATGCAAAAGGGAACGTCGAGAAGGCGGGCGAGGGTTTTGGCAAGAAGAGTTTTGCCGGAACCGGTTGGTCCAAGCAGGAGGACGTTGGATTTCTCAATCTCAACTTCGCTAAATTCGTCGTCGGCAATTTCGTGTTGGCGGAGCCGTTGGTAGTGATTGTAGACCGCGACGGAGAGAACTTTTTTCGCGTCGTCCTGGCCAATGACGTAGTCGTTGAGATACTCGCAAAGTTCGGCGGGAGTGGGGATGCCTTCCTCGAGAGTCTGGCTGGCGTCATCGAGACTGCTGCCGCTGTCGCCGCCGGCCAATTCCTTGCGCAGAATGGTGGAGCAGACGTCGATGCATTCGTTACAAATATAGACGCCAGGTCCGGCAATCAACTTTTTGACCTCCGAGTGGCTTTTGCCACAGAAGGAACACATAGTGAGATTTGATGCGCGTGCCATTGGTAATTAGTTGCTGATTCCGAGGGAAACCTAGCATAAAAGGGAGCTCTGTCCCGCCCAATTATTGTGCATTCTGAGCAGGGTGGACCAGAGGTTCTCGGGCCTCGAAAGCAGGTCGGTGTTTGGTATTTCCCATCGCGTTGAGGCGGGGGTATCCTTGTTGGCTGTTGATTCGAGGGGTCTTTGATGAAATGGTGATTTGCGATATGGCCATGAACCAAGTTCAGATTCTGCGTCTGATCAATTAGAATCGGATGCCGGAGTAAGGTGATGCCACATTGT
>PBTU01000162.1 GCA_002729295.1 Verrucomicrobiales bacterium | reverse complement strand
TGCGGAAACCGCTTGTCAACCCATCGTGGATGGTTTTTCTGAAAAGATCATGGAATTACTTAAGATCAAATATTGGAGCGGATTTCGCTACCCGACATGGAGCAAGAATCCCCGGTTTGAGCTCGAATGGGTTTAATTGCCGGTTTCTCCTTGCAAATGTTGTGCTAAGATCCAGCCATGACGGCGGAGGACATCTTAGCACTTTGCATGTTGCTCGTGCTGGTGATCTCAGCCGGTTCATTAGCGACGATTTTCTTTCCGATGATGCGAAACGCTGGGAGAGAAGACGAGTTGGCCGATTTATTAAAAGACGATGAGGCTTCGACTGAGTCTGAAACCGAGCCGGTAGGCCCTGATGAGGAATCTGGAAAATTACCTTGGGAAAAAGACCCTGATTGGTGGCGGGAATAATTCACTCGCCGCCAAGGAGATATTTGGAGGCCTGCTCGACGTCCTTGTCACCACGACCGGAAAGGTTTGCGATGATAATGTCGTCTTTGCTCATGGAGCCAGCCACTTTGGAGATGTATGCCAAGGCATGGGAGGATTCGAGAGCGGGGATGATCCCCTCGGTGTAAGCCAATTCGCGGAAGGCGGCGAGGGCCTCATCGTCGGTGGCGTAAGTGTATTCGGCGCGACCGATGTCCTGAAGGTAGGCGTGTTCGGGACCGACGGCGGCGTAGTCGAGGCCGGCGCTTACTGAGTGGGTCAGTTCGATTTGTCCGTCGTCGTTGGCGAGGAGCCAGGTTTTTGATCCCTGCAGAACGCCGAGTTTTCCTCCCTGAAATCGGGCGGCGTGTTTCTCGGGAAGGATGCCTTCGCCCCCGGCTTCCACACCGATCATCGCAACGTCCTCATCGTCGACGAAGGGATGGAAGAGCCCCATGGCATTTGAGCCACCTCCGACGCAGGCGACGAGGAGATTGGGTAGACGGTTTTCTTTGGCGAGGATTTGCTCGCGGGCTTCCACGCCGATGATGCGATGGAAGTCTCGCACCATCATGGGGAATGGATGTGGTCCCAAGGCGGAGCCGAGAATGTAATGGGTGTCGTCAACGGTTGCGACCCAGTCGCGCATTGATTCGTTCACTGCTTCCTTGAGAGTGGCTTGTCCTGCAGTCACGGGAACGACCTTGGCTCCCATGAGCCGCATGCGGGTGACGTTGAGGGCCTGACGCTCCATATCGACTGCTCCCATGTAGACCGTGCATCCCATGCCAAAGCGAGCGCAGACCGTGGCGGTTGCGACGCCGTGTTGTCCGGCTCCGGTTTCCGCGATAATACGCTTTTTGCCCAGGCGCTTGGCGAGGAGGATTTGGCCGATGGCGTTGTTGATCTTGTGGGCACCGGTGTGGAGGAGGTCTTCTCGCTTCAGGTAAATCTTCGCGCCGCCGAGTTGCTCGGTCCAGCGTTCGGCGAAATAAAGGGGAGTAGGACGCCCGCAGTAGTTGTGCAGGAGGTCATCGAGTTCGCGTTGGAATTCAGGGTCAGCTTTGGCCTCCTCGTAGGCGAGGCTGAGCTCGTCGAGCGGGGTCATCAAGGTTTCCGGGGCGAAGCAGCCGCCGAATTGGCCGAAGTGTCCGTTTGCGTCGGGGACGAGAGTTGCCTTGGTGCTCACGGCGCAACAATAGCGTAGCGAACGAAAAGCGCACCTGTAAATTTAGCTGCTTTGTGATGGTTTGGCCTATCAGGTGAGCTCCCACCAGATGCTCTAGCCGCACTTGGGTGAAAATAATCGTTCGACAAAATCGCGAACCTTCCGAACTTCTGCCAGAAATGGAAGTCAGCCTCGTTTTTCCGCACCAGCTCTTCGAAGAGCACCCCGCGCTCAGCACAAAGCGTCCGGTTTGGCTTTTGGAGGATTCGCTCATGTTTGGTCGAGACAGCCACTGGCCGCTCGATTTTCACCGGAAGAAGCTGATCCTGCATCGGGCCTCCATGAAGAGCTATCAGGCAGAATTGGAGGATCAGGGATTTGTCGTTCACTATATAGAGTGCCGTGGGGTGTTGGATCTGGAGGGGGATTTGAGTGTCCTTCATTTTTGCGATCCGGTTGATGATCTCCTGAGCAAGCGGCTTCGACGTTATGCCGAGAAACATGGGATCGAATTGAGGCAGGTGCCATCGCCGAATTTTCTCAGTCCGGACGACTGGCTGGATGGGGTGCTTGGAGGAAAAAAAAGGCCGTTAATGGGTAATTTTTATAAGGCGCAACGCAAGCGGCTGAACATTCTCATGGAAGATGCGGAGACTCCGATGGGTGGCAAGTGGTCCTTTGACGAAGAGAACCGAAAAAAGCTCCCTAAGTCCCAGTCGGTTCCCGAACCACCTGCGGATGTTCCCAATCGCTTTGTGGAGGAGGCGGAAAGTTATGTTGCTCAGAACTTTCCAAACGCTCTGGGCCGGAGCCACGGCTTTGCTTATCCGGTGGATCGGGTGGGTGCTAAAAAATGGCTGCAAGAGTTTCTTGCCGAGCGTTTTCACCTCTTCGGGGACTACGAAGACGCGATCCATAGTGAGCATCGCATCATGTTTCACAGTGTCCTGACGCCAGTTTTGAACATTGGACTCATTAGCCCTGATGAGGTCATCGCGGAGGCGTTGGAATTTGCCAGGGAACACAAAGTCCCGATGAATACGGTCGAGGGCTTTGTGCGCCAAATAATCGGGTGGCGGGAGTTCATGCGCGCGATGTATCGCCAGCATGGAGTTTTTGAGCGCAATGGAAACTTTTGGGGCTTTGACCGTGAGATGCCGCAGGCTTTTTACGATGGGACCACCGGGATTGATCCCGTTGATGAAACGATCCGCCGCGTTTTGGAAGATGGTTATTGCCACCACATTGAGCGGCTCATGGTGTTGGGCAATTTTATGCTCCTCTGCCGTATCCATCCGAAGGAGGTCTACAAATGGTTTATGGAACTCTTTGTTGATGCCTACGACTGGGTGATGGTGCCCAATGTTTACGGGATGAGTCAGTTTGCCGATGGCGGGATTTTCACGACCAAGCCATATCTTTCCGGTTCCAATTATATTCGTAAGATGTCCGACTATAAGAAGGGACCGTGGTGCGAGGTTTGGGACGGGCTCTTCTGGAGCTTCGTTGCAGATTATCAGGACGTCTTTCTCAAGAATCACCGGATGTCACAAATGGGACACATGCTCAACCGAATGGATGAGGAGAAACGTCAACTTCACCGAGACAATGCAGACCGATTTTTGGACCAACTCTAGTGTTTTTCCGTCTACTCGCGAAGCGGCATTGGAGCGGTTGGTGGAATTTGAAAAGACGGCCTCGCGCTATGGCCGGGAGAGGAATCATGTCGTCCCGGGTCACCAAAATGTCTCCCGCCTCAGCCCGGCTATTCGGCATCGCTTGATCACGGAGACCGAAGTGGCAAAGCACATTTTACATCGTTACGCATTCTCTACGGTCGAAAAATTTCTTCAGGAAGTCTACTGGCGGCGCTATTGGAAAAGCTGGCTCGCCCTCCGACCCCAGGTCTGGACCGACTATCTTCGTGATCTCGATGCCCTGGAGGTTTGTGAGGCGGCCCGAAAAGTCATGGCCGGTGAAGGAGAGGTGGAGATTATGAATGATTTCGCCCATGAACTGGTTGAGACCGGTTATCTTCATAATCATGCCCGGATGTGGTTTGCGGGATATTGGATTCACGCGATGGGGCTTCCCTGGCAATTGGGAGCGGATTTCTTCTATCAACACCTCCTAGATGCCGATCCTGCTTCGAACACACTTTCATGGCGATGGGTGGCCGGCTTGCAAACGAGGGGGAAGACATACCTCGCGCGACGTGCCAATATTGAAAAATTTCTACATCCCGATTTATTGCAAGGGAGGGAGGGTGGGCTTGAGTTGCTAGCAAAACATCAGGGCCTTAATCCATCTGCATTCATCCGCCCTGAAATAAAAGAACCTGTAGATCATCTTCTCGAAGTAGACCCATCTCTCATCAGTGGCTTCTGGCTCCATTCTGACGATCTTAGTGTGGATCCGAAATGCCACGAGGTGTTTCTTTCGGAAGATCTTCCCGCCTCGGAGGTGAAGGCGCAATGGCTCAGAGAGGCTCTCGACGATGTCGAATCCCGGTTGACCGGGTATTGCGTCGAACGTGCTCCGATCACAGGGTTGCTTGCTTGGGCTGAGAAAAAAAAATTAGCCCAAATCATCGCTTATCGCCCCGAGATTGGAGTGCTGAATGATCAGCTGGCCGAAATTAAAAAAGCGTTGGGAAAAGCCAATGTTCGCCTCGTTCTGTTGACTCGGGGAGAGGATGATGAATTTCAATCGCTTGCGACCGCGGGGTTCTTTGGGTTCTGGAAAAAGATAGAATCGCGAATCAGAGCTTTTCAATGATGGAGCCGCTTTGCGGTGGCCTAACATAGCGAGATCAGAGGTCGGACTACAGTGGGATAGAGGGTTGTCTTATTGTCCCGCCATGATTGCTTCTGCGGTTTTGATTCCGGAAGTGATTGCTCCTTCGATGGATGCGCTGGAGGTGTGGTCTCCGCAGATGTGCATCCCGTCGATAAAGAGATGCCCGGGAGATTTAAGTCCCGGACCCTGTTCTGGGAGTGCGTGCTTGATGAGATCCGTGCGGAGATGTTTCCAATCGCGGGTCTTCTCACCGAACCACGAGTAGAGTTCTTCTTTGACCGCGTTGGGAATGTCTGAATTTTTGTGGATTCCTAGCAGGGAGACGGAGATAAGAGACCGACCTATGGGTGCGTAGTCGGGTGCGACGTCTGAGATAACGCAGACATTGTTGACCAGTCCTTCTCCGCTGGTGTTGAGGGCGATGATTGCTTCGTTGAGTGGTGATTTTTCTGTTTGGAAGTAGACGTTGGTGACAGATCTCCAGGCTGGTTCTTTTGCGGCAAATCCCGGGACGAGTCTGGCTGTTTGAGGCGCTTGGGTGGCGATCACAACCTGACACCCCAGGATTTCCTCGCCCGAAGGCAGGCTCAGGGCGTTGGGGGTTGCCGAGGCAATAGCTGAGCGGATCCTGATGGTTTCAGGCGGGAGACGCTTTGCGAGTTGAAGAGGGATCGCACCCATACCGGTGGCGGGGAGGGTCGCACTGCCTTGGCTAAACATCTTAAAGGTGAATTCGAACATTCGGCTGGAGGTGCGGAGGTCTCGTTCGAGAAAAATTCCGCCATAGAAGGCGCTAAAAAATCCCTCGATCATGTTTTCGCTAAAGCCAAAGTTTTGGAGAAACGATTTGGTTTGTTGATCTGGTCTGGCTGCGATTTCTGTTTCGCTGCTGCCGAGGCTTCGGAAGCGGAGAAGAGCGACGCGAGCCTTGTCCATGAACGTGCCCACAGGCGCCAGAGCGCTTTCAATCATCGCGGTGGGACGACGGAAGACATCCATGACGCGATGGATGTTTGAACCGTCAAAGACGAGGGCTCCCGGTTCGAACGCGCGGAGGTTGAGTGCTTCGAGGTCAAGGAGCTTTCCCGCCTCCGGATAGGCGCTGAGATATACTTGAAAACCTCGATCAAGAAGAAAGCCATCGACCCGGTCTGTGCGTACTCGGCCCCCAACTCCATCGCTTGCTTCAAATACTTGAACCGGGATTCCCGCTTCATGAAGAGTCACAGCGCATGCCAGCCCAGAGAGTCCGGCGCCAACAATGAGGACAGGAAGAGGAGAGGAGTCAGACATGGGGATTGATGCCTCTCCTCCCGTCCTTCCGCAAGGGAAACTCGTGGAAAGAAGTGGCTATCTCAGGTGAGTGTTTTGCCGCCTTTCATGGCTCTCCCGATAACCCCAGCGCCCAACGTTCCACTTCAACTGGATGAGTGAACCCAACAAGCGCGCCCACTACGGCACCTCGATGGCAGCTATCGCCACCAACCAAGGCATTGGCGGTTATGGCGGCGGTGAAGTCATCATGATATTTCCACGCAAGATAGAGAGCTGCCGGGAAAGACTGATCGATGTAGCAGGCCGGACTTAGAATCTTTCCGATAATGACTCGGTCCGGACGATCAGCCCAGCGCGAGGCTTTCCGTGTGGAGAACCAATCGCCTGCTGAAAGTTTGATGGCTTCACGCAAGGAAACCCCCTCGGACAGGTCCAAGAGAAGGCGGGTCAGGCAATCCGCAGCCCGAAGAACGTTTGAGTGTCGATGGGTCAGGGTGACGTGTTTTTTGACGTGTTGCCTGATGTCTTCTCTCGAGTGGCCTTTGAGTGCGGCGACCAAAGCCGGCACTTGGGCAAGTCCGCCGATATGTTCATCTTTAATGCCGCATTTCCGGGCAGCTTTCCCCTGAGCGTAGCGAGTGAAGAATCCCCGATGGTATTCCTCCAGGTAGGTGTCCCGGTGCCAGCCGGGGGTGAGCATTTTAGTGATGAAAAGTTCAAGCCAATGGTCCTCGGAGTAATGACCCTGCTCGTTGACCTGGTGATAAAGTTCACGAGCGAGTTTAAAGTTTACCGTGTTCTCACCGGCGACGAGGTTTTGATGATAGTGTATGCCGCGTTGTCCCCAGTATTTGGCTTGGTCATGAAGAATGTCTCCCTTTTCGTTCAGTGGTTCGTAGCTGGATCTCCAAAGAATACTTCCAGCATGATGTGCGAGGGGAGCGCGGTATTCCTTGAGGTCCGGGTAATCGGTATCCAGGGCCGTCCGGTCATAATACCAATGCACCGGCATAGCAAAGGCATCTGCAATAAGAGCTCCTTGATAGGCCGTAATCATGGCTTTGCGTAAGGAAGACGCTTGTGTTTTGAGATTCGGAAGTAGGTGTCTAGTGCGGTTGATGCGAGTGACTCTTGAGTGGCGAGACAAATGCTGCCGTCGGATGAGTAGGAGCTATCCGGGATGTCAACGAGTCGAACCCGCCCAACGATAAGCTTTGTTCCATTCGATGGGATATCAACAATCTCCTCTAAGCTGAGAGCATATCGTATTGGGCACTCCGCTACAAAAGGAGCCGTGATTCCTGGGTGGGAAAGCTCAGTGAGTCCAGTGGCTGAAAACTCTGAAACATCCTCTGCATAGCGCGCAGCACACTGGTGAGCTTGTTCTAAAGTTCCGGCTGTTACGTGATTGAGGGTCCAACTTTCGGTTGCCAGGATGTTTGCCAAGGTGTGGCGTTCTGCGGTGTCGGGGCGCGTCACCATCCCGATGAGAATGGGGTATGATCCTAGATGTGTGATGCTTGAAAAGGGCGCGAGATTTGTGAAACCAGAGGCAGAGCGGGTGCCAACGAGGCAGATTGGCTTGGGCCCGGGAAGGGTGGTGGCAAACTGGACTCGCTCCAGCTTCTCCATGTTTTCGATGTCGGAGAGGGTGATGATCACCTTTTATGATGGCAAGATCTTCCCAGTTCGCAAAAGGTATTTATGCTTGGGAGTCTTTCTCAATGACTCGAAGGATTTCTTTCGGCTGAAAGCGATGAGGCCGTCGAGCGATCCTGAGATTGAAGGCGGAAATGTGAGGCGCTGGTTTTCATGGCGGTGCTATAATATAAATCAAGGAGTGAAATCGGTCGAGAATCCGTTAGCGTCAAGTCAATGAAGCGTATCGCTGTATTGGGGTCCGGAACGGGATCGAACTTTCAGGCCCTGTTGGAGGCCGAAGATCTGGGGGGAGAAATTGTGCTTGTGATCTCAGATCAGTCAGGGGCGGGTATTCTGGAAAAGGCGGAGAGAGCCGGGATCGCACATGATGTGGTGACGGGGGGGGGATTGTGTGAGCGCATCTTGAATCGGCTCGACGGAATTGATCTCGTTTGTCTCGCGGGTTTCATGCGGATCGTTAAAGAGCCTCTCTTGGGTGCGTTTTCCGATCAGATTCTCAATATACACCCGTCCCTGCTGCCAAAATATCCCGGAAAAGAGGCCTGGGTGCAGGCTGTCGAGGATGGAGCAAGCGAGTCTGGCTGCACCGTACATTATGTTGACGCCGGAGTGGATACCGGGGAAGTGATTCTTCAGGCCAGAGTGCCGGTCCTGCCGGATGATACCCCGGAGAGTCTGCATGCCAGAATCCAAGTGGAAGAGCATCGCATCTATCCGGAGGCGGTGCGCCGCGTCCTAGCGTAAAAGAGGGTTGTCGCACGAATGCCACAGCGCTTTTGGATTATTTGAGGTTTTTTGTTTAGCGACGGGGTGAAGGTCCCCAGTGTTTCAACTATTCAGAGAACAAAAATTTGCGCAGGCAGCGACTTGATTGAATCAAGAAATGCCGACGGAATGTCAAAATGCATTGTTCAAATGGGTTGCTCTATTTCTTCGCGAGCTTCTCTAAGGTGAGGCCTTTGAATTCAACTTCCACTCCCTCGGCTTGCACCGCGATTTGGCCCTTGGAAACGGTGCACTTTTTACCGTGGTTGACGAAATCGCCATTGACCCAGACTTTCACTTCGTCGCCCTGGCATTCAATGATCATTTTGTTCCACTCGCCGACGGGATTTTCGGAGCCGTCGGTGAGGTTGAGAATGCGGCGGGAGTCGCCTTTCTTGCCGCCCCACTTTTGGTTCTTTCCTTTCGGACGACGCTTCTCCATGTCGGGGACCTCGATGTTTTCGTCGATGCACCAGAAATCTCCAGCATTGGTGTGGTGCATTTGTACTTCGATGGAGGCCGGGAACATTTCGTAGAGCGCGCGGGGAGTGGAAGAGTGAACGAGGACACCGCAATTGCCAGGCTTGGCGGCGAAGCGGTATTCCAGTTCGAGGCGATAGTTCTCGTAGGAAGCGTCGGTGATGAGGTGACCGCCGGGTTTTCCGAGGCTGACGAGCATGCCGTCTCGCGCGATGAAGCTGGGCTTGATCTCGGGATTCTTGTCAGCAGCCGGAACATCGGAATGCCAACCTTTGAGGTCTCTTCCGTTGAAGAGCTTGATGACCTTATCCTCCGCAGAGAGTTGGGAAGTGAAAGAAAGGAGGGCGGTGAGGATGAGAATTTTATTCATGAGAGGTGTTTCTATTCTGCGGTGATGGATTTGGCGATGTTTCTTGCTGGATGAGTGTTGAGCTGGAGCTCGGCATTCCCGGGGTGCTATTCCACGGTGACTGACTTGGCGAGGTTTCGGGGTTGGTCGATGGAGCAGCCTTTGAGGCGGGCGATGTGGTAGGAGAGGAGTTGGAGGGCCACGTTGCTGCGGACGGCGGCAGTGTGGAGAGGGCAGGAGGGAACGGTGATGTGATCATCGCTGCAGAGGGCGATGACGGGAACGTCTTTTTCTAAAAGAGCGATGTGGGCCGTGCTTGAGTTCGGCGGTCTGATCGGATATTTGTTGGCAATTTCGCGAATGCCGGCTGTCCCAAATACCTTTCTAATTACCAAAAATAAAATGATATTAGAATATACTTTTACAAGATCAAAAAAAACTAAAATTTGTGTTCGATAAGACACCTTGAACATTGCAATTTTGAAAAGCTGACTCAATTTTCCACCATAATGCTTGTCCTACTCTCACCCGCCAAATCACTCGACTACGAATCGCCGCTCCTCATCAAGAAGACGACCAAGCCCCGTTTTATTGAGGAATCATCGGAGTTGGTGGCGCAATTGCGACGTTTATCGGTGAAGCAACTTTGTAGTCTGATGTCCATCAGTGAGAAGTTGGGGGAGCTTAATCATGAGCGGTATGCCACTTGGGAAATCGATTTTAACAAAGACAACAGCAGACAAGCGATTCTGGCTTTTGTGGGTGATGTTTATCAGGGGCTGACGCTGGATGATTGGAGTGCGGCGGATTTCTCCACGGCGCAGAAACAGATCCGGATTTTGTCGGGCTTGTATGGAGTGCTGCGGCCTTTGGATTTGATGCAGCCCTATCGACTGGAGATGGGGACGAAGTTTAAAAACAGGGGTGGAAAAAACCTCTATGATTTTTGGGGAGACAGGATCACCAAACTGCTGAACCAGGATCTAAAAAAGTCGGGTTCCAACACGATCATTAATCTGGCTTCGAATGAGTATTTCTCGTCGGTGACGCCCACGGAGTTGAAGGGCGAACTGATCACTCCAGTGTTCAAGGATGAGAAGAATGGCAAATACAAGATCATTTCCTTCTTTGCCAAAAAGGCCCGCGGGATGATGGCGGATTTCATTGTTCGAAATAGCATCACCGAAGTGGAAGAGTTGAAGAATTTCAAAACGAGCAAGTATCGCTTCAGCAAGAAGGAGTCGGACGAAAAGACTTTCGTCTTTTTGCGCAAAGAAGGAGCGGTTTGATCCTTGACCGAGAGAAGAATAGGCACTCTGTTCGTGGCGTGAAACTGATCGTGTTTTTGTTGGCCTGTTTGGCCTTGGTTTCCTGTTCACTGGACAATTTCCCCCGGCTGAATGCGGCCGGAGATTATCAGGCACCGCCGAAGCCCTTGTTCCCGGCGGCCAAGCCTTCCAACCGACCATCACCTAAGGCGGTGGCACAGTGGCAGCTGACGCCGACCCGTAATGGGTATTCCCTGGATGTTATTTTGAACGGCCGTCGTCATTTTGTAGAGCACGGGGGTGAGTATATGAGCGGGAAACGGATCTATGTGACCTCTCCCGGGGTGCCGGCGGGGGCGATTAGCGCCTTTGATATTTCCCAGCCTGTTGGAGAGGGCATGCTGTATTTCATTATCCCGGAAGGCGGAAATCGTTACGGGGTGTTTTCGCGATTTGTTGATCCACTTAAGGGTGGGCGGCATCAACCGGCACGGCGGGTCAAGTCACTGACCTTGTAGGAGGGTAGAGTAATGAAGTTTATATTTTTTTTATTTTTCGTTCCTTCGCTGGGTGCGGAAACCTTAAAGGTTGTATCCTACAATATCCGTCATGGTCAGGGGATGGATGGGAAGATCAATCTGGAGAGGTTGGCTAAGATTATCGAGAAAGAGAATCCAGATCTGGTGGCTTTGCAGGAGGTCGATAAAAACTGCGAGCGGAGTGGCAATGTGGATCAAGCGGCGGAGTTTGGGAGGCTTCTCAAAATGGAGTATGCTTTTG
>PBTU01000161.1 GCA_002729295.1 Verrucomicrobiales bacterium | reverse complement strand
GCTCATGACGCATGAGGAGAATGGCAGATTCACGCGGACCTTGGTGAATCGATACTGGGAGCGATTGATGGGGCGGGGAATTGCTCATCCGGTTGACGCTCTTGATTCCAAGCCGTGGAACGAGGACTTGCTCGATTATCTGGCGGTGCGATTTGCCGAGGATGGATACGATTTAAAAAAGCTCGTTCGTTTTATCATGAACTCGAAGGCTTATCAGTCGCGAAGTGTGATATTGGAAAAAGAACCCGGGGAGGGTTATCAATTTCGTGGCCCGATCGCGAAGCGGATGACGGCCGAGCAACTACTCGATACGATCTGGCAGGTGAGCGGGGTTTCTCCGGGTAAAGCGGCGGGAAAGGTTGATCGGGCGATTCCGGATGAGAAAAAATCGACGAAGACGAGTATCACCCCTCAGCCGATTTCGGCCAAGTGGATTTGGCACCAGGGGAAGACCGGAAAAAAATCGCAGCTTCGAAAGACCCTTAAGCTCACCGAGGTTCCCGTATCAGCAAGGCTGATCGCGACTTGCGACAATGCCTTCGTGATGAAGGTGAATGGGGTAAAGGTGGCGTCTTCGCGGGACTGGCAGAAGCCGGTGGTGGCGGATCTGACCAAGACCTTGAGGAAGGGTGATAATTTGATCGAAGTGGACGCCGAGATGTTTGGTGGCTCGGCGGGTTTTATTGGCGAGATTGTCATGACTCGGGGAGGAAAGCAGGTCGCGGCGATTTCTGATGGCTCGTGGCAGGCCCGGCCGCCGGGAGGACAATGGAAGTCGGCGGCGGAATTGCACGATCACTCGACGGGGCCCTGGGGGGAGATTCTAGATCCAAAGCAGATTCTTGCGGTGAGTGGAGGTGGCAATATCCCGCCGGTGAGAGCGGCCTTGGTGAGGAATGATTTTCTCATGCGCTCACTCGGACGGCCGCATCGTGATCAGGTGGTTACCTCGCGGCCTCGTGATTTGACAACTTTGCAGGCGATTGACTTGGCGAATGGAGATTTGATGGCGAATCATATGCAGAAGGGCGCGCAGGCATTCGCGAGAAAGGGTGAGGAGAGTGGCGAGATGGTTGATTGGGTTTTTCGTCATGCCTTTTCGCGTGCTCCTTTGGCGGGAGAGCGTAGGGTTTTATCGAGTGTCATTGGCGATGGTCGTGATGCGCAATCGATCGAAGACCTGCTCTGGCTCGTCTTCATGCAACCTGAATACCAAATCGTTCGTTAAGATGATGACTCCGGAAGAACAAAGAACGCGACGAGATTTCGTCAAAAAGTTGAGCGCTGCTTCGCTGGCCGCATTGGGTGGTAGCGGAGCGAGAGCTCTGGCGAATTCTGCCGAGGTGAAGCATCCCGAGGCGAAGGCCGATTCCTGTATTTTGATTTGGCTCGCCGGTGGAATGGCCGCGCCGGATACCTTTGATCCGAAACGCTACTTTCCTTATGAGAAGGGTCTGGAGGTCGATAAGATCCTGAGCACTTTCCCGGCCATCGATACTGCGGTAGACAATATCAAGATCACTAAGGGGATGGAGAAGATCGCCCAGGTGATGGACCGGGGCACTTTGATTCGGTCTGCAGTGCAACCCGACCTCGGGCATATTTTACACTCCCGTCATCAGTATCATTGGCATACCGGATATGTTCCGCCGCTTACGGTGGCGGCTCCGCACATTGGGGCCTGGATGGGCAAGGTGTTGGGTCCGAAGAATCCTGTTATCCCGCCTTTCATTAACATCGGGCAACGACTCGAAGGAGTTGGCGAAAAAGAAGAACTCAAAGCTTTCACCACGGGTGGTTTTTTTGGCTCGGAATTTGGGCCGATGAATCTTCCTTATCCTAAAGATGCCGTGCGCTCGGTACAGCCGCCGAAAGGGATGGAGCCGGGGCGCTTTGCGAATCGCTACAAGCATTTCAAAAAGCTCATTGATCAAAATCCCAACCGGGAATACATGAGCGACTTTCAGCAGGAGTCGATGTTGCGTTCGATGGAGTCGGCGCATCGCCTGTTGCAATCGAAAGAGAAAGGCGCCTTCGATCTGACACTTGAACCCAAGGAATCGGTTGAGAAGTATGACACCGGTCGTTTTGGACAGGGATGTCTTTTGGCGCGTCGTCTGGTTGAGGAGGGCGCGCGCTTTGTTGAAGTGACGACGGAATACATTCCTTTTGTCCACTTTGATACTCACGAGAACGGGCACTCTACGGTGGCTCGTTTGAAGAAGGAAATCGATGCGCCGATTGCGCAGTTGATTCTCGATTTGGAAGAGCGGGGATTGCTGGACCGGACGCTCGTGGTGATCGCGAGTGAGTTCAGCCGGGACATGATGATTGAAGGAAGGCCCGGGTCAAATGCCAAGGATCAATCCCGTGCCCGGACTGACAAGCTCACGGAGATGAAGCAATATGGCCTTCATCGGCACTTCACCGGTGGAACGAGTGTGGCGATGTTTGGCGGTGGAGTGAAAAAGGGCGGACTTTACGGGAAGACTGCGGATGAACGACCCTTGCTCGCGGTGGAGAACCCGGTTCCTGTAGAAGATCTGCACGCCACGATTTTCACGGCGATGGGAATCAGCCCCAAGACAGCTTTTGATGTCGAAAAGCGCCCCTTCTTTGCTACCAAGGACGGTCACGGAAAAGCGGTGATGGATGTCTTCGCGTAATTCGGCGAAGTGGATAATCCTGATCGTTTTCAAGCAGGGTTGGTGGGCTGATTTTAGTTGCGGAATGCCATTTGCTCTTGTTGGGTATGTCAGGTGATGCTTGGTTGCCATTTTTTGTCGTCTCTTATGGCTTTTCGATCTTTTCCAATCCGCCTCACTGGCATGAAAAAACGATGGGGCATCATTTTCACTGCTTTGTCGCTCGCGCCCGCGATGGCTATCGAGCCGGAGGTGTTTCTAGAGAGCTACTGTTATTCCTGTCACGACGAATGGGAGCAGAAGGGCGATCTCCGGCTGGATCAATTGGACGCGCTTCCGCTGGAGGTAAGGCTTGATGTCTTCAACAAGGTTCAGGAGCAGCTTTATTTCGGGCAGATGCCTCCGAAGAAGAAAAAGAAGCAACCGAGCGTTTCGGAGCGCAAGGAGATGCTCGTTTGGGTGGCGGGCGAGTTGAAGAAGCGCAATGCGTCGACTTTGGAAGACAAGTTACGCTATCCCGATTATGGGAACTACGTGGATCATGAGAAACTCTTCAGTGGTGAGATTAAAGAGAAGCCCTTCACGCCTTCTCGAAGATGGTTGGTGAGTCCCCAGATTTTTATTGAGCGAGTCAATGCGGTTTTTGGGCTTGAGGCGAAAGAGCGTCAGCGGACTTTTTATGGGGTGACTGTTCCGATCATTCTTCCGGACTATGCCGGTGTTCGTTATTACGACACCACGACTCTGGATGGCGGACATTTGTTGACGATGTTGACGAATGCCGATTGGATTTCGCGAAAGCAGCTTAGGGAGGCGCGGGTTAAGAATGGGGAGATGAAGGCGAATGAATTTGAGAACCCCAAAGACAAGTGGCGTCCGGGGAATACTCCGGAAGCATTCTCGGTGATTGTTACTCAGAAATCAGCTCCGACTGAGACAGAAATGGCTTCGGCGATCCACGCGCAGTATCAATGTGTGTTGCAACGTCAGGCCAGCGAGGAGGAGTTGAAGAATCACCTCGCGCTTTTGAAGGAGAGTATTGCGCTGGGTGGGAATACCGAAGGCTTGCGTCAGATGTTGGTGAGTGTGCTGCTGAAGTCGGAGTTTATGTATCGGCTTGAGTTTGGGGATGGCGAATTGGATCAAGAAGGGCGCCGGAAACTGTCTCCCCGGGAAGCGAGCTACGCTATTGCCTATGCACTCAGCGACCGCAACCCTGATGAAGCTCTGGTTAAGGCGGCGGAGGAAGGTCGGCTGAATACAAGGGAGGATTATCGACGGGAAGTCCTGCGTTTGCTCAAGGATGAGAAAGCATTTCTCGGGGAGGTAGACCCGACGGTGAATGGCCTGCATCTGCGCTCACACAAAGTGTCTCACCCGAAGATTAATCGCTTCTTCCGCGAGTTCTTCGGTTATCCAAATAGCACCAAGGTTTTTAAGGATACCGCCCGAAGTGGTGGTGCGTTTATGAATTCTTCGAGAGGCTATTCCGGGACGGCGGGTTGGGTGACCAATGAGGCTGATAAGGTGGTTGATTGGGTTCTGAAGGAGGATCAGGATGTCTTTGGGAAGCTCCTCACGACGGATGATTTTTTTGTGCTTCATCGTCATAACAATGAAGAGGGGGCGAAAATCATCGCGAGTTGGAAAGCGGTTTGGGAAGCGCTGAAGGACACCGGATGGGAGGACGATCCCAAGAAATTTGTTGTGGAGAATTTTGAGAGGTATCGTGAGGTGTTGAAGGCGATTAAGATTACTAAGGCCGACGACAAGCGAACCGGGAGAGACTTCCAGAGGTTCATGCAGTATTTTAAAGTGACCTTTGGTCGTGGAATTACTCCGGCGACATCTCCGTGGTTTTATCATGGCGGACAGAAGTTCAGTTACGCCGAGGTTTATAGCTTGCCGAAATCGGCTGGTAGTGGGCCGATTGGAGGGAATGGGAAATACACCGATCAGGATTACTGGGACTTTCCGACGGCGCAGCCGTTCCAGGTTCGCAATCGGAAAGGAATCCTGACCCATCCGGCTTGGTTGGTAGCGCATTCCCAAAACACCGAGACTGATCCGGTGCGGCGCGGAAGGTGGGTTCGTGAAAAACTGCTAGCGGGCTATGTGCCGGATGTTCCGATCACGGTGGATGCTCAAATTCCGGAGGATCACCATCGCACCTTGCGGGAAAGGTTGGACGGCGTGACTTCGAAGGAGGAGTGCTGGAAGTGTCACGTGCAAATGAATCCGCTCGGGTTAACTTTCGAAGTCTTCGATGACTTCGGCCGCTATCGTTTGAACGAATCCCTGGAGCATCCTGAAAATGTCCTAAAAAAGGGGGAGGGGAAGTTTGGCGCGCATACTTATAAGACCAAACCCTTGAATTCGGCCGGATTCCTTGAAGGAACAGGCGATATGGCATTGGACGGAGAGGTCAAGGATGCCTTTGAATTGATTGATCGGCTCGCCAAGTCCCGTAGAGTGCAGCAGTCGATCATTCGGCACGCCTTCCGCTACTTCATGGGGCGAAATGAAATGCTTTCCGATTCACAAACTTTAATAGATGCTGAAGCCGCTTACGTGAAAAGCGGTGGAAGTTTTAAAATGGTCGTCTTGTCTTTGTTGACCTCGGACTCTTTCATCTACCGAAAAAAACCAATCCAACGCAATGAATAGCCGCAGAAAATTCTTGAAACAATCCATGCTGGGGGCTGGGTCGATGGCCCTGGGTTCCGGCTTGTTTGCCAAGTCGACACAAGGAAATCCTCCGAAGCGATTTATCTTCATTCATAAAGGAAACGGATTGTTTCCCGATGCCTTGGTGCCGCCCACGCTGAGCGAAGAGGAGTTGGCGATGGAGAAGAGAAAGGATGCTTTCCAGGTGGAGCTGAAAAATCACGACCTGCCTGATTGGATGGGGGCGCTCAACGAGCACAAGGAGAGCATGACAATCCTGCAGGGACTCTCCGGTAAGATGTGCACGACGGGTCACCACACCTGGCAGTCATCGCTGGGAGTTTACAAAGCCAATGAGCGGCTGAGTTCGATCAAGTGGGCGACGGTGGATTTTGAGTTGGCCAAGTTGAATCCTTCTCCGCTGGAGCATATCGAGCTGGCTTGCTTTCCCAGTGGTGGAGGCAATTCACGAGGAAATATCAATGGGATCGAGAAAGGATTTTCGGCCCGTGGTCCCCAGCAACCCAACTATGCCTTTGGCTCGCCGAAAGTCGCGATGCAGGAATTGTTCAAGTCGGTGCTAAGCGATAAAGATTCGCAGGTCCAATATCAGCTTGAGCGTCGTCTCTTGGAATTTGCGGCGAAGAACGAAGGGGGGCTTTCCGAAGAGTTGCGTGGGCTGGAGAAAGCGAAGGTGAAGAACTACGCGGATTCGATTGATGATATCCGCGAGCGGAACCGGAAAATGGATGCGATGGCTGATGTGATTCGGCGTCATGTTCCCAAGTTGGATGAAAAATATTTTTCGGATGACCTTTCCACGATTGATCGTCAGATTGGTCATGGAGAGATTCTTCTTTCGTCGCTTATTTCCGGGATGACCAATGTCGTGACCTTGACGATTGATGAGTTGGGCACGAGATATACCGGGATTAAGGATATCGAAAACGAGAACGTGAATCTCCACGACGTGGGCCACAATAAGTCCGTAGGAAAATTTGAAGCGGTGGAAGTTCGCGAGAAGGTTCGCCGCCATCACATGGCTTTGGTTGATCGTGTTGTGACTCGGCTGAAGGAGACTCCCGAAGATGGTGGCACGATGTTTGATAATACTATGCTTCTTTATTTCCCGGACAATGGGGAGACTCATCACAGTAAGGGAACCGAGTGGCCCTTTGTGGTGCTGGCGGGCAACAAGGTGAAGCTGGATATCGCCGGGAAATATCTCCGTCTTCCTCATTACGGCAAGGAAGGTCACAAGACTTTGGGAAATTGGTATACCACGATTCTGAATGCCTACGGAAATCCCATCGAGCATTATGGGGCCATTGATACCGGGCTGACTGACATGGATCAGCAAGGTCCAATTAAGGGGTTCTTCGGGTAATGGGAAGGCTGATCCGGGGGTTGTTGATTTCCGCGGGATTGGCTTTCCAGACCGATTCTACCCGCTTCGCCACCCTCATGCTTGAAAGCGAGCATTCCAGCGGGAGTGAGATGTGGAATTACGCCAACTACGTCTTCGGTTACTAAGGAGCGACCCACGACATCGCCCATAAGCGCCCGACTGAATCAGGAAAATGGGATAATTGGCGGGCTTAGCAGCATGCCTATTTTCTAGATCGTTTGCGAAATACTCCGTAAGGCGGTAGTAATATGTTCGTGCAAACGGTCGTGGTTTGGGGCTCGGCCCACCCGCACGCTTCCCACAGTAACAAGAATTACCCGATTCAGGTGGCCGGTGAAAAGGTGCTCGGTTTCAAGCATGGAAACCTGCACTCTTACGAGGGTGAGAATAAGGTAACGCTTGCGAATCTCTTTGTCTCGATGCTTAACGCGGTGGATGCTCCAGTAGAGAAATTTGCCGATAGTAGTGGAGAAATGACGGAATTGGCGGGATGAAATTTTTTGGGGTTATGATTCCCAAGTGGCCAATCGTTTTTATAGTCTGGGGCCGCTCCCCACCAAGACGCCATGCGTTACGCGATAGTATCAGACATTCACGCCAACTTTCCCGCCTGGGAAGCGGTTCTGGCGGATTTCCGTGAGTGCAAGATCGAGGAGGTTGTTTGTCTGGGTGATGTGGTGGGATATGGGCCAAAGCCGGCCGAAGTTCTTGAGGCTGTTCGGGCGGTGACGGGAAACTTCGTGATGGGAAATCACGATGCCGCGGCGGTGGGGATGATGGATTATTCCATCTTCAATGACCACGCCCGGGAAGCCATCGAATGGACGATGGGTCAGTTGGACGAAGCGGGGAAAGAGTTCCTGTCTTCCGTGCCATTGGCGATTGAAGCCGGTGATATTCTTTTTGTTCATGCTGAAATCGAAGAACCGGGGAGGTTCGGTTACATCAGTGATCTCGAAGTTGCACAGAGAAATCTGGAGGCCGGGAAACACTTTGTGACCTTCATCGGGCATACCCATTTGCCCAAGGTCTTTGAGATGGACATTTTCGGTGAGGTCACTGAATTCACCGACGGTGATCTCACCCTGGATTCCGATAGTCGCTATATTGTCAATGTGGGTTCGGTGGGCGAGCCGCGCAATCCGGAGGATCTCCGGGCGCGCTATGTGATCTATGATACCGAAACGCAGGAGTTGGAATTTCGAAGAGTCGAATTTGACATCCTCGCCTACCGAAAAGATCTCGAAGCGACCACGCTGTCAATGCGGCCGTTTTTCCTTCGCACATACGAATTTACAGTTGAGGGTCGGGAAGTTGTGGTGTCCCAGGGCGGTAGCTTGATGGACATGAAGGTTGGCCGGGGCTCGGTTTCTTTGATTAGTTCCGGGCAGGTGGCCAGTATGGGGCAGTTGACCGGAACGCATCCGGTGCTGGCCAGTGCCAAGCCATCCAAAGCTCCCAAGATCATGCTGGCAGTGGCAGCGGTCTTGGTGATTTGCTTTGGGCTTTATCTCTATATGGACAAGCCCAAGGAGGCTCCAGTCGTGCAACATGACAAAGCTCCGGAGGGGAAAAATCCTAAGAAAGGAAAAGCGGAAAAAGTCACTAGGGTTAAGGAAAAGCCCAAGAGTGATGTCTCGGAATCGAAGGCTCCCGAAGTGGAGGGTGATCCGGTCAGTGGGACCTCAGAAGATTCGCCGAAAGCGGATGCTCCTGATCCGAATAGCGAAAAAGTAGTTGCGGCTAAAGTGGATAAGCCAAAACCGAAACTGGTAGAACCCGTTGAAGCATGGTGGCGGATGGATGGAGCGTCTGCGAACACTCGCTTGGTGGCCGTTGGGGAAAAGTTCCCCTTGGATGTTGTGAAGCGCGGGAAAGAATGGAAACCGCTCGCTCCCAATCCGATTCCTCTTAATAAGGAAGAAAACACATCATCTCTGAAAATTGGCATTTGGCAGGAGGCCAAACCCAGTGGCCAATTCGGCTTGAATTCCAAGAAATCGTTTACCTTTGAAGGTTGGTTTCTCGCCGGAAAATTCGACGGCGCGGCTTTTCTTGTCGGAACCCGTCCGAAAGCTGGAAAAGGGAGAGGTTGGGGTATTTACTTGAAACGCGACTCGAGCGGAAAGAAACTGGGGCAGATAGGTTTCTTTTACGATCCGGGAAAGAAAGATCCGGGACAGAAAGATTCGGAGCAGGCTTACGGGGCCGTGGCGAATGAAGCTCCAGTTGCCGTTGGGAAGGAATACCACTTTGCAGTGGTATGGGATCACGACCAACGGGATGACGCAGGGCAGATGCGGCTCTTTCTCGATGGCGTGCAGGTGGCCGATCGAGTGCTTAGTCACGCCAGTCTTTCGAGCAAACAGTCCAACCCTCTCAGTGTCGGAGCCGAAGGAAATCACCCCAGCCTCGCGCTGGATGAATTGCGTTATTCTCAACAAGCTCTGGCTCCCCATGAGTTTCTTCTGCGGCCTTCGGTTGCCGGATTGAGGATGATCAAAATGGAAAAGAGTAACCGCGATAGTTGGATGACCAAAGAGAATTGGGAAGGGGGAGAGGTTCCCAAAGGAGAACAAACCGTCATCATCGGTACGGGGATGACCGCGCATGCTGAGAGTAAGACGCCCCCGAAGTTCACGGGCTCTTTGGTTTTGGAAAACAATGCCAAGGTGTATCTATGGGGGGAAAAGGGGTCCTCGGTGATTCCCAAGAAGCCCGCGAAGTTGGAGATGTATCAGAATTCCCGGTTGATCATAGACAGCCCGAACAATATGAAATTTGGCCCAGTGGAATTACACGCGCAGGCTGAAATCTGGGGAGGGTTTTCCACCAAGAGTCATAGCATGAACCGGCAGTTTCTCGACCCAATTACTGGCCCCGGGAAATTGGTCATTAATGGGGTGAATAAGAACACCATTATTTTTGAGGCGAAGAATACCTTCACGGGTGGGTTCGTTGCGCATTCGACTCAAAAAGAAAAGTTTAAAGTTATCGTTAGAGGAAAGGGAAATCTTGGATTGAGCGATGTCACGATTGGTGAGAATTGTTCGCTGGTTCTTGAGAAAAATTCCGGGGCGGTTATTGTTAATGACGCTACCTTGAGGCTGACGGGGAAGCCGGGATTGGGAACGTCGAAGTTGAGATTGGATTCAAATGAGAGCGTGGGACGTTTTGTCATTGATGGAGAAGATCAGGGTGTCGGAAAGTTTAACGCTGGAAGTCACGAGGATATTAGCGGGACCGGGACGCTTGATGTGAGGGGGATTAAGTAAAGCCATTCTCGTAGGAAGAATTGGAAAGGTGAGCGAGTTTTCCCGGGTATTGGAGAGATGAGCCAAATCTTTCGTCTGTCTGTTCCACTCCTTCTGTTGTTGTCCTTTGCCTGGGTTTCTTTTGGGCAATCCTCATTGCGAAAAAAGATTGGTTGGATCGAACCCGTGCAGAAAAATATCGAGGGCTGGACGGTGCATGTCGATCCAGCTCTGTTGAAGGGTGGGAAGCATGAGGAAGAAGGGCAGCAGGCCCTCAAAATGTTAGCCAATCATTTGCAACGCATTGCCATTCTCCTGCCGGAAGAGCCTTTGAAAAAGATGAAGAGGATGGAGATTTGGCTGGAGCGCAAGCATCCTGAGTTGAGCGCGATGCAGTATCATCCCGGCGCCAAGTGGTTGATCGATCGCGGTTACGATCCCCGCCTCAACAAGAAGGTCCACGTTACCAGAGCAGCGGCTCTATTTTCCAGAGACCAATTGCTGAAACATCCTGCCGTCATTCTCCATGAACTCGCACACGCTTATCACGACCAGGTTCTCGGCTTCAATGATCCCGATGTTCTCGCGGCATACAATGGCGCAATGGAAAAAGGGATTTTAGAGAAAGTGCAGCTCTTCACCGGAAGCACCGTGCGTCATTACGCGGCTACGAATCATAAGGAGTATTTCGCCGAAGCGACCGAAGCCTATCTTTATCGAAATGATTTCTATCCCTTCGTGGCTGCCGAACTCCGGGACCACGACCCCAAGGGATTTAAGCTCATGCAGAAGGTTTGGGGTCCGGCGGCGGTGAAATAATGGGGGCGTGAGATTTATGATAAAGTCAGTCTTCTTCCTTTTCAGTTGCCTCGCTCTGGCCGATGAGCCCTGGGCTCTGCATACCATTGATAATACTTCCAAGGGGGCCGACGGAGTTCGTTTGGAGGATGTCAATGGCGACGGATTGCTGGATATTGCGACCGGATGGGAAGAAGGGGGTGTGGTGCGGGCGTATATGCACCCGGGGCGGGAGAAGGCAAAGTCCCTCTGGCCGATGGTGACGGTGGGAAAGGTGAAGTCGGCGGAAGATGCGCTCTTTGTGGACCTCGATGGCGATGGCGCCATGGATGTGGTGAGTTCGTGTGAAGGGGGAACCAAATCGATGTTTGTTCATTGGGCGCCGACGAGAGCGGAGGATTATCTCAAGGAGGACAAATGGGAAACAGAGGTCATTCCCGCGACTGCGAAAAAGCAATCCTGGATGTATGCCCTGCCGATGCAGATCGACGGGAAGAACAGGATGGACTTGATCGTCAGTTCGAAAGGGAAGAACGGAAGTGTTGGATGGCTGGAGATTCCCGATAACGCGCGGGACCTGGCGAACTGGAAATTCCATAAACTGCAAGACGCCGGATGGATCATGTCTCTCATCAAGGTCGATATGGATCAGGATGGTGACGACGATGTCTTGATTAGTGACCGCAGAGGAGCGAAGCGGGGAGTTTATTGGTTGGAGTATCCGGGAAGTGATGCGGTGGCGGAAGGACAGGTTTGGAAACGCCACAACCTTGGCGGAAATGACCGTGAAATCAAATTCATCTCCCACGGTGATCTCGATCAGGATGGGCGCGATGATGTGGTGGCCATTGATAAGGGATCCGCCGTCTGGTACCGGAGGGAAAAGACCGGCTGGAGTGAGCATGTCATTCCTCTTCCCAAGGGTGTCGGCGGAGGAAAAAGCACGGCGGTTTTTGATGTGAATCAAGACGGGAAAAACGATATCGTCTTTAGTTGTGAAGGGGCTGCCGGTCCACTTTCGGGCACGCGTTGGCTGTCATGGAAAGGCACACCTTTTGATAAGAAATGGCAGAGTCATGAAATCGCCGGAGAGCCGGGCCTAAAGTATGACCGCGTGGTGCCCTGTGATGTCGATGGCGATGGTGATCTGGATATTCTATGCTGCGAAGAGCGGGATCAGTTGGGGGTCTTCTGGTATGAGAATCCCTTTGGGTGATTGCGAGGGTGGGGTTGAAAGAGAATCAGGGTTACTTTGCAGCGTTTGAAATTAAGGGGGTCAATTCTTCATTTGAGGATCCTTGGTAGTGGGTGCGGTTCATCTGGAAAGCTCCTTTTTTCATTCGTCCAATAGAGCCTAACATTGAAGGTGATGGGGCGAGTCCAAAAAAACGGCGCCCTTTTGTAAAGGCGTGTGCTCAGACAAAAGGATACTATTGATTGCGTTTCCCCAACAATCAAAAGGGGGCGTAAAACAGGGCTTAAGGTTTTCCGTGCTCGTAGAGGGATTTGACTTCTTCCGGAGTGAGCTCGGAGGAGAAGATGGTGAACTCGTCGAGGCGGCCGTTGAGGTTGC
>PBTU01000160.1 GCA_002729295.1 Verrucomicrobiales bacterium | reverse complement strand
CTGGCGAGGTTGGTGCACGCTCATGATCCACTGCTGGACCTGTTGCTCCATTCCGGTGAGTTTGTATTTCACCCGAACGCGCGTGTAGTAAGGCCCCTCGACATGAGGTAGGAATCCTTCATCACGGGTGGTCAAGCCCCGGGCATCCGCCTGCTTTCGCATGAAAGTCTGAAGCTTGGATTGGGCTTCGGCGTATGTCGTGGGTTTTCCTTCGCTGTTTTCCAGCCAATTCATCGATTTCTGCCACCGATCACTCTGTCTTAGATTCCCTTCAGCCCGGGCATACTCACGCTCCAAGGTCGATACCCTGGCGTTAGCGGCAGTAATTTTCGGAGCATACAACTTCTTATAGCCCACCACATTCAGCACCAGAAACAAGGTGCCACAGAGGAGAATGAGGAGGTTTTTTTCGCGAGGTGTCATTTGGTAAATTTGTTAGTTTTGAACTTCTGCTGTATAGATAAAGCTCCAGTCACCATTTCTTGTCTTCGTTGGTGTCTGCATTAGCCATTTAAAATCCTCAAGCTCGGCAGCTTTAATCAAGCTATCGTTGTATTCGCCAATCGGAGCGTTCTCGGGAGCCTGACCTTTGACGGTAACTTCCCGGATCATTTGCCGTCCCCCATCGACATCCTTGGACTGATTGATCACCTCCACATGCGTCAAACGAACATTGCGCTCGGTCTTGGTATTAGGCAGAGCCTTGTAGATCCTGTAGAGAACCTCATACGGGTAGAATTCATTATCCACCACCGGCGCGAGCTCATCCCATTTATCCTGATGTATCTGTAGTTTTAGGGCCTCAGGTCCCAAGGATGTTAACTTTTTCTGCGCAATCGTCACCTTTTCCTCCACCGACTTAAGATTGAAGAACAAGAAACTGACCAAGCCCACATAGGCAATCACCGCAGCCGCAACCATCAGATTGCGGTTCCGCTGGTTCTTTTTCTCCATCCGCTCAGCCCGGACATCGGCCGGAAGCAAACGGCTCGGCGGCGCGGGCCAGCTCGGCGCGGGTTTCGGAGCGCTGCTGGCGGAAAGTCCCAATCCACGCGAAAAACTTTCCAACTCTTCGGGTCGGGCATCGGTGGCCGATCCATGCGACCAAACGACGACCTCATCGGGAAAAGGGGCTAGCACGCCTTGAAGTTGCAACTGAGTCAGGGCCAGACGCACGTCGTTCCCACCCCGTTCATCGAGGCGGTCGCCGGAGAAGCACTGAAAATAAAGCACCCCACCCGGCCGACCGATCGCAAAAACCCATCGGCCCAATTCACGCCAAACTACCACTTTTCCTTCCGGGAGCGGAAGACACCGCGGCGAAAGATCAAAAGCTTGCGGGCTCCGACGGGGCAACTGGCCTTCCTGCGGCGGATTCAAAACCACTGCAGTGAGAAGTGTCTCTTCACCAGACTTTCCATAAACGAAGTGATCACTGAGCTGGCCCCCATCGAGAGCCGGACGTGTCCCGTTTTTCTCCAAATGCATCATTGCGAGATCTTCCAGGATGGAAAGATCCTCGGTCTGAGCCTTGAAAGGCAGAGCAGACAATTGCCTCACTGGCAGCGCCATCTCCACTGGTCCAGTAATCTTCTCAGTTACCTCCAGAGCCAACAAATGCTCGGTCGACAACTGCAGCTGAAAGCCCTCGGCCGCCGTCCCATTCCAAATTTCCCAACCTTCCGCTCCTGGTAGGAACAGACATAAGTCTCCTTTCTTCGCACTCATTGAATTAATTCTTCTCTACGGTCCAAAATTGTCGGTCGCCCGTTGCTTCGGTTCTGAATAATCAGAACAATCTTACGTCTGACGCTTCCTGAAAAGCCGATACTTTCAATTCGCGTCACTTGTTCGGCTTGGCGGTTGAACCGGGCTCCATATTGGGCCTGCTCATCAGGGCTCATTCCCATCTGATTCATAAATTCGGCAGACCCTAGTTTCTGATCATCTTCGGTCCGCCGAATACCATCAGGTCCATCGATAATTTCCACGAGAGCAATGGCCTCTTCAATATTTCCATCAGCTGCGATCGCAAGATACTCGGCTGGAGCCTCATTGACATCCAATCCCCCGCTGCTCCAGACCGTAAACCAATCCCGCCAGCGTGGATTGGCCGCCTCGACGATTTCCATTCCGCGGACCAGTCTCATTTCGTCGAGATCATAAAAAGGACGATTAAAGGGACGATTCAGAAATCCCTGCCCCTCATACCAGTCCACTTCAGCACCATTGAGCTGAATATCATCGTCGCTATCGATCCAATCCATCAAAGTGTCGGTGATTTCCGAGGACACATCGAGATCGATCCCCCAATGATCAAAGATTTGGCGCAACAGCACCTTATCCTGGCTCATCAAAATGAAATTGATGTTGAATCGGCCACCTTCGGAACGAATTTGCGCGTTAAAGCCACTTCCGTTTTCAAATCTCTGCCCGAGCATCTGATCCCAAATCTCCACCCTGGGATTTGCCGCGATTGCGATTCCCATCTCGGCATACTGTCGCGCTTCAATCCCGGCCACCTGGGAACTCACCACCTCCATCTGGTAACGTGCCACGCGGAGCGACGCCACAATCGCCAACCCCATGACTGCCATAATCCAGAAGACCGCCACCATGGTGGCTCCACGCTTGAGTGATTTTTTCCTCATCGAGCACCCCCCGTTCCAGCTGGTGGACCTGTCGGACGCTTGGCCCGGTCAGAGGCACTTCCCCCACGAGAACCTTCAGGATTCGGACGAGGGTTGGGATTGATCGTTGCGCCGCCGCCATTCGCTCCATTCTGCTGGGCAGACGATCGTGCACTATTTTGTAATTGGCGCATCCGTGTCACCGGACTCACCTTTGTCGGACACCAAAACATCCGACGAATTACCTCGCCATTCTCACCGAACTGAGCCGTCAATTCAATGAAAGTCGGCAGCCTATTTCTCACCTCCCATTCGTAGGGCCATTCGTCGCGCTCCACATTCAGGTTTCGACCATCGAGAACGTTCCACTCAAAACGTGAAAGACCTTCAAGCAAGACAACTGAAGCGATCGGCTCGATTCCCCTCTCAGCAAGAGTTTCGTCCGTATCCAGAATTGGCTCATCAAAGTATTCGATGACAATATCTAAGCCATCCAAATCCTTGACCGTGATGATCCGCATCGCCTCGGCTGACATGGGAATTCCGCCCCAGTTGAATGACACCGGAGCATTCTGAAAAGTAAGCTCCGAGAGAAAAGGCTCGGATTCCGAGGTTGGAAGAAGATCCATCCGACAGTTCCCCGGAAGTTCTTCGAAGTGCCTTTTCATCAGGGTAAAAAAAGCATCACGGGTAATCTCTTCACTCTGATGATCAACCATGGCCCTCGTCGACTTCACTGTCGCATCAGCGAGTTTGAAAATTGACCCCATCAACAGGCCCATAATGACCATGGACAGCACAAGCTCCACCAAGGTGAAACCATTCCGGGAATATCGGGCGCTTCGCATCATGGCTTGTAAAGCGGGAGATAGCGCCAACCGACTGCGCTTTGCTCTTTCTCAACACCATCCAAGGTGTAGCGGGCGGTTACAACCACATTAAACATCTGCGTCAACTCGATCCCCTCTTCGTTGTAAAGTTCCTCCATCGGCTCAATCACCGTGACCACCTCAATCCCCCGCTCATAGTCAGCAATGATCTCTCCCTCTTCCAGAGTCGGGTAATACAAGGTCTCACGCAGCGCACTGTCGACAACCTTGGTAATAGCGATTTGCTCCTCTACCGCCATGGAGTTTCGGCGAAGAGCTTTGAGCGCTCCGGTATAACCGACAGCCAAAATTGAAAAAACCATCAAGCCCAAAACCACCTCCATCAACATGAAGCCGCGTCTCTTTGAACTCAAACGCGTCTTCATTTGGTCCCGGTAATGGTTAACTCTTCATCCTCCGCCAATCCGGTCAGCGGATGATAAACCCGGATCAGACTGTTGTCGCCCTCGTCTTTGACTATCTGGATCGAGATTGGTTCACAAAGCCCATTGGGTTCGTGAATCCATCGTTCAACTCTATCGCCACGGAGCAACACAAAATCCTGCTGACCCCAGCGACGCACATAAATATCATACTCAGGATCAACGGTCGCCACCCGCGGCCACCCCAGACTCTCGAGAGGCGCCAAGGTTCCATTACGCGCTTGCCCCTCATCAGGCAATTCAGCCTGAAGCTCTTCGTTAGGATTCACCAGAGGAGTCATCGATGCCCCTCCCTCTTTGAGCTCGATCAAAAACGATTGCTGGTAGCTCACCGACATCGTCCGTGCCGAGATAGCCATCTCCTCGATTTTCCCGTGCTCCTCCCGAAGGAGTTTTTCTTCATTCGGAGTATTGGCAACAACCGCCACCGTGCCGAAAAGCACCACCGCCACTCCCAAAACCACAACAATCTCGATGATACTGAAACCTGGCAGGTTCAGTGATCGTCGAGAGTCATGGCAAAAGTGACGCATTGAATTGTTGAGAATTAGTCCTGGCTACTCAGATCGTCCTCGTTGCCAAAAACACCATCCGGTCCGTTACTGATCAGCTCGGGCTCGTTTGACTTTTTCGATCCGGGAAACTTATAGGTATAATCATTCCCCCAAGGGTCTCTCGGCATCTCAGGAAGAGATTGGACCCAGTCGCGGGGAATCGGGCTAGAGCCCGGCTTCTTGATTAGAGCCTCCAGGCCCTGAGGCTCAGTGGGATAACCATTTCTCCCGATATTGCGATATTGATCGAGGTGAGTGATCAAAGTGGTGAAATCTTGGCGAGTGGTCTGCACTCTGGCGGAATCACCGAAACTCTTGGACGCGAAGATCACCGAGCCCAAAATGACTCCGATGATTCCCATCACGATCACCATTTCGAAAAGACTAAAACCCCGAGCCAGTCGGGGACGACGTTGATTGTTTTTGGTATCTTGAATTTTCATATTCTCAACTGCGAGAAACCTACACCGATACAAACGCGACACGACCTAAAAGTTGTCAGTAGAATAGCTCAATTTCGGGTCTTTTCCTCTATTCGACACCTATTTGGGCCAATTTGGCCTAAAACGCCTCTTCAACGAGGTTCACATCGGGGTTTTTCCCTTCCTCGAGAACGATTTCCACCACGTCGTATCGCCAGGAAATCCTCCGCCGCCGGTCCTCCGGCTCGTCAAATCGCCGCTCCCGCCCCAGCAGACGCAACCACTCCGTCGCACCTCTTATGATCAAGGCCTGCTTCTCGGCATTCACCGCCCTGAGCGGGCGCCCGAAATCACGCCTCGTCCGGGTTTTCACCTCCACAAAAACGAGAAGATCGAGATTCTCACCCCCTCTCATCACCAAATCGACCTCCCCGCCTCTAGGAGCACGGAAATTCCGGTAGAGAACCTTCCATCCGAGACGCTGGAGATACCTCGCCCCGATCCTCTCTCCGATTTCGCCAATCTCCCTCGGCTCAAGATTTGTCAAGCGGTAGGGAGAGCTGAGCAACGGGCTGAAACGAGCGACGGTGGAGCGCACACGGGCCATACCGTGCGAGAGCTTCCAAATGCGCTTTTGTCCCATATCCTTTATGACGCTCAAAACCATACTCAGGATAGCTCTTTGCGGCCTCTCTCATAATACGATCTCGCGTCACTTTGGCGAAAATACTCGCCGTGGCAATCGAAAGTGACTTTCCATCTCCTTTTACAATTCCTTCATGTGGATAGGGAAAACTCGGAACGGGCAATCCATCGATGAGACACATCCCTGGTTTCACCCTCAAAGCCTTCACCGCGCGAGCCATTCCGAGGTGGGTCGCTTTGAGGACATTGACCTCATCGACCTCGGACGCCTCGACAAGACTGACCGCCCATTGAATATCATCCCGCTCGACGAGTTCATCAAAAAGCTTCTCCCTCGCTTTCTCGCTGAGCTTCTTGGAATCATTGATCAACGGATGGGAAAAATCCTCCGGCACAATAGCTGCTCCCACCGAAACAGGTCCCGCCAAGGGGCCCCGCCCCGCTTCATCTACCCCAACGACAATCCCCGTCGAGGCGTAGCGCTTTTCAAATTCCAGATCGGGCATGACTGGGGAGATTCTCTTCCGCGCCTTCCAAATTCTCAAGCACTTGATCCGCGCCGCATTCTCTTAACTGATCCGCATTAAACGATCCGGTCGCGACTGCCAAACAAGGCGCTCCGAGCGCATGGGCACAAGCGACGTCTTTCGGAGTATCTCCAATGACAAGAACATCATCCGGTGAAAATAATTTTCCGGTATGACGATTCGCCCGCTCCAACGCAATCGGTCCGAGCTTGTTCCGATCCCAGTGATCATCTCCAAAGGCCCCGAACTGAAAGTGCTCAGCTAACCCGTAATGTGCCGCTTTCACGATTGCACCTTGCTCGATATTTCCGGTCAGCAGACCGAGCGTATGACCATCCGACTCCAAGGCCTCTATCAAGCGATCCACTCCAGGCAGAACCTTCCCTTCAAACTCATCCGACTCAAGATTCCGCTTCATCAGAGGAAGATAAACTGCATAAAATTCTGCCTCAATCGCCGCGTCATAGGGACGATCGAAATGCTCGAACAATCCGAGCACAATTCCACTGTCGGTACTTCCAGCCAGATCGAGCGGAGGACTTTCGTTTCCGAAGATTTTTTCCACCGTCTCACTGATCGCTCTCAATCCGGCTCCACCCGTATCGATCAATGTGCAGTCGATATCAAAAAGAAAGAGTCTGGAGGACATGAGGTCTATTCTTCACCTTCGTCGTGCTCTTCTCCCTCCTCAATATCATCATCGTCGAATTCAGCATCCTTCGCTTCGTCCTCGTGAATCAACTCGCCGTGGGAAAGCATAAAGTGGCGCTCTCTCTTATCTTCGGGAAGTGGCGACAAAACCATCCCAATGGCACGACCGGCCAGCTTTGGCTCCATGTCAACATGAGCCATCCCTTTGAGATCATTCTTCACCCGGTCCATGACAACAAAGCCAATATCGCGGTGGGCGTTTTCACGACCACGGAATTGAAGTTGTACTCGCACCTTGTGACCTTCATCGAGAAACTTTTCAGCGCGGGCGCACTTGATGTTGTAGTCATGCTCTTCCGTCCGGACACGGAATTTCACTTCCTTCATTTTGGCCGGGCCTTTGCTCTTGGAAGTCTTTTTGAGCTTGGACTGCTCATACTTGTATTTGCCGTAATCCACGATGCGACACACCGGCGGATCCGCATTGGCTGCAATCTCGACAAGATCAAGTCCAACGGACTTGGCCTTATCAAGCGCTTCACGTGTTGACATAACGCCAAGCTGCTGGCCTTCGCCGTATACAACTCGGATTTTCGGAGCACGAATACGATCGTTCACCCGGGTCATATCCCGACGCGCTCTTTTGAACTTCTTTTTCTTGGCTATGGTCTCAGCTGGTTGTGGTTTTGGATGACACTTCCCCAGAGGAAATGTCGCGAGGGAGGACGCGCTTTATTTGCGCATTCAAACTCAAGACAGGAAAAAATGTGAACCTAGCTCCGATCATCATAATGAGCGGGTGGTAATGTCTTGAGAAATCTTGGAAATGAAATCATTCATCGGAATACTGCCGAGAT
>PBTU01000159.1 GCA_002729295.1 Verrucomicrobiales bacterium | reverse complement strand
CAGCACGCCGGTTTCTTTAAACGAAAGCAAATCCATCACCTCGGCCGCTTCCGGTCGACGCAAGTAGGCCCGCCAAGCACTCAACCAGGCCCCGAGGGAATGATTCGCGGTTTCACCGGGATTATGAATTGTCCACCCCGCCCGACCAAAAGTCCGAACCAACTCCGCCGCCACTTCCTCATCCACCGACCCCAAAGTCACCTGATCCGATGCCCGTCCGCCTTCCGCCACTTTCTCTAAGGCGCACTCGGCCTGTTGAATGGGATCACCCGAAAGCGTCACCGAACCACTCTTCGGCCACGAAATCTCACGGTCCCTCCAATGCTCCTGATCAGGCCGCCCCCAGTCATCCAAACCTTCGTCGCTTCCAGCCAGCACTCTCACCGGAACCGGGCTCGATTCCAACACCCTCACCACTGCCGGTGAAACATCCACCATTCCTGCCAGAACAACCTCGGTTATTCCCGACGGCCAATCGATCTTATTTTGTGAGACCAAGGCACTCCGACTTTCAAAGCCCCAGCTTTCGAGTAAGCTTTCCACCTTACTCTCCAAATCAGCCAAAGCCTGCCAACGACCAGCCTCAATCAATTCTCCCATCCGCTCCGCGGCCCCAGCAATCATCATCCCTCCCTCGACCAATCCCGCCCGCACTCCAAACAAAGATTTCGCCAAAGGCAGGGACCACGAGGCCTCTTCTCCAACGCCCGGCTGCTGTGGAAACGCCGCCTCATACCGGGTCCAGTCCTCAATCCCTTCCAAAACTTCCACCCAAGCCAACACCTCAACCGCTTCCGGAGCTCCCTCCCCCGTATGTAGGAAATACCCCGATGTCACCACCCGCGGAGCCAAGGCCCCGCCCTTTTCAGCGAGCCCTTCCCTCAAAAGTCGACCACTCTGCGAAGTTGGCACCACCACCAACATCCCCGGCAGAGCTTCCTTTTCCGCCCAAAGCCAATCAACCACCGCAGGCCCAAAGAGAGAATCGGAGCCCAGATAGTCACAAGTCGGTCGCATCCCCAACAGTCTGGCTGAAACCCTAGAAAGCGGAAACTCCAAAGTGAATTGTCTTTGTCTCTATTTTACGTTTCCCTCCTCCAATCAAATGAAACTTATCTCTCTCCTCTTCCTCATTCCCTTCATCGCGCTGGGAAAACCCAACATCGTTTTCATTCTCGCCGATGATCTTGGCATCAAAGACCTCTCCATCGAGGGCTCCACCTTTTACGAGACTCCCCACATCGATGCTCTTGCCAAGTCGGGGATGCGCTTCACCAATGGCTATTCGACCTGCCAGGTTTGCTCACCCTCTCGCGCTTCTATCATGAGCGGGCAATACCCGGCCCGCATTGGCATCACCGATTGGATTGGGGCGGCCACCGGCACGAAGTGGAAGCGCAACGACCGCGTCCTCCCGCCTGAATACGTTCACAACCTTCCTGCTGAGGCCACCACCCTGGCCGAAGCCCTCAAGGAAGGCGGCTACCGCACCTTCTTCGCCGGCAAGTGGCATCTCGGGGGCGATACCTCGAAGCCCGAGCATCATGGGTTCGAGATCAACAAAGGCGGCCATCATCGCGGCGGTCCTCCGGGGGGCTTTTTCTCTCCTTATAAGAACCCTGACCTCGAAGACGGCCCCAAGGGCGAGTCTCTCCCCATCCGTCTCGCTGACGAAACAGTAAAGTTCATCAAAAAGGACGACAAAAAACCCTTCTTCGCTTTCCTCTCCTTCTACTCCGTACACGGCCCGATTCAAACCACTCCCGACCTTTGGGAAAAATACCGTAAGAAAGCGACTGCAGCCGGACTGGCCACGGAGCGCTTTAAATTCGATCGAACCAAATCTGTCCGCCAGGTGCAGGACTGTCCGATTTATGGCGGCATGATGGAATCCATGGATGATGCCGTTGGCATCGTCACCAAGGCCCTCAAAGATCTCGGCATCGATGACAACACCATCGTCATCTTCACCTCCGACAATGGCGGTGTCTCTTCCGGCGACGCCTTCGCCACCGCCTGCCTCCCCCTGCGCGGCGGAAAAGGACGTCAATGGGAAGGCGGTATTCGCCAGCCGTTTTACATCAAGGCTCCGGGCGTCGCCAAACCGGGCTCAAGCTCCGATCAATTCGCCACCGGCACTGACTTTTTTCCTACTCTTCTCGAACTCGCCGGACTGAAGCTTCGTCCTGAAAACCACATCGACGGCCAATCACTCGTCAAGGCTCTCGAAGGAAAGCAGTCCGAGCGCGCTCTTTTCTGGCACTATCCGCACTACGGAAACCAAGGCGGAGAACCATCGAGCATCATTCGCAAAGGCAATCTCAAACTCATCCGCTACTACGAAGACGGACGCGAAGAGCTCTACAACCTCAAGGAAGACATTGGCGAAACCAAAGACCTCGCCCAAGCAAACCCCGAAATCGTTACCCGGCTCGGCGCAGAGCTTTCCGCTCACTTAAAAGAAGTCGGAGCCAAGATTCCTCTTCCAGATTCACGTTTCGATTCAGCCAAAAAGAAAGTGCAACTTCAGAAGGCCGCCACCGACTCACAGGCCCGTCTGGAAAAACAACACGCCAACTTCCTCAAGCCTAGCTACCAACCTAACAAAACCTGGTGGGGTTCGCTGAACCCCGGCGACTAGAGCTCCCAGATCGTCACGGTCCCACAATCTTCGGGCGCCTCCCCACCCAGAGCGACGATGGTGGCAATCGCATGGGCTATCGGCATCGTTGGATTCGAAGGAGATTCCCTCTACATCCAAATTTCCCATTTCGATGAGGCACCCAGTATTTCCTCCCACAAAAAAAGCCACTCCTGAACGAAGCAGCTTTTTGAAATTTTTGAGAGGAAGTCCCTTACCGACGACGTCCCAGAAATGCAAGTCCGGCCAATCCACAAAGAAGAGCAGAACCCGGCTCAGGAATTGCGGTAAATCCAGAAGCGACAAAGACACCGATGTGCTGCTGCTCGGTCAGACCATCAAAGGCGAAAGCGTTACTTGCGTAATTTGCTTGATCAAAAACGCCCACCCCGGTTCCGATCCGGGTCGCGAATCCATCTGAATAGTCCCAGGTCTCCCCATCCCCTAAGGTGTCAGGATCTCCATAGACATCGAAAACTGAGCCATCGTTAAACAGTTCGACTGCGTCATCGCCATTGATGTCAGCCGAGCTACTCTGGACAAGAGTGAAATTCTGGACGAAATTATCATTGAAGAAATTGAACGAAGCCGTGTTTCCGGCAATTACAATCACACCACCTGGGGCAAGCGAACCAGCCGGAAGAGTAAGCTCCTGCCCATCCGTTCCACCACCATTGTTTGCCGAACCGACACCCCAGAGGGTAAGATCGGCAACCGGAGCAGCAGCTTGTAGAATGATTGACTTGGGATTCCCTCCCGAGAGATCACCATCAGTGACGGCTGCGATCAAGAGGACAGCTTGGCTTGAAGAAGTGAGGAGGAGCGGCGCAAAGACGGCTGCAGCTAACTGTTTGGTCCAAAAATTTGGTGTCATGTGTTTAGTGGGTAGGTACTGAGAATAAGACGAATCGCCGGGGCATTTTCATCCCAACTCTTCGATCCTAGCTGGCGACTCCCCTGATGCAACCAAAAATAACCGAGATCGACAAACAATTCGTAAATTGGGATTTCTAGCTTTTGATCCAGGGCACAGAACGTCAACATTCCCCACCTTTATGGACTTTTCAGTAAAAGATCTCTTTCTCAAAGGCGGCGGCTTCATGTGGCCCCTCTTGATTCTCTCTCTCATCTCCGTGGCGATCATCCTCGAGCGGCTCGTATTCTATGCCCTGCGAAGATATCGCACTGGAAAGGCCCTCTCCCGACTCCAGCAAAGCCATATTCCCGGGGGCAACACCAATCCCTTGCTCTCGCTCGGCGGCGCCTTCCAATCCTCAGCCCAAGGCGGCGAGGAGCATTGTCTCAATATTACCGAGCGCCACGCCTCCCAACTCATCAATAGCCACGAGCGCGGCCTTCGTATTCTAGCCCTCATCGCGGCCATCTCACCTCTTATCGGACTCCTCGGCACCGTCTGGGGTATGGTGATTGCCTTTTCCAAAATCGCTAAACTTGGCGAAACGGTCACTCCGGCCGATTTTGCCGATGGCATCTGGACCGGACTCCTCACCACAGTGGCCGGACTCCTCGTTGCCATCCCTGCCATGGCCATGGCCAAGATCTTTGAAGCCCGTGTCGATAAGCTGGTCCACGATCTCAACGAAGTCACTTCGCACCTTCGGGAATGGTATTTCTCCACTTCCAAGAACGACGAGTAGTCCATGTTGATCACCCGCAAGCGCCGCATAGATGCCGGGATCGATATGACCCCGCTCATTGACGTGGTCTTCCAGCTCCTCATCTTTCTCATGGTGAGCAGTCAGTTCATCAAACCCGACCGCCGCGTCGATCTCCCCACCGGCCCCGTTGCCGCCGCCCCCGTTAGTGAAGAACTGGAATCCCTCACCCTCGTAATCCTCGCCGACAACAAGCTCCTCCTCGAGGGAAACGCCATCGAACTCAACGCCCTTTCCGACGGTCTCCGTGACCTCATTTACCACACCGACATCACTTCACTCGAAATCAAAGGCGACAGCACCTCCCACCTTGGAACCTTCATCGCGGTGATCGAAACCGCCCGCGAATGTGGCATTATCGATCTCGGTTATCACAAAAAAGATGCCCCAGCGAAGTAGTCATCCCCTAATATGGGTTTGCGTGATCTTTATCACCGTCCTTCTCCATGCCGCCGCTGTGGCCTGGATCGTTCTCGAGCGGGAACCTGAGTCATCCATTGAGGATGAACCCACCCTCCTCGATCTTAGTATCCTCCTCGCTCCCGAAAAGAAAATAGAAGAAGCCCCAAAACCACCAGAGCCTACTCCCGTTCGGACTCCTTCCAAGCCGGAGCCCACTCCGCCGCCGAAACCTGAGCCAGTCAAACCACCAGCCCCCGATCCAGACCCTATCCAAAAACAAGCAGAGGAGAAAGCCCGCCAGGCAGCGCTCCTCAAAAAGCAAGCCGAGGAAAAGGCCCGCGCTACGGCCATTCAAAAAGAAAAAGACCGCCAGCGGGAGCTCGCCAAAAAACGCGTCGCCGAAAAAATGCGCAGAGACCGCGCGGCAAAAGCCGCAGCGGCCAAGCGCGCCGCCGAAGCCAAACGCGTCGCAGTTAAACCTGGCTCCGTCAGCCGAAAATCGCCCAAATACCCTTCTTCCTCGCGCCGAGCCGGCCATCAGGGAACCACCATCATCACCTTCGTCGTCGGCACCTCCGGAACAGTCACCTCGGCCCGGGTCACCAAATCCAGTGGCTACGCTGCCCTAGACCAAGCCGCCATTTCAGCCGTTCGCACATGGCGCTTCACCCCCGCCCGCAGCGGCCTCGGCCACGCCGTCCCCTACACCTACAAGCAGTCCATTCCCTTTCGACTAAAGTGAGCTAAAATCCCTATATTGCCCCGGAGTTGCAAACACATCCTACCAGTTATTCTACCCGGTGGCTCAGACGGCAAAAAGGGTGGGCTTCGATTGGCATCACCGCAGTGGGCAGCGGAAACCTTTCCGCCCTCGCTCTCAAAATCCGAATCGAAATAGTAAAATCAATAGACCCTCAAAAACTCTCAGAGCAAGGAGCCCAACTCTCAGGCTTAATTCCCTTCACTCTCTTGCGAAGACGCCGCAGTCTCTGAAGAAAAAATCCTGTTCATTCCCCCTTGCACAACCCACACTCTTGAAAAACCTTCCACCATGGAAAAAATCACCGCACAAATTAAGGATTTCATCCAATATATCGCCTTGCAGTTCATCAAAGACCCCAAGCTCGCCGAGCTTAGGATTGGAAACTCAGGCGAAAAAAAGGTGAGCTTCCGTCTCGTTCTCAGCCAGCCAGATGTTGCCACGCTCATCGGACGCCAGGGCTTCACCGCCTCCACCATCCGCAGCATGATCAAAGCCGCCGCTGAGCGTGAAGGAGTACAGGTCAACCTTCGCATCCATTCGCACGAGGAGGAGCGTCAATACACTGCGGCTATGGAGGCCAAAGAGATCGAGTAAGATTCCTCCGAAAAACCAGAGAATCATCCAAATGAGCCGCTCAATTCGGCTTGTTTCTTTTATTTACTCATGCCAAATGCTGAGGATCTTTTCTCAGTGATCGCCTGCAGGTAGGACCTATTGAAAAATAGACTATTTTAAGAAATGCTTGCCTCTCCCAGTTATCGGGGGCATTCAAACCTCGTTATGTCATCTCAACTCGACAGTCTCAAAGAATTCACCACAGTTGTGGCCGATACTGGTAATTTCGCCTCGATGCAGGAATATCAGCCTCAGGACGCCACAACCAACCCTTCCCTGATTCTTCAAGCTGCCAGCAAGCCTGAATACAAATCAATCGTCGAAAAAGCGGTTTCCGAGCACGAGGACTCCGGTCTTTCCGGCGATGCTCTGATCGAAGCGATTATGGATCGTGTGCTTATTCTCTTTGGTCTCGAGATCCTTAAGATCGTTCCCGGACGTGTTTCCACCGAAGTCGACGCTCGTCTCTCTTTCGATACTGCCGGCACCATCGCCAAAGCCAAGGAACTCATCGCCGCCTACGAAAAAGAAGGCATTTCCAGGGATCGCATTCTCATCAAAATCGCTTCCACCTGGGAGGGCATCAAAGCAGCCGAGGAGTTGGAAAAGGAAGGCATCCACTGCAACCTCACTCTCCTTTTCGCCTTTGCCCAAGCCGTGGCTTGTGCCGAAGCCGGAGTGCAACTTATCTCACCCTTTGTTGGGCGCATTTACGATTGGTTCAAAAAGGAGACCGGAGAAGAGTATGCCGGCGACAATGATCCCGGCGTCCTTTCCGTATCCAAAATTTACAACTACTACAAAAAATTCGGCTATAAAACCGAAGTCATGGGAGCCTCATTCCGGAATGTTGGGCAGATTACTTCTCTGGCCGGATGCGACCTCCTTACCATCTCACCGGGACTCCTTGAGGAACTGCAAAACAGCGACGGCCCTCTGGAACAAAAACTCAATGGCAACAATCCCGATTGCGACCTCGAAAAAGTCTCACTCGATGAAAAAGCCTTCCGCTTTGCATTCAACGAAGACGCCATGGCGACTGAAAAGACAGCCCAGGGGATCCGGGCCTTCTCGGCCGACATCGTCAAGCTGGAGCAACTGATCGCTTCCATGGTTTAGAGTTTATTCTTCATTGAACCGACTCATCAAAAGGGACAGGCTGCGGCTTGTCCCTTTTGCTTTTGACAAGAAGGGCGAATCGACTACCTCCCGTCTCCAATGAACCGCTTTCCTCAACTCCTTGTTATTTTGGCTGCCCTCGCTCTTGGTGCATTGGGTGGGCAATTATTGTGGAAACCTCCAGCGGCTGAATCCTCAACTCCCTGGGTCGATATCGCCACCGACTCAGGAAAGCGCATCCCATTGAAAACGGTCATGGCTCAGACTACCGGCACCAGAGTGATCCCCTTGGATTCCGACAATCCCGCGCATCAAGCAATCTCGAAAGCAGTCACCAAAATATCGACCTTGGTCAGCGAAGAACTGAGCCTGGAAGGTTCACCAGCCCATGAACAAAGACGCATTAATGAAGTTTCGGCACTTTTCGAGAACGCCTTAAAGTCCGGGCTCGATGCCCTCCCCGACTTCTCCTGCCAGATTCCGCCGACCTCGACAGGAAAACAACAACGTTCCGGATATCCCGATCTCCGGGTGGAGTATCTCCCGACTCAAACAGTCGCCTATCTCGACCCCAAACTCTTCCAGCACGATTCCAAAAAATCCGGCCTGCGAACTTTTTACTACGAGGCGACAAGTGATAATTCTAAAGTGACCGAAGATGCCCTCCATCTCCTCCTTGGATTTCCCCACGACGGAACCAATGGCCGATGGAAATTCGGCAAAGCTCAACTCGTGGACCTGTCGGGACTCAATCTCAAGCTAAAGGTTGAATTTTCCGCTTCGAACAAAGATCTCTACTCCCAATAAAAAAAACTTAATTCACCTTCAACAGTTGCCCGATTTCAAAGCGGAGTTGGAGAACTATTTCTTTCGCTCTCAAGATAGCCAACCGGATTTTATTGGCTTCATCACTCGCTTTTGTAGCCCGCGAATTCGCAGAATTTTTCTTTCCCCTCCTTTTGGAATTATTTTCCTCTATCTGCCATTGCCGGGATAAAGATTCCAATCGTCCCGCCTCAAGCTCCTTCGCCTTGATTCTGCGGGTCAATGAAGCAATTTGGGATTTTTTATCAGCAATTGCAGCAGCGTTCTCAGTGAGTTGAGTAATAGCCTCTTCATTTTCCTTATCGGCATCAATGACCCTGTTTGCCTTGGCCCGGGCGATTCGCAGCTTCGCCACAGCTTGACGGTAAGCGTTGGCTTCCTCATCACTAAATTGAAATCGATGTTGGTGTTTTTCAGGAAGAAGCGCATACGGGACACCCTTTGGACCGGATGGCAGGAGAACACGCAACTCCAATGGAGTAATCCGGCTAATTCTAACATCTTTGTATTCAGCCCCTTTCACTGAGGACAGGTCAATCAAAGTCCCCTTGGCCTTTGTCCGGACCATGCTGCGATATTGGTTACGATATTTGAAGAAATCCAACGACGCGGCCTTGAGGGCAATCGAAATCTCCATCGTTTTTTCCTTTACCAACTTCAGCTCACTTTCGACAGCCTCGAACTTCGTCGAAGATGCTTGATAGCGCTCTTCAACTTCTTTCCATTCCTTGAACTTGGCCAGTTTCTCTTGCTCCCCCTCCAGACGGGATTCAACATCGACCAAGGACTCCGTGATGCTATCGATCGAATCCTCCGACTCCTGGATATCGTCCGCATTTTCACAAGACCCCAGGAAAAAGGACATCAGGCCAAGAACCCCAACCATTCCAATATTTTTAAAGGCCAATTTTTTCATTTTCGAAGTTATAACGTTAGCCCTAATCCTCTCCCATCGAATACTTCTTTCGGTAATCTTCCAACTTCTTCACAAATTCCCGTTTCTCGGCCGATAATTTTTTTAGCTCCGTTTTTTCAAATTCAAGCTCCCGCGTCAGCGCATCAAGCTTGAGATTCACCTCGACCAGTTTTTCAGAGTAATCTACGGTCTCCAGTTCATCAACGCTGCGCACGACTTCGTTGAGCCTCTTTCTTTTTTCGCCAAGTTCCTCACCCAGCTTGGACTCCTTGGCCTCCAACTCTTTCTCTTTTTCCCCACATGAACTAAACCCCATGACTGCGATGCCAAGGCAGAGGAATAGGATGATCATTTTCTTCATTTGTGGTCTGTTCTAGTTTTCTATTCTGCGAGGGGGCAACTGAAAGCATCTCAGAATGATTGACAGTCCCTCATGCAGAGACAAATTGAGTTCATGACTTGGGACGAATCATTTCTAGAATTATACCGCCGCTGTATTACAATCTATCAAGAGGGCAACAGAGACTTCAACTCCTACTACAGCGATGCCGACTTGGCCTTTTTGGCCTCAATCGGACACAAACCAAGGGAACTTTTTGACTTCGTAGAGGATTTTGTGGACGAAGGCATTCCCTCTGAAAGTGCCGCCCTCCTGATCGCAGCAGTTCGACGGGATTATTTTCAGGTGGTGCAAAATGGCAAACCAAGTGAGCTGGAAGTGGGCAGAGACGAGCTTCCTTCATTTGACGAGGAGATTGGCGGAATCGCCTACCTCCCCCGCATCCTCAGCAAAGCCCGGGCCAAGCTGGCCGGCGAGCTGCACCCCGACGTCATGTTCAGCTGCGGTGGTGATCGGAAATTCCTTCGGGAACAGGGCGAAATTCACGCGGCGGACTTTCTCCGTCGAGTCTGGGCATCCGACGGCGATGACCAGAAAATTGTGGAATGGCTCAAAGGATCGACACACTAGAGCCCCTGTGTCAGATTCCCCCCATGCGCAATTACAACGGCGAGAAAATTCTCGTTATCCCCAGAGCTCTCTTTGACGAACTTGGTTCCTTTCAAGGAATCCAGACCGATGTTGTCCGGTATCTCGAGGCCATTCTCGATCCGGCCAACAACTTCTTCATGGACCGGGCCAACGCCGAAGAAGACCCCAGCCATAAGCAAATCATTCCATACGCTATTTTTCATTATGAAGGGCGCTATCTCCACTACACCCGCGGGAAAAGTGGCGGTGAAAGCCGTCTGCACGCGCAGGGATCGGTGGGAATCGGAGGTCACATCAACCCGGTCGACGAGCGGGCTGATCCGCTAGGTCGAGAAACCTATCTTGCAGGAGTGGAACGGGAAATTGAGGAAGAACTCAAGATCAATGGCAGTCATGAAAATCGCATTGTCGCACTTCTCAATGATGACAGCAACGAGGTGGGAGCAGTCCATCTGGGCGTTGTCCACATTTTTGATCTCGATACCGACGAGGTGAGTTCCGGAGAAGACGCACTCGCCAATCTGGCCTTCCAAACAAAAGAAGATCTCAACGGAGAACTTCACGGGAGTTTGGAAACCTGGTCGAAGTTCTGCGTCGACACCCTGATCTAGCAACGATTTGAGACTGAGCTTGAAAAATTTATCCCATCATCGAGTTTCACCCAATAATCATTCCGTCGTGATCAGAATAACTCCACTTCTCGCCACCGCTGCGCTCGCCTTCATTTCCTGCGAACGTAGATCTGACATCGAAATTGCCAATGAGGAAAATATTCTCATCGTCGGCAACAGCAACGAACCCAAAGGCCTCGACCCCCATCTCGTCTCGGGTGTCCTCGAATCGAACATTATTCGGGCGCTCTTCGAAGGTCTCGTTGTTGATCATCCTTCGCAAGACAGCCACTCTGTCAATGGCGTCGCCCTCAAAGATCAAATCGAGCACTCCAAAGACTTCACCGAGTGGACATTTTATCTCAATCCCGAGGCCAAATGGTCAGATGGTGAAACCGTCACCGCCCACGACTTCGTCTTTTCATACAAGCGGCTTCTCTCGCCCGATCCCAACTGGCCTGCCAAGTATGCAGAGATGCTCTACTTCCTTGAAAACGGAGAAGCCTACCATCGAAGCAAGCTCGGCCACATTCTCTGCGGCAATGACCCCGATTTCCCGCTTGTTTGGGAAACCCTCAAAGAGGCCAATTTTGAAGGAGACAGCAAAATCAAACCAAAAAAGTTTAAGGACAAGAAATTCAGCGAACTCAACGAACAGGAACTCAAAAAGTTCTCACCTTATCTCACCGGAAAAGACACCCCCGATTTTGACGAGCTCAATTCAAAAAGCTCGGATTTTGAATCCCTCTCGACCGCAAACAAGAAAGTGCTCTTCAACTCCATTGGCATCGACAAGCTCAACAGGAAACAACTCCTCCATCTTAGAGATAATCTCACTCTGATAAAGTGGTCCGACAACAT
>PBTU01000158.1 GCA_002729295.1 Verrucomicrobiales bacterium | reverse complement strand
AGATCATTAAGAAGGCCAAGCAGGTTCCGCCCCCCGCGGAGAATAGCGCTGACAACGGGGAAGCCCCTGAAACGAAATAACCGGGCCCACCCTCGCAAGCGAAGGTGGGGCGATGGCGGACCCGGAGGGATTGACTTCTTTTCAGTCAGTCTGAACCGATTAGAAAGCCTCCGGCTTTTTCTTAGAGAACGCCCACACTTCGCTCGGTCGTCTGCGGCACTCGAACTGGCTCGCTGAGGCGAGCCAAGGTCCTCGTTTCCTCTGGAAACGCCATCGCCCCACCCTCGCAAGCGAAGGTGGGGCGATGGCGGACCCGGAGGGATTCGAACCCTCGATACCGTTTCCGGTATACTCCCTTAGCAGGGGAGCGCTTTCAACCACTCAGCCACAGGTCCCGTGTCTTGGTTGACGGGCGGGATATGATCACCTTCCCGCGCTTTCGTCAATGGGAAGCGTGCATTAATGAAGGTTTTTTTCGAAAGGGAAAACAGATCGCGCCGTCAAAAAAGGCGACCCGAATCGGATCGCCTTTTTCATTAAGAATTTCTGGGATGGTTCGAACTTAGTTCGACTTAACCTTCTCGAGAATCACTTGGTCGCCTGGCTGGATAACCGCTCCTGGAGCAAGTGATCCGGGAACAATTTCAGCAACTGCTTGATTGGCTTCGAGAGAAGAAATCGCCACCTTACCAAGGAGACGGCCACCGCGCTGAACCAGAAGGCGGGAGTCACCGGCAAGACCTGATTTTTCTCCAGCTGCAATGACGAGGAAATCCCATTCACTACTGACTGAAGTCACGGTGGCTTGGAAATCATTTCTGAGAACACGAGCTCGGCTATCGGCAATTTTCGTACCCACACGATTGATTTCGTCCTTGTTCTTGCCAACTTCTTTCATCAATCCCTCTCTCACGATCTCCTGCTCTTCGAACTCCTTGTCCAACTTACGCTTCGTAGCCTGAAGGTCTTCAAACACCTTAGGGACGTCTTCGATCTCGGTATCAGGAAACAACTCCTTGATCTCCGTCATGACCTTGGCGATCTCATCTTGGCGGGCTTTGGCGGCGGTGAAACGCTCCTGTTCTTCTTCGAGATCACGTCCGAGCTGCTTACCTTGAGCTTGCGAAGAATCATACTGAGCGAACACTTCTGCCTTCTGATCAATGGCAGCCTGCTTGTCAGCCTCGGCGCCCTTCTTCTCGTCCTGCTTATCGCTGATGTTTTGCGAGAGAACTTTGTTCTTCCCCTGGATCTCGTCACGAGCGGATATCTTGGCGGCGTATTTCTCTTTGACCTGCCAGCTGAAGAATCCGGCAGCAACGATAGCCGCGACGGCGAGAATGTAAAAAAGTAGTTTCATGTGGATATGAAGTCGTAGGATTTAAATGGTGTGTGTCAGTAAAAATTTATTTTTTGCCAGCCTCAACGGGAACGACAACATCGCCGATCGAGATTGAGGTATCACCTTTGAGTGAGCTTGGAATGATGTTGGCTGAAGAGCTATTAGCTTCAACGGCTGTTACTCGAAGCTGGGCGATTTCCTCGCCATTGTTGAGAACGCTTAACTTGGAACCGGCAACGACACCGGCACCATCGCCTCCAGCGAGAGTCACAAATCCGTAGTTGCGGAAGACCGAGTTAATTCGGGTGCGAAGAGTTGGCTGGGACATTCCCTTGGTGCGATAGCTCAGAACTCTTTTCAGTTCGGTAGCCTGACTATCGGTTGTCTTCTTATCACTGAGAAGTTTGGAAACCTGCGCGTTGATGAGCGCGACATCGTCTTCCATTCCGGCGACAGCCATCTTGAGGGCCTCAATCTTGGGAGCAAGGTCACGAGGGTCACCGACGGTTTTCAACTTGTCCTCGGCGGAGGCAACCTCTTCTTCGATAGAAGCGGCTTCGGCTTTCTTGGAAGCAAGTTCAGCCTCAGTAGCTTTGTTCTCGGCGAGTTGCTTATCGAGATCGATCTGCTTCGCTTCGCGGGATGCATCGGCATCTTTCTTGTCAGTCACCAAGCCATCGATGTCACTGACCAAGCCATCATAGGTCGTAGTCTGACGATCAAATTTCTTATCTTCCTGTGCGATAAGTGAGTTGGCTTCCTCGATCGCCTCCTTGTTTTTATTAGCGACGAATGCCGCGAACAGGAGAATCAGAGCTGCCAGAGAGCCAAAGGTGGGTGCCATAATATGTAAGTCGTTGAGGTGGTGTTTGAAGGAAGCTACCGATTTCACCAGTGATCCGGCAATCAGAAAATTCAACGATCCTTGAAATAAACTTAAAAAGTGTCCGTCACCAGTGACTCATCGCTTGCCTTATTGAGGGTCCAAGACAAGTTGGCGGCGTGAAAAGCGTTCTGCGGGTCATTTCATATTTAAAGCGCTATCCTATGCTGGGCGGGGCTCAGTTCCTCTGTGCCGCCATTATGGCAGGCTCGGTGATCATTTTCCCGCTGGTGACACGACACATCACGGGGGAAATCATTCCCAACAAGCAATTCGACCACTTCATGCCTTGGGTTCTTCTCGGACTGGGGAGTTTTTTCCTGAAAGACGCCCTGAATTGTGCCCGAATCTTCCTCAATAACCACTTCGAGCAACGTGTCATCTATGACATTCGCTCCGATCTTTACCAAAAAATCCAGCGTTTGCCGCTTCGTTGGTTCGATACGCGTCGCACCGGTGATGTCATGACGCGGGTCGTCGAGGACGTTACCGCAATGGAGCGCATCCTCATCGACGGAATCGAATTGGGCCTGATTTCAGTCATTCAGATCTTGGCCGTGGGAATCACGATGTATTGGATGAATGCCAGTGTGGCCGCGTGGGCCACCCTCCCCGTCCCTTTCCTGTTGCTGGGGGCCTGGATTTACACCCGGGATGCCCGCGACCGCTACAAACAACAACGCGAGTCCGCCTCTGATCTCAACGCCCTTCTCCACGACAACATCGCCGGAATCCGACAAATCAAGGCCTATGCCGCGGAAAAAGAGGAACATCTGCACTTCAACCGCCTGTCCAATGCGATGCGTCGAGCCACCTTGCGGGTTATGAAATGGTGGGCCTTTTACTCACCGGGCATGTCCTTCCTTAATATGATCGGTTATGTCCTCGTTCTGGGATTCGGCGGTCACGCGGTGATGACCGGCGAGATGAAACTGTCCGATCTCCTCGCCTTTTTCCTTCTTCTTTCCCTGTTCTACGAGCCCGTCAGCAAGCTGCACCAACTCAACCAAATGGCCTTGTCTTCAAGGGCTGCAGCCGATCGAGTCTTTGAAATTCTTGACTCCGAAGACGAACCCGAGGCTGCCAGTGGAGCCTCCCTCGCCCAGCCTGTCAGAGGCGATGTTGTCTTCAACGATGTCAGTTTCGCTTACGACGAGGACCAACCCACGCTCCACAATGTCTCGCTTCAAGCTACCCGTGGACAAACCATCGCTCTCGCAGGCTCCACCGGGGCGGGTAAGTCGACCATCGTCAATCTCTTGTGCCGGTTCTACGAATACGATTCCGGCTCAATTTCCATCGACGGACAGGAACTCAACACCTTGGCCAAAAACTCCCTCCGCGCCTCGATCGGCTATGTCACGCAGGAAGCCTTCCTATTCAATGGCACTGTTCGTGAAAACCTTGCCCTTTCCAAACGAAATGCCAGCGATGACAATCTTTGGGAAGCCCTCGAAGCCGCCCGCGCCGCTGATTTCGTGCGGGAATTGCCGGAGCAACTCGAAACCAACGTCGGCGAACGCGGTGTAAAGCTCTCCGGAGGCGAAAAACAACGCCTTTCCATCGCCCGGGCCCTCCTCAAAGACCCACCGATCCTTCTTCTCGATGAAGCCACCGCCTCGGTAGACAATCAGACTGAGTTACTGATTCAACAGGCTTTAGACGAGTTGATGAAGAACCGAACCTCCATCGTGGTCGCTCACCGTCTCTCGACGATCCAGAACGCTGACAAAATCTACGTTCTCGGAAAAGGACGCCTCATCGAGGAAGGAACCTACGGGGAACTACTCGAAAATGACGGTCCATTTGCGGAACTCACGAGCTCGATTAAGTGAATTTTCTAGGCGCGACAAATTGTCTCTACCCCGCTTTCCTTTGAGCCAAAGGGCTTGACCGATTTTCGCCAAATTATTTGCAAATCCGGCGACAAAATCGCGAATCCGGCAACGTTATTCGACCAGCGCTTTGGCGCCGCCAGATTTTGCTCAATTGAGCGCATCCTGGCTTTGTGCAAAGCGGCTTCGGATTGGTCTTCGGGGCCGCTTTCTTTTACCCTTAGCAAGCGACTCTCTCTCCCCTCTGAAATATCACGAATAGACCTTTGCCACTCAGGCAAAAATCGGGTAATCGCGGTCAGGAGTTCTCCGAAACCTTTCACCACGATCCTCCATGCTCGACATCAAGCTCATCCGCGAAACCCCCGACCTCGTCAAAGAACGCCTTGCCAATCGTCACGATGGCTCGGCTGATCTCATCGATGAAGTCCTCGCGTGCGACGAAACACGTCGCAAAAACGAAACCGAAAAACAAGCGCTTCAATCGCAACGTAAATCAACCTCCAAGGAGATCGGCAAACTCCGCGCCAACGGCGAAGATTCATCGGCCATCGAATCCGAAGTCAAAAAGATCGGCGACGAGATTAAAAAGCTCGACGACGAAGGCTCGAAGGCCGCGGCGCGTCAGGAAGAGCTCCTTCTTAACATCCCCAATCTCCCGCACGACAATTGCCCTGTCGGAGCCGACGAGGAAGCCAATCCCGTCATCCGGACCTGGGGAGAAAAACAAGCCCTCCTTAAACCTAAAGACCACCTCGAAATTGCCGAAAAACACGGAATGATCAGCTTCGATGACGGTGCCCGCATTTCGGGTTCGGGATTTGCGGTATACCGCGACACGGGAGCCCGCCTCCAGCGCGCCTTAATCCAATATCTTCTCGATCTTCAAACCCGCGAACACGGTTACGAAGAAGTCAACGTCCCTCACGTCGTACGGCGCGAGTGCATGGTGGGCACCACTCAACTCCCCAAGTTCGAGGACGACATGTACGGGATCGAAAACAACGAGATGTTTCTCATCCCAACTGCCGAAGTTCCCATCACGAACCTTTACCGTGACACTCTCCTGGCCGAAGCCGATCTTCCCATCAAAATGACGGGACACACTCCCTGCTTCCGTCGTGAAGCAGGAAGCGCCGGACGCGATAATCGAGGCATCATCCGCATTCATCAATTCGACAAAGTCGAACTCGTTCAGGTCGTTCATCCCAACCAATCATTCGCTCTCCTCGAAGAGCTCACCGGCCATGCCGAAGCGGCACTCCAAAAACTCGGGCTACACTATCAAGTTATCGAACTCTGTACCGGCGACATTGGCTTTGGATCCCAGAAAACGTTCGACATCGAAGTCTGGGCACCCGGTCAGGGAAAATATCTCGAAGTCTCAAGTTGCTCAAGCTTCGGCGACTATCAAGCCCGCCGCATGAAGCTCCGCTACAAAGACGCCGAGGGCAAAAACCATTTCTGCCACACCCTCAACGGATCCGGCACCGCCCTCCCCCGTCTCTTCGTCGCTCTCGTCGAGCAACATCAAACCGCCGACGGTACCGTCAATATCCCCGAGGCTCTCCAGCCATATTACGGATCGGACACCCTCTAGCGTCCTCTCCTTTCGGAACCCGAACGCACCATTCTCATCGCCAAATCTGCCACTGAACGGGTTTGCGCCCCCTTATACAAAGGCCTTCCGAAATCGAAAATCAGGCTACTTTCAGCCACCCTCGGGCAGGAATCGCTCAAAATACTTGCTTCCCACCAATTCGTGGGTAAAACCGCCGCCCCACGTGGAAAACTCACTTAAAATCGCCCTGCCGAAAGGTAGCCTGCAAGATCCAACCCTTCGGCTTCTTGAAAAGGCTGGCTACAACATCTACACCTCGGACCGCGGACTTCGTCCTTCTTCGGACGATGACGGCTTGGATATCTACATGATCCGGGCTCAGGAAATCGCGCGCTACATCGATCAAGGTTTCATTGACTGCGGTATCACCGGACTCGATTGGGCCTATGGACACGATGTCGATCTCGTCGACCTCGCCGAGCTTCCCTACTCCCGCGCCACGACTCGACCAACCCGCTGGGTCCTCGTTGTTCCCGAAGATTCCCCCATTAAGACGGTCGAAGATCTCGAAGGAAAACACATCGCCACCGAAGGACTCGAAATTACCAACCGCTACCTCGCTGAAAAAGGCGTCACCGCGAACGTCGAATTTTCCTGGGGAGCTACCGAAGTCAAAGTCCCCGACCTCGTCGACGCCATCGTCGATGTCACTGAGACCGGTTCTTCCCTCCGCGCCAACAAGCTGCGCATCGTGGACGAACTCCTTTCCTCCTTCCCTCACTTCTACGCCAGCAAGGACGCCTTTGCCGACGACTGGAAACGCGCTAAAATGGAGCGCATGGTCATGATGATCAAAGGAGCCCTCGAAGCCCGCGACAAAGTCGGCCTCAAAGCCAACCTCCCGGAAGCTAATCTGGAAGCCGTGCTCGAAAAACTCCCCTCCCTGCGCCGCCCGACTGTCTCCCGGCTTGCCGAAGAAGGATGGGTCGCTATTGAAACCATCATTTGCGAAAGCATCGCCCGCTCGATCATCCCGGATCTGAAAGAACTGGGAGCCGAGGGCATTATCGAATATCCTCTCAACAAGATCGTTCTCTAACCAAAACACCTTAACGGAATTGCGGTTCCTCAAACCCGCAGAACTTAACAAACACCACGAATTATGGGTAACCTGAAAAAGCGTCGTAAGACCAAGATCAGCAAGCACAAGCGTCGTAAGCGCATGAAGGCAAATCGCCACAAGAAGCGCCTTCGATACAAGTCATAAGTTGACTTGCTGATATTCGGTCCGGCAGAACGCACCCCTCTGCCAGTAGCACCGCCGGAGAAAACTCGGCGGTTTTCTCGTGTACAGAAATATCGTATAAACCATCCATGCCCAACGCCCTGCCCAATCCCACCGGCGACCTCTTCCGTCTCACACCCGATCTCCTCGAGACCGGTAAAAAAGCCTCCCGCGAAAGCCCGCGCCTCCGAATGATCATGCCCGTCCAGCGATCTCAGGAAGCTCATGTCCAACGCCTCCTAAACTTCCTCCAACCCGGCACCTACATCCGCCCCCACCGACATCTCCGCCCCCACGCCACCGAGTCCCTCTGCCTCCTCTCAGGTGAATTGGAATTTCTCGTCTTCAGCGAATCCGGCGAAATCCTCGACCGCCTCGCCCTCACCCCCCAAAATCCCCTCATCGATTTCGAACCCGGCCTATGGCACGGCATGATCATCAAAAGGCCCGACACCGTGATCTTCGAGATCAAAATCGGCCCCTATGATCCCACCACCGACAAGAACTTCGCCCCCTGGGCCCCGGCAGAGAGAAGCCCCAAAGTCGCGGAATTCCTCTTGTCACTGGAACAAAAATAAGATGTCGGACAGTTTTTTGGTCATAAAACGCAAGATTTTGCTAAATAAAGGAAGTTGGCAGCCCCACCATCTCAAAAATCACTCTCTGGATGAAACGCCTGATTCTTCTCTTTGCCCTCATCGCCAATGCCTTTGCCGCCCAATCTCCGGACGAGCACGCCACGATCTACGCTCTCCCTATCCTCTCGTCAAAATGCGCCTCCTGCCATGGCGATGACCCCAAAGACATCGAGGGGGACCTCAATCTCCTCACCCGCGACGGCTTTCTCAAAGGTGGTGAATCCATCAGCGAGCTCCTCGTCCCCGGGGATGTTGAAAAATCCTTCCTCATGACCGTGATCAAGTGGGAGGACGACGAATACGAAATGCCCCCCAAGGAGAACGACCGCCTCACTCCCGAGCAAATCGACCACATTGAAACTTGGATCAAAAACGGCGCTCCCTGGCCCAACGCCGAAGTCCAAAAAAAGATCCGCCTCGCCGAACGCAGTAAGAAAGTCACCAATGAAGGGGCCATCGTCGAAACCTCGGGAGGCCTCGCCGACGATTGGACCTTTCGCCGATACGCCCTCGAGGACATCTGGGCTTTCCAGCCTTTGATAAAACCAGCGCTCCCTTCCACCGATCACAAACCCATCGATTCCTTTGTCCACGCCAAGCTTGCCAAAGCCAAGCAAAAGCCCGCTGCGCGTGCCGACTTCCGCACTCTGATTCGACGCGCCACCTACGACCTCACCGGACTGCCGCCCACCCCAACCGAGGTTCGCCGGTTCACCAAGGAAGCCGCCCAGAATTTTAACAAAGCCTGGGCCGCCCTCATTGAACGACTCCTTGCCTCCTCTCACTACGGCGAACGCTGGGGACAGCATTGGCTCGATGTCGCCCGCTATGCCGACACCGGTGGTCTTTCCAACGACTTCGAACGCTCCAACATGTGGCGTTACCGTGACTACGTCATTCGCGCCTTCAACGAGGACAAGCCCTACAACGAATTCGTGATGGAGCAAATCGCCGGCGACGAACTCGCCGACAACTCCCTCCGCAAACGAATTGGCAATAAAAATAAGTACGAAGACCTTCGGATCAAAGGTCACTACAACGACCAAGAAAGCGAGCACCTCGTCGCCAGCTCCTTCCTCCGTATGGGCCCCTGGGATCCTGCCATGGTCAAAGTCAAAGAAGCCCGTCAGCAATACCTCGACGATGTCGTCAATGCCGTGGGCCAGACTTTCCTCTCCACCACCATGCGCTGCTTCAAATGCCACGATCACAAATTTGATCCTCTCCCCACCAAGGACTACTACCGCATGTATTCGGTCTTCGCCGGCACCCAGCTCGCCGAGCGCCGCGCCTCCTTCACCTCAAAGGAGAGCAAGGAACGCTTCGATCACGAAAAAGCCCAAGTCGAACGTCTCTACAACTTCGCCCACTCCGAAGCCGTTCGCCTGCAGAAGAAGGTCGAAACTGCTGCCGGGAAGTGGTACGCCGAAAATGATCTCGAATACGTCGACCTCAATGGCCGCAGGAAAATTCCCGATGACAAAAAACCGCCGCGCCACGTTGGCTTGAACGAAACCGAAAAGGGCCAACTCAAAGTCCGCGAGCAAGACGACTGGATCTGGAAGCGCCGCCTTGAGCGCTTCGAGCCAATGGTACAGTCCGTTTACAATGGAACCGACCCCAAGTCCCTCAATGCCCGAAGGCTGCGCATCAGCCAAAAGGACAAAACACCCAAAAAGCCCAACTCCCACATCCTTACCGGAGGTTCCCTGGAAGCTCCCGGAGCCAAAGTCACTCCGGGCGTCCTGAGCTCACTGGGTGTTCCCGTCGAGGGAGCCAGCAAAGAGGATCCCTATCAAATCGCCGACAAGCTCAACGGACGTCGCCTCGCTCTCGCGAAGTGGATTGCCCATCCCAAAAACCCCCTCACCGCCCGCTCCTTCGTTAACCGCGTGTGGCAATATCACTTTGGTAAACCCATTGCCGGAAACCCGAACAACTTCGGCGTCAAGGGAGCCAAGCCCACTCACCCCGAACTCCTCAACTGGCTTGCCGCCGACTTCGTCGAAAACGGTTGGCAGATCAAACGCCTCCACCGTATGATTATGAATTCCGCGACTTACCAACAGTCCGGCAGACACCCCGATCAATACAAACTCAACGGAGAAGATCCCAACAATGAGCTCCTCGCTTACTTCCCGAACCGCCGTCTCACTGCCGAAGAACTCCGCGATGGCATGCTTCACATTACCGGCGAACTAAACCCCAATGGAGGAGGCCTTCCTATCCGCCCCGAAATGAATCTCGAAGTCGCCTTGCAGCCGCGCATGATTCAATTCTCTATCGCCCCGACCTACCTCCCTTCCCGCACCGCCGATGAACGCAACCGACGTTCCATCTACGCCTACCGCGTTCGTGGCCTCGCCGATCCTTTCCTCGAAACCTTTAACCAGCCAAATCCCAACGACTCTTGCGAAGAACGCGACGCCGCCTCGGTGTCACCCCAGGCCTTCACCATGATGAACAGCGACCTCGTCACGGATCGTTCCATCGCCTTCGCTCTGCGACTCGAAAAAGAAGCCAACACCCTGCCCGAGCAAATTCAACGCGCCTTCCACCTCGCCTTCAGCAGAAATGCTTCCGATGCCGAGCTCGAAAAAATGACCGCCTACGTCACCGAGATGCGCGGCTACCATCAGGACAAAACTCCTGGGAAGCGCAAATACCCCACCGAGATCACCCGCTCCCTCGTCGAAGAGTTCAGCGGCCAACCTTTCGAATACCAGGAAATCCTCCCCGTCTTCGAAGACTATCTCCCCGACACCCAAGCCTCCGACGTCTCCCCTAAAACCAGAGCCCTTGCCGACTTCTGCCTCTTGATCTTCAACTCCCACGAATTCGTCTACAGCTACTAGATCAACCCTCATCTTTCTGACGCCATGAAATCACCACTCTGCTCCCGCCCCTTCTCCGACGCGCACTCACGTCGTGAGTTCCTTTACGGCCTCGGCGCTTCCATCGGCTCTGTCGCGATGACCGATCTCCTTGCCAAGGAAGCTGGACCCATGTCACCCAAGCCACCCATGGGCGAACCCAAGGCCAAAAACGTCATCATGCTCTTCATGGAAGGCGGCCCCGGGCACATGGACACCTTCGACCCAAAGCCAAAGCTTACCGAGCTCCACAAAACAGAATCCAAGAACGACCGCGGCCTCGCCGCCGGGCAATACCAATTCTACGTCGGTAGCCCTTTCAAGTTCAACAAAGTCGGCGCCAACGGCATCGACATGTGCGATCAATGGGAACACCTCGCCGATCCCTACGTCGCCGACGAACTCTGCAACTACCGCGGCTGCCAGGCCGAGTCCCTCAACCACCCCGAGGCCCTCTTCCACATGAACACCGGCAGCCGGCTCGGTGCTGATCCCGCTCTAGGCGCCTGGGCTACCTACGGACTTGGCTCCGAAAACCAAAACCTCCCCGGCTATGTCGTCATGACCGAAATGGCCCTCCCTCAGGGCGGCTCCAAAAACTGGTCCAACGGCTTCCTCCCCGCCTTCTATCAAGGCACCGCCCTTCGCCCAACCGGTTCCCCGCTTCTCGATCTCGAATCACAGCCTTTCAAATCGCGCGAACACCAACGCGCCGCGCTCGATGCCCTCGCCAGCCTCAATGACGAACACGCTCGCAAGCATCCCGAACATGCCGACCTTGCTGCGCGCATGGAATCGTATGAACTCGCTTACCGCATGCAAATGGAAGTCCCAGATGTCGT
>PBTU01000157.1 GCA_002729295.1 Verrucomicrobiales bacterium | reverse complement strand
CTTGCTTTCAGGCATGAATGTCTCGGTTGAGGTGATGGAGGGGGAGAGTGGGACAAGGCTGGAACTTGAGGAAGATACCAAGAAAAAGCTAATTACAGACCGTTCCCTCGACCTTGTGGGAAAAAATAGCCAGCGGTGGAGGAAAGATCATTTTCACTCTTCGACGATCCATTCCCAAGGAGTTCTTGCTGACGTAAGAGATGGAGGACTGAAGGCCAATTTAACGACTTTTTTGAACATAGATCGTGATCTCGCCTCTCTGGGAACCGGCGAGAATGAATATGTTCCGGGATTGGCCGTCGGTGATAATCTGGTTGGATACGCCAACAAAGAGGACGCCGAGCGGCGGGGTGGCGATTGGGATTCAAGCCGTTTCAAAAAGACCTCGCCGAAGTTCGGCCTTCTTCGGGATTGGGCGCGCCTGGGGAGGGAAATCACTTTGGAGTCCCCTCCGGTGACTGTCCGCATTCCCAAAAGTGAGCCGGATTTTTCGACTCCGGATGTCTTAGTCGGGAGTTCCCAGAACCTAAATCCCGCGACCCTAAGTTCGTATGACCAAGCGAATCTGGCGCCGGTATTAGTGGAGGGCTCGATGTTCGTCACTCATAGTATTCACCTGAATCCACCGGGGAGTGAGTTCAAATATAATATCCGCTCACATACCTTTCCGAGGGTTGTTCTCTGGAATCCTTATAATGTCCCACTGACTTTGGGTGACAGCATGGCGATGATTCAAGTGAATGGACGCAGGGGGTTTCGAACGGATGCCTGGATGCGGACGTCATTGGGAAGAGAAGTTCAATTGGGATATGCATCATGGCTTTCCTGGGGAGGGCGGAACCCGGTGGTAGAGGGTGAGATTACCAGTAGTTCATCGTATAATGATGCCTATACAGGGAGCTACTATTTTAAATTGAAGGAAACGACAATTGAGGCCGGAAAGTGTCTCGTTTTTCTACCCGACCGTGCGGCTGAATACGATAGTGAAGATCTTACCAACAATTCTCTTTCCTCATCCGCCAACTACGACCAGGCGCTTAATTATTATCAATCATCGTCCGAATATGGGGGCGGGATGGACTGGTATCCCAAATACTTTTGGTATGCCCCATCAGACGCTTTTTTTGATGGGGAGGGGCAGACTGTGCAGGGTGACGATTCCCAGATGATTTTGAAAAAGCTGGGAACTTCATCAACTGTTGCCCCGGAGGATTTTGATGTCCTGGAGCAGGTGGCCGCGGTTTCCTGTTCATTGCAATACGGGGCTGGAAAGGAGCCGGCAGAGGCCTGGAGTCATGACTTCGCCCCCGCGCAGGGAGTTCGCATGGAGTTTCTTGATCGGGTAAATCCAGTCATTACCTTCCCGCCGGACCGACGGACCAGGCAGGGGTATCGGATGCGCTGGTTCCGGGAACATGATTCCCATCTTTCAATTTTGGGTAATCCTCTCGTGCAGCAGCCGGAGTTTTGGGAGGAATCGCCCATTGGATCGTGGAATGTAAGAGCTGCTTATGCGGCCCGCTCACCATTCGACAACCTCGCTGGGAATTTAGGAGATAGCTTGGCAAGCGGGCCATGGTTTTTCGGCCTCTATTCCAAGGATCTTTATGACGAAGCGGTCGGCTGGCAGGACCAGACACCGATCCGGAAAGGTGGTGAAAATTTTGGGAATCCATTTGGTCCGCCCAACGAAGGTGCCGACAAGTATGTCCTTTTTGATGTTCCGCGACGGGATTTGGGCGTGATTTCCTTGGCTCAATTCCAGCATGCCAAACTTTCTGAGTTTGTCTGGCACCCTTCCTACCCGATGGGGAATTCTCTCGTCGATCCTCGATTGAGTTTGGAGGGAATGAGTGGAACCGTTCCAAAAATGGAAGAAGAGGAGGGGGAGCTAGGTGGATTTATTGGGAAGGCAATTGGCTGGTCTGAGAACAGCGAACGTGGACAGGGTAAGGAAATTTGGGCCGAACATGGGAGGGGCTTTTTTCTGGAAACTCCAGAAGAGGATCATGTGGTCTATGATCTGTCTTATGAACTCAATCATACACTTTGGGATCGCTATTTTTTGAGTTCCGGCACGGAAGAGGAGTTACGCCTGATGGCGAGGGATAGGGACAAGTGTCGTCTCCCCAATGCGCGAATGCTGCCTCTCGCGGGATCTAAGGGTGATGAGTTGGCGGACTTCCATGGCGCTGCCAGCGGCTTGATCTTAGATGGTGCTTTTAATGTGAATTCCACCAGTGTGGAAGCTTGGAAAGCGGTGCTCTCGGCAAACCGTCGTGAAGAAGGAATCACTCCTTTCCCGCGGGTTCTTGGGGGAAACCAGGAAGAGTCTTACGTGAGTAATTCTGATCAGGATTTGATCTGGGCCAGTTTGCGGGTTCTGGATGATGGAGAAATTGCGACACTCGCCGAAGCCATCGTCCAGCAGGTCAAGCAGAGAGGCCCTTTCCTCTCGATGTCGGACTTTGTGAACCGAAGACTCACCTTCGGTGTGCAGGGAAGAAAAGGAGCTCTTGAAGCCGCAATTGAAAATGCTGGCATCAACGGAGTGCTCGATACCGATTCGTTATATTCTTTGGAGAACCAAACGTCTCTGGCTGATTACGACCACCCTGATAATATCGAGGATTCCACGCGGATGGAGCAGAGCCTCAAGCCTCAAAGCAAGGCGTGGGGTTCCGCGAATTATCTCACACAGGCTGATGTTCTCCAGGCAATCGGGTCCAGCTTGTCAGCTCGGTCTGATACCTTTGTGATTCGGACCTATGGAGAGTCGGTCGCTGTGAATGGCAAGGTGCAGGGAAGGGCCTGGTGCGAAGCCGTGGTGCAGCGTATGCCCGTGCCGGTGCGACCCGACGCCTCGGGGATTAATCCGGAGAAAGAGTCAGGGCTCCCAAATTTTGGGAGAAGATTCATTGTGCAAAGCTTCCGTTGGCTCTCTCCTCAGGAAATTTAAGAATCAATTTTGAAATATCCGATGAAACCAGTGGCCCTTATTTTGCTCAGTCTGTCCTTGTCGGTTTTTGCGCAAGAGGCATCACACAAGCACATGCGCTTTCTTCCCTTGGGTGATTTGCCTCCTCACAGGGAAACGATTAAAAATGGAGTGCGAATTCAATTTCCTCCGGCCCCGGGAACCGTTCCTCCCAAGCCGACTACTCTAGCCATTGATCATAAGGAGGGTCGGGATGTCCCTCTTCGGCTCAAGGAATTCACCGAGTGGTCATCGATCAATCCCACGGCAGGAGGAGTGAAGCTTTTTCAGGGAAAACAGATCGCTGGCAAGCCATGGAGTTCTTCACGCTTTTCATCGAAATCACAAAGCCTGGGAGTCCTTTATGCGGATCACCAAAATAAAAATTGGTTTAATCCCAAGATGATGATGGTTCCGGATGATTTGTCGACATTCCCTCTCGAATCTATTCGTTTTGTGAACGTCTCACACTGCTCCGCTCTGGTGAGGTTCGGAAATGAAAAGGCGCACGTGATTGCCCCTGGAAAAGTATTACTGAAGAAATTGAAACAGGGAAACCATCCTGTTCTTGTGGGGTATCTTGCTCCCAGCAAAAACAATGCTCGTGAAATGATCTTTCAGAATGAGCTGATGATGAAGCCGAAACAACGGATTCAGGCATTTTTCTATCAGGCGCGGGGAAAGAATCCGCGGAAAGCGGTTAAATTTTTCCACCGAGGGGAGTTTCACGTGCCACCACCCAAGCTCAAAAAGGATGCTGCCGTGGCTGGAGGCTAGGTAATTTCATGAAATCGTGGGGGATGCGGAAACAATCTCTGCCATCCTTGACGGGGGACGGCTTCCCTGCATAATGCGCCCGTTTTTCCAGCCAAGCTGGCTTGGAAAATCACTCACAACCTAATTACTAGGACAGACCCATGGCAAATTATGCAATTAACGGATTCGGCCGTATCGGCCGGATGGTGCTTCGCTCAATGAGCGACGACGAACTTAAGAAAGTTGTCGCTATCAACGATCTCACCGACAACAAGACTCTCGCCCACCTTTTGAAATATGATTCTTCCCAGGGTCAGTTCTCTCGTGAGGTTTCCTACGACGACGACTACATCATTGTCGATGGTCACAAGATTCACGCCACCGCCGAGCGTGATCCTGCGAACCTCCCATGGGGTGATTGGAATGCCGACATCGTTCTCGAGGCCACTGGATTCTTCGCCAGTCGCGAAGGTTCTTCCAAGCACATTTCTGCCGGAGCCAAGAAGGTTCTCATTTCCGCTCCTGCCAAAGATCCCGATCTTACGATGTGTCTCGGCATCAACGACAGCGAGTATGACGCTGCGAATCATCATATTGTTTCCAACGCGTCCTGCACCACCAACTGCCTGGCTCCTCTTGCCAAGGTTCTCAACGACAAGTGGGGCCTCAAGCGTGGCTTCATGAGCACCATTCACTCCTACACCGGAGATCAGCGTCTTCTCGATGCGCCGCACGAAGATCTTCGTCGCGCTCGTTCCGCTGCCGAGAACATCGTGCCCTCTTCCACCGGTGCGGCTCGTGCGATTGGCCTCGTCATTCCCGAGCTCAATGGAAAACTTAATGGAGGCGCTTTCCGTGTCCCTACTCCAACCGGATCATTGACTGATCTTGTTGCCGAGCTTGAGTCCGAAGCAACTGCCGAGGAAATCAACACAGCCTTCAAAGAAGCCGCCGAAGGTCCTCTTAAGGGAGTTCTTCACTATAGCGAGATGCCTCTCGTTCTTCAGGACATCGTGGGTGATCCTCACTCATCGATTTTCGATAGTGGCCTGACCACCGTCATCGACGGGAACATGGTTAAGGTTTGCTCATGGTATGACAACGAGTGGGGTTACTCCAACCGTGCCGCTGACGCCATGAAGATGCTCGGCGACTCCCTTTAAGATTTCCCGAGATTTTAGAATTTCAAGAAACCCGGCTGAGCAATCAGTCGGGTTTTTTCATTCTTCATCCATCCCAAATTTAGGAGGGCACCCGATGACTCGCTCAAGGTTCAAAATTGTAGCATTTTCCCTCGATAGTAATTTTTTCTTTAACAATGTGGCCATCTATAACCAAGCCTGTGCTCAGCAAAAATTGAGCCCATTACTGGAAAGGAGCTTTTTGAATGGCTCGTTGGATTATGGCTACTTCGATGGGGTGAGCGAGGTAGTCATGTCAGCAACACTGAATGATTGAGTGGGAGGGATGGTCATCGAAAAATTTGATGACTGATCGGGGAACGGGATCTGGATAGGGCAAAATTGGGTGGGAATTCCGACCAGACTCTTTTTTTATTGGACAGAACCGTCGATGGGAGATAATCCCCGCCCGCGGGGAAGGGTATCCCCATAAATTCATGGCAGCGTAGCTCAGGGGTAGAGCAGAGGACTCATAAGCCTTTTGTCGGCGGTTCAAATCCGCCCGCTGCTACCATTGTTTTGAAAGCCTCAATTCCGTTATCCGGAGTTGGGGCTCTCTTTTTAGTCGACTACGCTTAAGCTGAAGCCTCTGGCGGTGGGTGAGTGGGTCCCATCGGCTGTTTTGACGAGCCACGCGGGCTACCTCGCTCCCCCGGTGAGCTTGGGGATGGGACTCGGACCGGCGCTTCGCAATTTCCGGTGCTGGTAAGTAATGACGATCTTGCCGCCGACTTTGAGGCCGGATTTGCTCTGGGTGGCGTCCGGAACGGTGGCTTCGATGCTTTCATTGCAGTCGCCACTGAAGTTGGGAAGGCTCAGTCGACTGCTTTTTCGGGCCCGGATATGGATTTGCAGGACTCCGGGAGATTTTGCCTGAAGGTCTCGTTGGGCTTTGGCTGTTAATTCCGTTCGAGTAGGGATGAGGAGAAAGGCGAATAGCGCGAGGAAAATGGCAAGAGGGGAATCCAAGAGGTGGAAGAGGGCCTTGCAAACAGAGATTCAAGGCTGGGAGGAATATAGTTAAGATTTCTTAAATAAATAAAATTAAGGTGATTGAGGGTGGATGTTGTGGCGAATTCCCCCTAATCAAGTCATTTAAAATTGGTTGAGTAAGGGGTAGAGGGGTGTTGATAGTGCTCGTGAAAATTTTTCACCTAATTTTGTAAAAACGCCTTGCCAGATGCTCTTTTATTCCTAGAGTCGCGCCCCCAAATCGGGCCTCAAGATAAAAATTCCTATAAGGAATCAACGATTCAGGCCCCCTATCAGGTTTTTAACTATCGGGTGCCCACCGGAAAAATGGCTCTTGCGAGGAATCTCGCTGAGTTTCCCGGCGACCCTCCGGTTGAGAATCAGCAACAAACTCTCTTTCCTCAGAAAACCTCATTCAAACAAATCCGCTTAACCGCCATCCCCAAACGATCGCATTATGCCTACAATTAACCAGCTCGTCCGCAAAGGTCGGAAAAAAGCAGTCACTAAGTCGAAGTCACCGGCTCTGAACAACTGCCCACAGCGTCGTGGGGTTTGTCTGCAAGTATACACCCGCACACCCAAGAAGCCGAACTCCGCTCTCCGGAAGGTCGCCAAGGTTCGTCTCACCAATGGATATGAAGTCATCGCCTACATCGGTGGTGAAGGCCATAACCTTCAGGAGCACTCAATCGTGTTGATTCGCGGTGGTCGTGTGAAGGATTTGCCAGGTGTTCGCTACCACATTGTTCGTGGGTCACTCGATACCCTCGGAGTCACCGGCCGTATGCAAGGTCGTTCCAAGTATGGCGCCAAGCGTCCTAAGAAGGGTTAATTTTACCAGTTCACTAATTTTAAACTAACGAACCAATGGCTCGCAGAAAAAGAGTTTACACCAAGCCTGAGAAGCGTGATCCGAAATTTGACAGCCCCGTTGTTGGCCGTCTCATTAGTAAGGTCATGAAGGACGGAAAGCGTTCCCTCTCGGAGCGAATCGTTTATGCTGCGATTGACCGCGCTAACGAAGGCACGGACACCATCGATCCTCTCGAAATCCTTACTCGTGCAATTGAGAACGCCAAGCCTCGCGTTGAGGTAAAGAGCCGCCGCGTCGGTGGAGCTACCTATCAGGTCCCTCTTGAAGTGGATGCCACTCGCTCTGAGTCACTTGGAATGCGTTGGAT
>PBTU01000156.1 GCA_002729295.1 Verrucomicrobiales bacterium | reverse complement strand
ACTTTCTGGGCCTGATATCTTTGATCGACTTGAGCGCCGAGAATCAGCGGCGAAATAAATCCACACAAACCCGGGATCATAAAAATGACAACCGCCCACCCACCCAGACCATATTGCGGGAGGATATTGCTCAGCGCCGGGTACCAAAGACCCACCGCCCCGGCCATCAGGAAAAAGACAACCGCAATCCAATAGCGATGACCTTTAATACCCGGAGCCCTCTCCATTAGCTCAGTGCTTTTTCCCCCAAGAATCCTTCAACGTCACAATACGATTGAAGACCGGTTTCTCTGCCGTGTGGTCTTCCAGATCCGCGCTGAAATAACCCAATCGCTCGAACTGGCAATACGACCCTGCTGACATCGCAGCGAGACTCGGCTCGACTTTTGCGCCAGTGATCACTACGAGACTAGTAGGATTCAAACACCCCAAATATCCACCTTCGGCTTTATCCGGAAGCTCTTCGCTGAAGAGTCGATCATACTGCCTCACCTCGGCATCCACGGCATCCTCGACCGACACCCAATGAATCGCAGTGCGGCACTTGATTCCTTCCGGTGCAGGTTGCCCAATGGTATCGGGAATGAATTCGACGTGGATTTCATTCACCTCGCCATCGTCACCCAAAACGTGACCGACATGCTTAATAATATATGCGCCACGGAGACGCACCGCCCCTTCAGGCCTTAAACGAAAGAACTTTTTCGGCGCATCCACTATAAAGTCGTCGCGCTCGATCCAGAACTCACGGGTGAACTTCAACTCACGCAAGCCATCCTCTTCATTCTCTGGATTATTCGGAGCCGTCACGATTTCGCTCTGCCCTTCAGGATAATTCGTCACCACCACTTTCACCGGATTCAAAACGGCCATCTTACGGAGAGCTAGTTTGTTCAAGTAGTCGCGCACTTCGAATTCAAGTAGAGCAAAGTCGGAAAGCGAATTTTGCTTCGTCAACCCAACTCGATCAACAAAGGCCCGGATCGCCACAGGCGGATAGCCGCGACGTCGCATTCCGCTCAAGGTCGGCATCCGGGGATCGTCCCAGCCATTCACATGACCTTCATCGACCAGCTGAATAAATTTCCGCTTACTCATCACAGTGTAGCCAATATTTAAGCGGGCAAATTCAATCTGACGCGGCACGGAAGGCACCGGGCAATTGTTCACCACCCAATCGTAAAGCGGACGATGGTTTTCAAATTCCAGCGAACACAAGGAATGGGTAATTCCCTCTTTTGCATCCTCCAGAGGGTGCGCGAAGTCATACATCGGATACATGCACCAGGCGTCGCCGGTATTGTGATGGGTCGCATGCACCACTCGATATAGAACCGGGTCGCGCATGTTCATATTCCCCGACTCCATGTCGATATTGGCGCGCAAAACTGCTCCACCGTCTTCAAAGCCTCCCTCACGCATCTTTTTGAAAAGCTCGAGGCTCTCTTCCACCGAACGCTCACGATGAGGCGATGGCGTTCCGGTCTCGGTCACATTGCCACGTTGCTTGCGGATTTCCTCGGGCGTTTGGGTATCGACGTAAGCCAGCTTATTTTCGATCAAGCTCACGGCGCAGTCGTAAAAGAACTCAAAGTAGTCGCTTGCAAAATAAAGATGCTCGCCCCAGTCGTACCCCAACCAGGCGATGTCCTTTTTGATCGCATCGACATACTCCGTATCCTCTTTTACCGGGTTCGTATCATCGAATCGCAAATGGCATCGGGCCCCAATTCCACCATACTCCTTGGCCAGACCAAAATTCACCCCAATCGCTTTGGCATGTCCAATATGGAGGTAACCGTTGGGCTCGGGTGGGAAACGGGTAATCGGAGCAGCATGCTTCCCACTCTCGATATCGGACGCGATGATCTCGCGAATAAAATCTTTTTTATCGTCACTCATGACAGGAAATTTTTAGGCCTTTGCGAGCTCTTTGAGGAGAGCCTGGCTCATCAGAATTCCACATTCGAAATTCTCGACCGCAAAGTTTTCATTAGGCGCGTGAATCTGACAATCGGGCAAAGCCAAACCAAGCATGAGACTGTCTGACCCGAGTATCTCCTTCATGTCCTGAATGATGGGAATACTTCCTCCTTCGCGAATCAAAACCGGCTCTTTTCCAAAGCTCGTCGTCAAAGCCCGCTGGGCCGCTTTTCCATAGTCGGAATGCGGATCGTTGTGGTAAGCCTTCCCAGAATGACCTTTCTCTATCTCGATAGTCACCCCGGCCGGAGTGTGCGTGCGCAAGTGCGCCTCAACTTTCTCCTGCACCATGGCTGGATCTTGTCCCGGTACCAATCGACACGAGAGTTTGAACATTGCCTCGGCAGGCAGAACCGTCTTCGACCCTTCCCCTTGATATCCGCTCCCGATGCCATTCACTTCAACCGTTGGACGTCCCCACAAACGCTCGGCGATGGAGTATCCAGGCTCGCCGAAACTCTCCAGAGATCCGGTGGTTTTCAAAAAGTCTTCGTCGGAGGCGCCGGGAACCTTGGCCCACATTTTACGCTCCCAATCTTCGAGAGGAATGACGTCGTCGTAAAAACCGTCGACTGCGATCTTGCCATCGTCCTCGTGTAAGCTCGCCACCATCCGTGCAGCGGCCATAGCCGGGTTGGCCACCGCTCCACCATAGACGCCGGAATGCAAATCTCCCGAGGGACCTTTCACCATCACTTCGAGACAGGTAATTCCACGCAATCCATAACCCAGCGTAGGCACTCCCAGAGCAACCATCCCGGTATCGGAAACAGCAATAATATCGCAGGCCAATTCATCCCTATGCTCTTCCAAAAATGGAACGAGATTCGGCGAGCCAATCTCTTCCTCTCCTTCAATCAGGAAAATGACATTCACCGGAAGTTCTCCATCCTCGCGAATGGTTTTCTCGGCGCCCAGCATATGAACGAAGTGCTGACCTTTGTTGTCCGCGCCACCGCGACCCCAGATTTTACCATCGCGGATCTCAGGCTCAAAAGGTGCCGAATCCCACAACTCAAGCGGATCCACCGGTTGCACATCGTAGTGACCGTAGATCAACACGGTGCGCCGTCCTCCTACATGTTTGTTTCGTGCGATGACGATGGGATTCCCCGGTGTTTCGTGAATTTCAGTAGCCATTCCCATACCCTCGAATTGGCCCACCAACCACTCAGCATTGGCCCGGACATCGGCAACATGGCGCGAGTCGGTGGAGATACTGGCAAAGCGGAGGTGCTCAAAGAGGCGTTCAAGCTCGGAAGTCATGCCCGATGGATGCCGTGAGGCGACCGGACTCGCAAGGAACAAATCATTCCGAGGGCAAATCTTCGTCATCCAGCGGATTCTTGATCCCCATTTTCCGCCTTTCCTCGCCAATCACTGCCAAGGCATCAAAGGCCGCGAAAAGAACCAAGAGGAGACACAAAAAGGAACAACCACCCCACCAAAAGAGCATCCGCCAGAGAGATCGTCCGATCCAGGCTTCGAGAGGCCAGTTCCCCAGCGCGAAAACCCCCACGATCAGCAGGAGCAAGCCGGAGATGAATTTCCGGCGTTTCTTTCGATCCGCGAGGGTCACCGCCGCAATCGCGAGCGACATCTGAACCAAACCTGCGCGATCGGACATGGAGGGACGCTAGTTGAGAAACCCAAGGGCTGCAATTTCGCTTTTCTCATATTCCCCAGCAGGCAAACTCCGCCTGCCGAATGCTCGTTCTCATTGTCCACTATCACCTGCGCTGCGGAGGAGTCACCCGCGTAATCGAGTCTCAAGTGAGAGCACTCTCTAATCAAGGGCACAAAGTCGTCGTGGCCTCCAGCGGCCCGAGAGTCGACTGGTGCGAAGAGCAGATCATCATTCCCGAACTCAACTACTGCCTCAAAAGCAATCTCAGCGGAGACGATCTGCGAGACCTGATCCCGCTTCAGCCGGATCTCTGGATCATCCACAATCCCACCCTCGCCAAAAACGCGCTCTTCCCCGACTTCATCAAAAAACTCGCCGGACACCAAGCCCCTCTCCTCCTCCAATGTCACGATTTTGCCGAAGACGGTCGCCCGGCGAACTACCAACGCCTTTCTGAAACGACCCGCCTCTATCCTCTCGCGGAAAATATTCACTACGCTTTCGTCAATACCCGCGATCGCTCATCCCTGATCAGGGCAGGCATTCCCGAACACCGATGCCACCACCTCCCCAATGCCGTCGTTCCTCCCGCCGCTCATCCCGCGCCTGAAAGCCCCGCCCAACTCGTCTTCTGTCCCGTCCGGGGAATCAGACGAAAAAACCTCGGCGAGCTCTGTCTCCTCGCCGCCCATGCGCCCGCCGGAGGCCGATTTGCCATCGCCGTCGCCCCGGAAAACACGGAATGGTCCACCGTGCACGACCGCTGGGCTGCCCTCGCTCAAGAACTCGATCTCCCCGTCGAATTCAATGTCGCCGACCGCCTTTCTCCTACTCCGGACGCAGACCCCTCATTCTCCAGTTGGCTCGGCCATGCCACCCATCTTGTCACTACCTCCATCGCCGAAGGCTTCGGTCTCACCTTCCTTGAACCCGCTCTCCTGGGCAAGCCGCTCATCGGTCGTGATCTCCCTGAAATCACCCGTGATTTCTCCGATGCGCCTCTTGGATCTCTCTACGAAAACATCCCGATCGACCTCATTGCTCTTGATCTCGATCTCCTCAAAAAAGACTACCTCAGCCAACTCACGGCGACCTTCCAGTCCTACAATCGAATTCTCTCTGACGACGAACAGGAACAAAACTGGCTCAACTTCATCGCAACAGGCTCTCTCGATTTCGGCAACCTCCCGGAATCGCACCAAGAACACCTCATTCGCAACCACCGCCTTCCTGAACTCGAGCAATGGCTCGAAAAATCCCTGAGCGTTTCCGCGCAATCCATCGCCACCGATTGCTGGTCCCTCGACCACTACGGAATCACGCTGCAAAACATCATCGATCCTGTCGTCGACTCCACTCCCGGCGTCCCCGATTGGCTCCCCAAGAAAAACGTCCTCGCGCAATTCATCTCTCCGGATCGCTTTCACTTCCTACGCACCTGATGGACCTCATTTCAGATTTACTATCGCCCATTTCCGCCGAGCCCGGCGGGATGACTCCCCACCTGCCCGCATTCCCCAACATCAAGTGCCTTGCCTTTGACCTCTACGGGACCCTCCTCATTTCCGCGGCCGGAGGACCTTCCCTTGACCGCGAATCCATCCTCCGCGATCTCCTCGCCAGCAAACAACTCCCCGAGGCTCCTTTGATTCCAATTCTCCACGAACTCATCCGGGACGATCAGGAAACCTCTCGTCAAAAAGACATCAAATTCCCCGAGGTCGACATTCTCGAAATCTGGGAGCGCTTTTTCAGCAGTCTCCCCATCCCCATCCCCGACCTCTCCCGCTTCGCCCTCCAATACGAACTCCTCACTAATCCCGTCTGGCCTATGCCCGGTGCCGAGGCCCTCCCGAAACACCTCCCTCTCGCCCTCATCTCAAACGCCCAATTCTACACCCCACTCCTCCTCGAAAAGCTCCTCCCGCTCCCTTTCGAAGATGATCTCACCTTCTTTTCCTACCAACATCGCCAAGCCAAGCCGGGAACCTTCCTCTTCGAAAAACTCGCGGAATCTCTCTCCGCTCGGAATATTCCGCCCTCCGAGACCCTCTACATCGGCAACGATCACAAGAAAGACGTTATTCCTGCGCAACTTATTGGCTTCCGAAGCGTTCTCTTTGCGGGGGATGCCCGTTCCCTTCACACATCTCCCGACCTTCCTCCACCCGACGCCATCATCACCCACCTCTCGCAAATCAACGACCTCCTCCCAAATTCTTAGTTAGCGTATCACCAGTTTCTGTACCATCTTTGACCAGTCCAATGAATCTTCGCTCCTTTATCATCATCTTTGCCCTACTTTTGGGAGCCTTAATCGGCTGGCTGATGTTAGAAGACGCAACCCAAGTCGCGGAAAATCGCAAAGAAGTAAAAGAGCGTAAGCTCACCTTCATCACTCACGAGCCCAGCCGTCCCAAGAAGACCCGCACCCGCGACCTGAGTAAAAAGCCCTTCACTCTGGAGGACATGATTGCTCTCCCCAATCAAAAGCTCATCAGATTTAAGGACGAAAAATCCTACCGGGACTTCCTGAATAAACTCGCCAACTCCGACCTCACACTTTTGGGAAACATCGACCGCCTCCGGGTCGTCGGGGTAGGATATGGCGACCTTTCGGAACTCACCGACCTTGGCCTCGATGAGGACGATATGTTTCACAACTTCCCCGTCACGATTCCTCAACCCGGCAATGTCGAAGACCAACCCGGAGCCGTCGGATTCGGACGCGAGGCCCTCGCCTTTCTGGGAATCGCCGGAGACAATTCCGCATACGGCGAAGGCGTAAAGGTTGCCGTTATTGACACCGGAGTGGAACCTCACCTCGCTCTCTCAAAGGGCTTCCAGACAATCAACCTCGTTGAACTCTCCGAGGGAGCTGTACCGCATGGGCACGGGACCGCAGTTGCCTCCCTCATCGCCGGCGACCATCCCAACCTGCGTGGTGTCGCTCCCTCGTCACCCATTCTCTCCATTCGGGTTGCCGATGAAACCGGGACCTCCAGTTCACTCGTCCTCGCCGAGGGCATCGTTACTGCCGTTGATAACGGAGCGCAGATCATCAACATCTCCATGGGTTCATACGGCAACAGCCTCATCCTCCAGGACGCCATCAACTACGCCAACGACAAGGGAGCTGTCATTTTTGCCTCCTCCGGAAACGACGGCTTCTCAGCGGCCGCCTACCCCGCCGCCCACCAAGGTGTCATCTCCGTCGGCGCCATCGACGCCAATGGCACCCACCTCAACTTCTCCAACACCAGTGACAACCTCGGCGCCTCGGCACCGGGAATAGGAATCCAGGCCGCCTGGCCCGGAGATCAGGTGATCGAATTCACGGGAACCTCGGCATCTTCTCCCTATCTCGCCGGTGCCACCGCGGCCGTGATCTCGGAAACTGGAATGAACGCCCAACAAGCAGCCGCCCATGTCCTGGAATACTCCAACGAAGCAGGCAGCAATGGAGCCGACCCCTACTTCGGCGAAGGTATCTTGAATGTCGGTCGCGCTTTGGATTTTGAAACCACCGGAATCGAAGACATCGCCGTCGCAAGCCAATATTTCCCCTCCGAGGAAAGCTCAAATCCCTACTTCCAGGTTCTTGTTGAAAATCGCGGAACCGAAACCGTCTGGCACTCCGCTCTCGAAGTCGATGTCGCCGGCGACCGCTACCCTATTCAGATCAACTCCATCGAGGCAAACACCGTCAAAGCCATCACCATTCCATTTGGTGAAACCCTTCTTAAAAGGGAGGGGTCGCTAGACGTGCGGAGCACCCTTACCGTTTCTCCAAACACGAATGACGTCCAACGCTCTAACAACACCCGTGTCGATACCTTCACCGACTCCTCTCTTTCGAACCAGGGCAATTAGCCTCTGGCTTCTTCTCGCGCTCCCTCTCTTCGCCCAGACCAACTGGCTGGACGCGCCCGTTCCCGACTCCCCCGCCGTCAATCAACTCCGCACCAGCGGCAACGCGTGCGGCCCGGCCTGCCTCCTTGACGCCTTTCGCTCGGGTGGCGAAAAATGGCGTAAGTCCCTCGAAAAGATCTCCGGCGATACCGACACAACGAAAATCATCGCCATCATCAAAGGACACGCCAACAAAGCCTCCCGGCTTGATAAAACAAGGGCCCGCTGGAACCCCCGCGCCGGGATCAGCGGAGCAGACCTCGCCGATATGGCCAACGAAATGCGCACCTCCGGTTGGATGGGAACAGTGAATTTCAAAACCCTCTTTCGCACGAACCGCCAATCCTCTCCGGACCTCCTCCAACGCACCCACCACTCCCTCGCCAAGTCCCTCAACAAAGGGTTCCCCCCCATCATCAGCATCCGCCGCATGGCCTACCGGCGCATTCCCAATTCCCAAATCAAAGGCTGGCTCAGCGTCAAACGTCACTACGTCGTCCTCACCGGCCTCCCCGAAAAACTCCCCGCCAACGCCACCTCGTTTGAGGTCACCTACCACGACCCCTGGGGCGGCAGGGCTCTCAAAGGCACCATCCAAATCGCCGATACCAAGACCCATTCCCTCGCCACTCTTATCGCCAACTTCCCCGACTCCAAAATCGGCAGCAACCTCATCAAAGGCGGCGAGCCCACCGTCCTTTCATTCTCCTCGGCCCTTGGTCTCTTTTAGCAGAACTTTCTTGTCTCCTTTATCGAATACCGGAGAAGACGCAAATATTTTGGAGAACGTGGTAGCTGAACCAGCCATGATCTGAGGACGGGCATTGACTGCGGGCGAATAGTCGAAAGTTTCATGGTGCTTCCGGAATCGGTGCGTGTCAGGTCTTGGCGTCCAGCACCGTCTTGTTTGGCTGGATTGGATTCACGTGTT
>PBTU01000007.1 GCA_002729295.1 Verrucomicrobiales bacterium | reverse complement strand
GGTCTTTTCTTGGTAAAAATAGGCGCGCAAGCCAAAGAGCACAGCGGCACCCGCCATCAATGCAGCGAAGGTCCAGAAAAAGCGTTCAAGACTCATGTCGGGCAACTTGGTGACGATGGCCACCAACTTATTGCCCAGCGCCACCACCAATAACCAGAATCCCATGATGGTCGACTTCATCCGCTTAGGAGCTTGGGTGTAGGCAAACTCAAGGCCTGTAATGGAGACCAAAACCTCGGCTTGAGTAATCAGGATAAAGGGAATTAATTGCCAACCGATGGAGACGGAATTCGCAGGCGAGCTGTCGATTTCGGCTTGAATCAAGGCCACCGAGACAAATGAGAGACTGGCGATGAACATCCCGATGGTCATCTTACGCAAGGGCCTCATCTCAAAGCCCATCTTATTGATGGCCGGGTAGATAAAAAACAGGTTGATGGGAATGAGGATCATCACCATCAGTGGGTTTAGAGCTTGAATCTGTGAGGGCAGCAATTCAAGACTCATAAATTGCAAATCCATCATTTTACCCTGACGGATCCAAGACGAGGAATGCTGGTCAAACAAGGCCCAGAAAACGCTGACCAAAATGAAGATAGAGAAGATGCGAACCACCGCTCTGGTGCCATCGACGGCTTCGGCATCGTATTTCTCAAGGCCACCCTTCAAACGGGCAATGCTGACAGCAATGAAGCCATCGTCTGGCTCAATTTTTTGTCGGATGGCGAAAATCATAAAGCCAACAGCAATAGACGCGCCCATTAAAATAAGCGTGTTCACCCAACCACCCAGTAGGGTGACAAAGAACATAGGCAGCCCAATAAAACCCAAGAACAAAAAGGACGAACTGGCCACATCGAGAAACCCTAAGCGACCACCAGGATTCGCCGGGACATGGACAAAGTCTTTGCGCCCCATCCAGAAAAACAGGGTGGCAACCGCCATCAAAATACCCGGCAGACCAAAAGCGATACTCGGCCCGTAATGCTTGTTTAAAACCGGGATGAGTAAAGTCGCGAAAAATGAGCCGAAGTTTATGATGAAGTAAAACGCTTGATAGACTTTATCGACCAAATGCCAATTTGATTTGCCGAATTGATCACCGACATGGGCGGACACACAGGGCTTAATGCCGCCGGAGCCAAGTGCGATGAGCCCCAAACCAAAAAGCATCCCGTTAATGCTGTTCTCCCCGCCCACCGCAAGCACGCCATGTCCGGCACAGTAGACAATAGACAGCCACAGTATCGTATTATACTTGCCGAGCAATCGGTCAGCGATGAGAGCGCCGATCATCGGCAATGCGTAGACACCGGCGATAAAGAGATGGACCATTTCCTGTGCATCTTCTTCGGCCAATTGCTCAGCGGAGCCTGCCGCGACAAAGAGCATGGTCAGATGCACCTGCAAAATGGCCTTCATGCCGTAGAAACTAAATCGCTCGCAGCCCTCGTTTCCGATGATGTATTTGATCCCCGATGGCCATCCTTTAAGGGTGGGGTCTGGGGCTGTTCTTGGCGTGTACTTTGCCATGTGGTCCTCCGCAATTTGGGCGGACCATATCAGGACTTGGTGGTGTTGTCGCCTCGATCTGAGTCACCGGGCTAGTTGGACTGTTATGCCCAGATAAACGGCCTAGCCACCGACGGCATAAGTGGCCACAGCACCCGGTCCTAAAGGCAGACCCAAAAAGACCCAAACCAGTAACATCACAACCCACGCGATTCCAAAGGCGATGGAATAGGGCAGCATGGATGCGAGAATTGTACCCATACCCGCCTTGCGGTCGTATTTCTGAGCAAAGACAATGATGATGGGTAGATAGGGCATCAATGGTGAAATGATGTTGGTAATGGAATCACCAACACGGTACGCCGCTTGTGTGGCTTCTGGACTCAGACCCATCTGCATCAGCATGGGCACAAAAATAGGGGCCATAAAGGCCCATTTTGCCGATGCAGACCCCACCAAAAAGTTCATTAAAGATGCAACGAACAAAAAGGCGATCATCAACAAGCCACCTTGGAGACCGATACTCTGGAGAATCCCTGCTCCCTTGACGGCCGTGACAGCACCCAAGTGCGTCCAATTGAAGTAGGCGACAAATTGACCTGCGATAAACGCGAGGACAACATAGGCACCCATCGACGCCATCGTGTCGCTCATCATGCCGGCAACGTCTTTGTCGGACTTTATTGATTTGGTGAGAATGCCGTAGACCAGGCCCGGAATGATGAAGCCTACAGCCACCAAGATCTCAATGGACTCAAAAAACGTATGCAGGGCATCCACCGCCGGTTGGCCAGGCTTGATCTGGTCGTGCAAGGGCGCGCCCGGAACGAGCCCAAGGCTTAAAAGACCGGCACCGAACACAAGCCCTACGGCCATAGAGATCATAAACGCTTTTGCTTCATCTGCCCCCGGCTCTTTAGCCTCATCTAAGGCCGGTTCTGCCCCTTGGCTTGGGTCCCATTGGCCCAGCATGGGCTCGACAATGCGCGTTGTCACAAGGGTGCCGACAACGGTGACTAAAACCGTGGATGCGATCATGAAATAGTAATTACAGGCGGCATTGACCGTGTAGACCGGATCGAGCGTCTGAGCCGCTTGCTGGGTGAGTTTAGCCAGCATGGGATCGAGACCAGTGATGAGTAAATTGGCCGAGAAACCACCGGAGACACCGGCGTAAGCTGCAGCCAAACCAGCCAAAGGATGGCGCTTGACTGATGCAAAAAGCAGCGCACCCAATGGGGTTAGGACCACGTAGCCTGCATCCGCTGCCATGGAACTCATAACGCCGGCAAAGACCACAGTGGCGGTCAGCATGGTGCTCGGTACGCGGGTCACCAAGACCCTAAGACCCATGGAGATAAATCCGGTGCGCTCCGCAACACCGATGCCGATCATCACCGTCAATACCGGGCCTAGGGGTGCAAACTCGATGAAGTTTTTGACCGCGGAGGTGAGCATCCACCTCAGGCCCTCAAAAGTAAGCAAGCTCTGGACAACCATGGTCTTGGTCCCACCGCTTCTCTGCACCACATCCGCTGACGTGCCGGAGAAAAGGGCTGAGACGACGATCACAGCAAGGCTCATTAAAAAGAAAAGCGTGAGAGGGTCGGGCAGTTTCTGACCTAATGTCTCAACTCGGCTAAACACCCTGACCAAACGGCTGTCCTGCTGCTTAGACCTATCGACTTGTTCTGATTGCACGATCCACCTCCACGCCGTCCTATACAGGAAACTGGCGCATGCACCAAGGTGGTTGCAGATGGAGCTGGCTCCGACTCTGATTTCAGGCGTTCTAAAACCAGCCAGACGCCGACGTTCTCACACAAGACCCGAGGTTGAGATAATCGTTACTAAACCAATTTGTACTGGCTTCACATGGCCGCGAAGCAAGGGTTTTGACTGATATGACAGCTAACGGCATGACCTAAGATAGGACGCACTGAAAATGGCGCACTGATGTCCGGAATCGGGCTGCGATCTCCGGACATCGAGACCCATAGATTTCTATGGGGTCAAGCTTGTTCGCGTGGACTACTTCGGTACAGCGTAGAGGATTGTATTGGGGCGGTATGAGTTATCAACCGCCTTCATGATGGCTGCGGAGGTTTTGTTAAACTTGAGCGAATACTCGCCATGAGGATACATGGTCGTTTTTCCATTGCTGAAGGTGTAGAAGCTGCCTAAAGATGGCCGAGCATCAAAAAGCGGCTGCCAGTGTCCCATAGCCGTGACGTAATGGGCACCATTCTTGACCAATGCAATGATAGGCCCCTTTTCTTTGATGTGTTCTCGAATGGCCTTCTGATTATCTTTACGTGCTTTTGTGGACCGAAAAATACGAATACTCTCCTTGTTCGAGCTTAAGATATTATTGATACCTGTACGGATATCCTTAGGAATCACAGGCTTTTGCCGTATCCCGTTATTGATTTTCTGCTCCAACTTGGTTGCAAGCATGCTCATCTTGTGGAGTTTTACATGATTACCAATGACATGCATTGGCAGTACGTGGCCTTGAAAATCTAAGAGGTGCTGCGCTGCGTGACGCCCGCACCCCACGTACTTCTCCTTACGTGCTCGCAGTAACTCATTCGCTGGGCCTTTTTTACCGCGACCCAATGGCGCAAATGCCGAACTCTTGTAAGCGCCTTTACCGGTCCTGACCTGTGCTTTGACATCAATGCGCATCCGAGACTTCTCGGCCTTCTTACTCATATTATATTTCCGATATTTCCTCATCGGAAATTGGAAAGTAACTTTTTGGCCAGCAATTTTTCCATCCCGGATGGACGCTCGACTTTTCTCATGTGCCTTCTTGATCGGCTGAGTCGTCAGGGTGCCTAGGACTTGATAACCTTTCCCCTTACTGTCCCAAACGCAGTTCTTGTTGGTCCCCCAGCTCCGAAGCCTGACTTCTACTGTTCTCTTTTTCGGGGTGTTGTAGCCATGGAGAAAATGCTGAAAATAGGTCGCTTCAATGGTCATCGCATTCCGACCGCCCACTTTTTGCCACGACTTCGGCGTCTTACACAATGTCGCCAACTGACCTTGCTGGACACCAGGAAACTTTTTCTTAAACGCTTTATAGGCTTTTGCGGACTCAGGTTTACCGGCACTGCTCTGAATAAAGGAATAGTAAGCGCATTTGAGTACATCGGTCCGGGCAGCCCGACGCGCCTTATCGTAGTGTACTCCAACGCGCTGAGATTGCTCAAACTGAGCAATGGGCACCACTTGAAGCCTATTTTTGGCATCCGGCACAGCAATCTCAATCGCGCCCTGACAGCCACGATTGTCATCCTTTCTTTTTTTTGCATGCGAACTGGACACCAGTAGGCCGGTAGCCAGCACACATGCCGCCATGGTAACTAAATTTCTATTTATCTGAGTCAAAACAATTCCCCCATGTCTATCGACCGTGATTTTTTCGACCAGCAACCGAAGCTGATGCGCTGCGCATAACGTCTGATCGACCACAAAGCTCAAGAAATCTGAGTATTCTGCAAGAAGAAAGAAAATCAATCGTCAGCAAGACGTGATTTTTAAATCAACCAGGGGGGGCCTGTTGACCGACTCGCTCTCGATCGACTGAGTGCCCATCAGCAACTTTTCAGGAGCGTAATGATTCCTAAAAAAGACGTCCCGATGAAGGGAACTAAACGACACAAATGACCTGCCTCATACGGTGCGACTGACCCTTCGTCCGAGCCTGAAGGCCCAAGGCAGACGAAATCAATAAGCGGATCGGTCACCTTTGATAAAGACCTGTGAGGTCTGATCTGCCCCCAAGCACTGAACAGACTAGGCCCGTCTTCAGTGTATCAAGACCGCTGGTTGCACATGAGCAGAGCCCGAACATCACCGTGAAAGCAGGTCCGCCGACATGGGGCGGACCTGGCTAGGGCATCGACTCGATCAGCAAGGACGCGCCAACTGGATTAATCTGGTCGCCCGCAAAATTTACCCAATTCAATTTTGCCGTCGTCTCCAGAGCGTTCTTTCGCGACACATCTGCCGTCTTGTCTACACATTTCACTGCGCTTACAATCGGCGTCATTGCGAACGAAGCATGTGCCCTCTACCCCCGCCGAACAGGCACCTTTTGTCGTACACAAACGACCCTTTCTGCAGTCTCGGCAGCGATACATTGACCATCACGCAATGTGCAGTGCCCGTATTCGGCGCATGTAGACTCGCAAACACGAGGGTGTTTGTAGACACACCGACGTTCTGGCCCATCTACCGAACAGGCCCCGTGAAAACGACAATTCTGGGATTCTGAGCACTCTTTATCACTCGTCGCTACACATTTACCCTCGATGGCGGTGCATCGCCCGGCTGTAGAACATAGCTCACTTTTCCTGCATGATGCTTGACTCGCAACACACACGCCTCCGCTTGCCTCGCACAGTCCCTGAACTCCACAAAGCGACGTGTCATCTATACCCGGCGCAGACCAATAACAGTCTTTGACACAAGTGCCCTCAAATGCTCTGCACTCACCGAACATTCCGCAACGCATCGAACCGCGACACTGAGAATCATTGAGTGCGACGCAGCGTCCTTCAACTGCGCTGCACCGACCGTCCTCGGAGCAAACCCGAGCAGTCTTACAGTCAGTAACGGGTGCAGCTACGCATTCAGCTTTGCCATTCTCGCTGTTTAATTTGCATAATCCTTTGGCTTGACAGCCTGGCTTTCTTGAGCATGGGTTCATCTTTGAAGAATGACAGGTTTTGTTGACACAAAGCGTGCCGGCTGGACAATCCAAATTTGTCTGGCACACCGCTGGCTGAAGTCTCGGCCTGAGCTGCCCCAAGCAAGATAATGACAAGAGCTAAACGAGAAATAGCTGTCATGAAACCAGGCCCGCTCCAACGACCAGTCTGAGTATGAGGCCTAGATATCGTCGTCGAGTTCGTCACCGACAATGCAAATGTTGTCGGGTGACAGTCCCAGGCGGATTGTTGTATTTGCACCAGATGAGCGCCGCTCGAATAATTTTTTGACTTCGAGGACACCGGCTTTGTGGAGCTGAGTTCGTAATTTCCCTCGCTCAAAGCCAATTCGGTCTGGCTTAGATTTCACATTGCCACCCAATTGCAACCAACGACTATGACTCTCGATGGACGTGAGCCATCCACCGTCTGAGTAGTGTTCGTCACGTCTCGGCAGTGCATACGCGGCCAGCACTCGGACGCATTCCCCCCGTACGGCGACGGCGGCATGGCTTGATTCAAAGCTTGCCTGTAAGTTGTCGAGATCAATCTCGACGGCGCAATCAGCCATACTGATCATCAGTGGTGCTATCACCGTAGGCGCACTCAGTCGTGGGCAGAAGACCCGATACAAGCCGTCTGTGCCTTGGATCAGGTCTCCATCGGCATGCTGGATCTCAGTGGCCTCTGATTCTTCCCAGCCCAAACGGTAGATCTTGCCGTCAAAACATTCCCACAAGTCATCGAGCGCATCGCCTGAGACAACGGCATGAGTACTGACATTGCGCGCGAACGCCTCAGGTGGCGACAAATCCACAAATTCGAACCAACTGTCATCACCAATAGAGATGCGCGGTCGCCGTGTTGGATCCGGGCGCAGGACCCGCCAACCTTTACTGCCCAACGCCCCGCTGCCGCGCGTCTCTTCGGAACTGTTAATGGCCCGCCATGCCCAACTCGACCCCATCCAACGGATTTCAACCCAGAATAAGGGTACGCTGCGCATACGCAATTCGCCGTAGCAACTCCAGTGACGCCCAACGACGCACACTTCGGGAATGGTCAGTGATGAGCCATCTGGTGCATTGGAAAATCGGATCGCTGCCAACTTAGGCCTCCTTTGTGAAACGTCAACTCGACACGCCGCTATCGACAAGAATCTAGCACCGTCAATATCAGCATCACCAGACCCATAAAGTCATTTTTAAGGGCCACATCATGCCGTGGTCAAGTCTCTAGAAACGGCCGTAGAGATACATGCCATCTGGTGAGACCAAGAGTTGGGCTGCGTTCGTCTTGTTATCGCCGTCGTCGTCTAGCAATAACCAAAGACCCAGGCTTAAAGCCACAGCGCCAATGCCGCCGGTGACGCCAGCAAAAGTCAGCGAGGTTTGGCTCTGGTCTTTGAGTGAATCAAAGTCACTCCGTTGGCCAGATTCACCATTGATGGCCTCTGCGTCATCACGTTTTGCAATGGCATCGAAGAGAAAAACACCACTTGTAATGAGCGATGCACTGCCCACACCTAATAATGTCCACTCCAGCGTATGCGATTCATGCTCCGGTTGCCTTTGGGTCGCACCCGCCTCGTTTTTTTGACCGGCCGCCGAGTCTTTGACCTGCGGGTTAGGCTCAAGTTTGATGGGCCATCGGAATTCAGCAGGACTCGTTACCTTGATTGGGAGAGCGACTGGGGTGTAACCAGCGAGTTCTAAAACCACCATGTCTCCAACGAAGGTATCGATTTGCGCCGGGGTTTGTCCTATGATTTTGCCATTCAATTCGATACTTGCGCCATCCGGTACCGTTTTGATATCGGGGCGTTTGAGACACGAGCGAACCGACCGAGTCAATTCACTGTACGCCACTTTCGAAGGCGTCCCCGCCTCAAAACCCGATGAATAAGCTTCCAGTTCCTCGATTAAAGTCATTGACCGCACAGCCAGCCGTTTCGTTCGAGTCAGAAAGGTTTGATACGCTGTACAAGAAGCACAAGCTTTCTTATAAGTTTTTGATTTGGATTTCTCTCGTTCACAACTAAGGCAGGCATTAAAATAACGATTGGTGGCACCTTTGATTTGCTGACAGCGGCCCGCGTCAAAACCGGTCATCTTAGATAAATAACGGAGCAATAAGAGGTATGCTTGTGGTGAATTGAGTAAGGCTCCTGCACGATTAGCTATTTTGGCGGCCCCTTGCCAGTTCTGCGCATGCACGGCGGCCTGCGCATCAGTTAACAACCTGCTGTAACGCTTTTCTCTTGTCTCTGCATCGGCGGAGTGGGGCAGACACCAGAGGACTGCGCTCAGCACGAGCAACCGATTGAAACGGCCGCATTTTTGAAAGGGTTCAATGGCTTCGCTCAGCATTTCGACTACAGCTTGATAATGGAACCTAGATTAGTCCTACGATGCCTCAAAATCATTGTCTAGTCTTTGACTTCAAGTTAGCCTCATTTATGATGGCATAGCATAATGACCCAGTGGTGCTGGTTTATTGGACCGTCATTCAGACAGGTCACAAAGTTGGTGTGTAGTAGATGAACATTAAGTTCTGTCCGCAGTGTCAAACAGAATATCCGTCTCACATCGCCTTTTGCGCAAAGGACGGTGCCGCGTTACGGACACGTGTAGACACCTCTGACAACTTGATCGGTGAAGTCCTCGGGGCGAAATACCGAGTGGACCTCCCCCTTGGCAGCGGTGCGATGGGTACGGTCTACAAAGGCTACAACCTAGAGGCGGGCAAGCAAGTCGCGTTGAAACTGATTCGATGTGAGAACGCACAGGATGAAGCGTATCGCGCACGCTTCGAGCAAGAAAAAGCAATCATCGGCCAATTGCGGCACCCCAACTCAATCACCCTCTACGATTCCTTCAGCATCGACAAAAGCCAGTTGGTGATCGTCACCGAGCTTGTGACCGGTCAAACCGTAGAAGAAACACTGCAGATGAATGCCATCCCCGTCGATGAAGTGCTTTTCATCCTGCGCGAAGTCGCTGACGCTCTTGTGGAAGCCCATGGCAAAGGCATTGTCCATCGCGATCTAAAACCATCCAATATCATGATCGAGAAAGTCGGTGACCGCAATGTCGTCAAAGTCCTCGATTACGGCGTCGCACGCTTACACGACTCGGGTCTGACACGTCCAAGTCAACCGGGTCTGGGGACGGAACTCTATATGTCACCAGAGCAACGCCTCGGCCTGCCGAATCTCGATGGTCGAAGCGATATCTACAGCCTCGGGGTCGTCGCCTACCAATGCCTGGCGAACCACTCTGACTTCCAAGGCCGTGTCCCCGAGCGACTCAGTAAACGATTCGCATCAGACATGTCTGGGTATGGAACCGCAGGGCCGGGCGAAGGTGTACCCATTGCCGTACAAAATTTAATCATTGAATGCATCGCAGAGAAAAAGGAGCAAAGGCCGGCAAATGCTGCACGTCTCAGAGACCGAATCGATGAAATTCGGTACGTCTCAAGTCCGCACTACAGTCGGATCTTAGCGGAACAAACAGGCGGTGCTGAACCAGTACCGCACGTCCCCTTGGATTCAACCAACCCAGAATCGATGATCGGGCGTCTACTGAAAGACAAATATCTAATCGATTCCAAACTCGGTGCTGGTGCCATGGGGTCCGTGTTCAAAGCACGCGATACCGACGCGCAGATGGACGTCGCGGTTAAAATTGTCAATACGGCATGGGCCAATAATGACGAAGTGGTCAAACGGTTTGAGCAGGAGAAGAGCATCATCGCGCAGATGCGACATCCCAATATACTCAAGCTGAAAACATCATTTCAGACCCCGTCAGATGAGCTTGTCATCGTCACCGAGTTAGTCCATGGAGAGACCCTCAAGGAGCGAATCTCCAAAGGAGACATGCCGGTCCAGGAAGCCTTGTTCATTCTCAGAGAAGTCGCCGATGCGCTGGTGGAGACCCACGCTAAAGAGATTATCCACCGCGATTTAAAGCCTGCGAACCTCATGCTCGAGGAACTCGGTGATAAGCTGATGGTGAAAGTTCTGGATTTCGGCGTGGCGAAGGTCCATGACTCTAAGCTGACGGCCACAGGCTTAACGGTGGGTACTCTGGCCTATATGTCGCCAGAGCAACTCACCGCAGGTGAACTCGATGGCCGAAGCGATATCTACAGCCTCGGTGCTATCGCGTACCATTGTCTCGCATCACAAACCGACTTTCGAGGCAGAGGTCCGGAGATGCTCATACAGCACTTTGGCCAAGAGACCGGCGAGCGCGCGTCGACAAACGCCGTACCTGCGGACGTCGAAGACCTCATACTCGATTGCTTAAGACGGGACCCTAAGCGGCGACCTGCAAATGCCCGTACCTTGAGAGATCGAGCGGATGCACTCCGGGCCAAATACAGCGGTTACACAAATCCACCGGCTGCGAATCCACCGTCTGTAGGCATCTTCAATCAGGCTAAACGGGCCGATTTGGAACCAATCCATGATAAGACGTCGCCTGATGCCTTCCCTCCTGTTCCAATGGATAGACGCAGCGGAACAGACCTATTGGCAGCTCAGTTCCATCGGTCAAAGAAAGGACCCGCCCTCATAGCATTGGGCGGAGTCATACTGGGCTTTATTCTCTATTTCATCTTCATGGACAAGAAACTCACAGACGCTGGTCAAAACCAAATAAGCACAGGTTCAGGCCAAGAAGAAACCAAAAGCCAAGGCTTAAAACAGACATTGGCCCAGCTCAAAAAACAAAGCGAAGCCGCTGAGGCGGGCAAAGATTGGAAGGCGGTCACTAAGACCTGTACATCTTGGCTTAAGCTGGCACCAGAGACCCACCCCGATCGCATGGCTATCCAAGAGCGTCGAACGCGAGCCCAAAACAAAATTGCACAACGGCAGCGCTCATCCTCAAAATCGAAGCCGGGTAAGCGGCCGCTTAAGTCCACAGCCACGTCTGGTAAAAAAATGACTCTCAAGGCGAAGGCAAGCACAAAAAAAGGTCCGAAGCGGTCTGCCAAAAAAACGCAGAGAAAGTTAGGTAAAAAGGGGCGCGCAGGAAAGCGGGCTACGGAAAAAACAGCGCAATATGCCCCCCTCGTCATCTCACCCAAGAAAGCACCTTCGCCTGTGTCCAGCAAAGCAAAACCGATGAGACCGGTCGAAGCCAAACCCACACTGAACGAATCAGATCTGTTTACAGGAGAGTAAAGCAGACCCAGCAGATGTTTAACCACAGGGGGGAGGGACAGCCCCACGCTCGCTTGTCTTCAGTGAGTACATCCATAAAGGTTAACCTCTAATTCAACGCGACGGACCAAGTTATTTAACTTGAGTCGTTCAAGAGGCCCATTTCCAGGAGCGTTCCTGTGCACATGAGCATTGGCTACCGATCTTGAGAGGAACCCATAGGGTTTTCATTTCTTTAACGGGTCCGTAGATTTTCATTTGCCAATTGGCTCATAACGAGCAAGAAAGGGACATGATTCATCCCGTCTTAAAGCCTGTCTTTGCTCTGCTTTTGCTCCTCTTTCAATTGGGTTGCGATGGAATCCTCTTGCAACCCACATGGAACGGTTGTCCAGACGGCCCTCGCTGTGAGCCAGATATGCAAGTTGACGCGTCCCCAGTGATGGACGCTGAGACTGTGGATGCCAAAACCGTTGATATGAGTACAATCGATGCGGCGCTGCTGCCCGACATGGGCATTGAACCTATTGTGCCATGCCCATTGGAGACAGAAATCGTCGGTGCAAATGAGATCACTTGGGTCTGCATCGAGGGTGGTGAGTTTACTATGGGGCGTAACGATGGCGGAGACAATCAGGGGCCTGCGCATCCAGTTCGTGTACCCACATTTTGGATGACAAAAAGCGAGATCACTGTGGCGCAATATCGCAGTTGTGTCTCGGATGTCGAGACCCCGTGTGTACCACCAAACGTCGACATCTTTTCGTCTAACTACCGAAGCGAACGAGATCGCGAAGCCTATCCGATGGACGGTGTCAATATAAACGCTGTCAGTGGGTTCCTGCGATTTCTAGGCGATGAAGCCAGGCTGCCCACTGAGAGTGAATGGGAATTTGCTGCAAGCGGTCGAGGGACTCAGTCCCCCTACCCTTGGGGCGACTCTGTCAAAGACTGCGAGAGTGTACAGACCAATCTAATTGGCGGCGAGACCCAGTGCGAACTCGGCGGGGCGAGGCCTGTGTGTTCAGGTGATGACATCAGCGTGTATGGCCTCTGCGACCTCATGGGTAATCTCTCTGAATGGACGGCTGACGACTACCATGGCCGGTATGATTGCAGCGATGGCATAGACATCACTGGGTGTGCCGTGGGCTCCATCGAGCGCGCACCCGACGATGGCTCTTCTTGGACGGCGACACGCGCCAGTGCCGGCCGCGTCGTCAGGGGCGGATCTTTCAGTTTTGGCGAAGGTGATACGCAAACGCATCGCGTCTCGATCTGGGCAAGACGTTTAAAACAGCCCGACATAAGCGAGAGCGACCTGGGCTTTCGGGTTGTCCGCACGACGATGCCCTAGGCCGTAGGAGCGGCATCACTCCCAGCGCATCGAACGGTCTAGACAGCATATAATCCAGACCGAGTCTCGCCAATACATCTCAAGACCATCAGCACCATCTGAGTCAAAGACAGTCAAGGTGCGAACATCGAAAACCTATTCTGTTGCTAGGACAGGACAGGAACTAAACCAATGCCGTCAGTGAACATACAAAAGATGCTCAGCCGCATGATGACGCTTGTCTGCGTCTTAGGGCTATCAGCCATCAATACTGGCTGTAGGGGGGGCGTTACAGCGCTCAAAAAAATGAGCCGGGTCAGCACAGCTACTCAAGTCACCGTTCGAATCGCAAGGGTAAATAGAACTCATCAAGAACATGAAAACAAGCAGGTCCATGGTGCCCAATAGCCGCGCGCTCCACCGCCTAGAGAAGTAACGCTTTGCCTAATACAAAACTATGGAGGTACGAACGATGACATGCGACTCAATTCAATTATCTACGGACTTATACATTTGGGGCATCATTGACTTCATCAGCACTGATGTGGTGCGATTCTTCTTAAATAATTGCCAACTGATCGCGTAGACATCAGTCGCAAGCACTGAATGAATCAAAGCGACTCTGTCCTGTGTAGACGCAAACGATGGTCACTGTATAAGGTCAGTAATCGACTAGGTCAGGCCACCGTTAGCCGGGTCTTTCCCGAGTTGAGTCGACGGCATCCTAAGAATTCAACGATTAGTCTACGGCCGCACGGGTCGCACCAGCCGGAAGCCCAAATCCGCTTCCAGATCACCCCATATAAAACCACCGTCCGCACCACCCCAAAATTTACGAACGGTCGGCAATACATAAAAGCCCACATCATAAAAACTCGACCCTCGTGCCATATGAAAGCCCTCAGACGGGGGGCGTTCATCGCTGTAAAATGGCGTCTCATCTCGGGCCTCATAGGTAAGATTTTGATGATCAAGCGTCCATTCGAGTACATTGCCCACCAGGTCACAGACTCCATGGACACTTAGGCCAGCAGGTTTGCTACAAACCACTACCGTATCAAGTCCGCACGGGAAAAAGCGCGGGTCTGGGTCAAAGAGCATGAGCGGATCTCCGTCCCGCCGACCGACCTGTGCCTGTTCACAGGTCGGAGCAGCATCGCCCCATGGATAATCAATTTCTTGTCCGCCAGACCGCGCAGCATATTCCCATTCCGCTTCACTGGGTAGGCGCGCACCAACCCAGTTTGAAAAGGCGACCGCTTGATGCCAATCAACGCAGTTTACGGGATGATCGCTGCGATTGTTCTCATAGTTCTTGGGTGCTAGATGAGCCGGACAAATCGCTGGAGAACATGCACCGGCGGTAACACAGCTAGAATATTGAGAGACGGTCACCTCGTTTTTTTGTAAATCAAACGACCGAATTTTCACTAAGTGAACCGGTCCACTCACAGGATCGAGACCACCTCGTCTGTAGACACCGCCCTCCAATCGGGCAAACTCAAAGTCCGGGCAGCCTGTATCGGCATGAAAGCACGGCGCCCAGCGACAATCATCCATACAAAACTCTTGCCCGTCGCATTCTTCATCATCGTCGACGATCTTATCTCCACAACCGCTCAATCGACAATTTGGACGGCATTGACCAGGGCCTTCACCGAATGCACCCGGTGTATCACATTCTTCCCCCGTCTCTGGGTTCACATATCCGTCGCCACACCGCGCTAGAGTACAGTCAGCATTACACAATTCTGAATCCTCACCATTTATCGGCTCACATTCTTCTGTCTCTGCGACAACGCCGTCACCACAAACCGACCCAACCAGGTTGCGGGAGGGTGCAATGTATTCGATAAGCCCCTCTGGCGTTGCGATCCAGTACGCGCTTCGACTCCGGTTGCTGGAGGCCCAAACCGCCTGAATCGAGGGAGCTATTATGTCCTGATTAAGTTCATTGTTGGGTCTGAATGAATCGATATGACCATCGGGATGGATCACGTACAAACCTTCGCGTAATGAACCAACGAGTATTCGACCGTCGCCACCGGCTGCGACACTGGTGAGTTTCGGACCAAAACCCAGCGCTTCGTCAGTCGGAAGCGCGATATGCTCAAATTTTCGGTTTCGCTGACCTTTTGAAAGGCCGCGCTCGGTGGCCACCCAAATCCTGTTGCGTCGATCGACTGCGACGTCCTTTGTGAGTTGACTGCGCAAGCCTTCAATCGCATTAAATTGCTGACCATTGAACCAGTAGAGACCGAATTCGGCTGCGGCCCAGACAAACCCGGTTTGATCAAGAACAAGTTTTGCACGCGCATTTCTTTTTGGATGTCCAAAATCAAATCTGCGAATTCGGTCTGGCAATAATTGATTGAGGCCATTAGATACGGTTGAGACCCAGACGTGGTTGAAGCCGTCGATGATCACATCAAAAGTCTGCTCTTCAGAGAGACCGTCAAGACGCCCAAATTGAGCGCCATCGCTGCGCAAAACACCATCATCGCGCGCGGTCCAAGTCAGTTCGTTTAAACTGTCATAAGCGAGTCCATTGATCCCAGTCCAATCACCGTCTCGTTCGGCGAAGACACCACCTCCGGTATGCTGATACCCGATCGCATCAACAATAAAAATGGGTTCACCGCTCTGATCTGTGAGAAATCGGACTGGCCGCGCTGACGGCAGTCCGAAATGTGATACGACCTCAAGTGCTTCGCCCTGCAAACCATCTTGAGTGGCCATCCACGCGCGCCCATCAGGCGCAATCAACTGACCCACCTCATTCGCCTCAGGTAGCCGGACATCGTCGAGATCATTTGGGTTACGGACAACAGCGTTATAATCGTCAATTCGAACAATACCTGAAGATGTAGAAACCCAGGCGACAAGAGTCTCGTCTCGAACTTGAAACGTGACCGATTCAACATCATTACTTGGCAAACCCGTTAATGTTGAAAACCGCGACCAGCTGCCGTCTAACCTCAAGACACCCAATCCGAGGCTTGTGAAAACCCAGGCCGCTCCCCTGGGATCCACTTTGACGTGCTGGATTGGTCCATCGGGGATTCCAAAGCCGCGTGGATAACAGGTCCACGAGAGTCCATCGCGAATGAGCAACGCATCTGATGTCGCGACATACAGCCGGTCTGAATTTTGATCGATATCGAGCGCAATGCCATCAACAGTTGAAGCGCAATCATCAACTTCATGATCCACCACAACCCAAACGCCTGCATCGACCACATACATACGCAACCCGCGGTCAGTCTGTACTATTGGATGACCGCGCTGATCCATAGCAATGGCATGAGCGATGTTGGAACCGAGGCCATTGGCACTGGTGAACCGCTGACCCGACCATTCCTCAGTCGCATCGTTATAACGCCAATGCGTCACTCCGCCATGACTCGAGTACCAAATAGAGTTTCCTGAACGCGAGATGCCAGTCATGCGGCGGTCGGATAAGTGATTGATGAAAAGAGTCGAACAGGCATCACCGCTACCATCACCATCGGAATCCCTCTGATCTAGATTTGGTACTCGCGGGCAGTTGTCCTGCTCGTTCAAAAATCCGTCATTATCGAGGTCCGGATCGCAGACATCGCCTAAAGCGTCACCATCTAGATTAACCTGGTACGGATTGAACACCCCATCACAATTATCACAGGCCGCATCAATGTTATCGAGATCGAGGTCAAGATTGTCATTTCCAACTAAGGGGCATGAGTCGACTAAGTCGGGCAAGCCGTCTTGGTCGTCATCGTTATCACAGTGATCGCCAAGACCATCGAGGTCTGTATCGATTTGGGTCGGGTTGTAGACGGAGTCACAATTGTCTTCATCGACAAGCCCATTGGGATTGGCACCAATCAGACCATCACCATCTAGGTCGTCGTCACAGGCATTGCCAAGCCCGTCCGAGTCAAAGTCGTTTTGGGCTGGATTAAAAATATCTCTGCAGTTATCGCGACCATCCTCTATGCCGTCTCCATCTCGATCATCGGTACATGCATCACCGACGTCATCACCATCTTGGTCACTTTGGTCTTCATTGGGCTCAAATGGGCAATTGTCTAACGCGTCGGGTATGCCGTCGTTGTCATCGTCTAAATCACAGGCATCGCCAAGTCCGTCCTCATCTAGATCGAATTGTACAACGTTAATGAAGAGCGGGCAGTTATCCCTCACATCATCAATTCCATCGTTGTCGTCGTCTAAATCACACGCATTGCCAAACCCGTCACCATCGGTATTGAGTTGCGAATCATTTGCATCACTATTGGCGATGAAGGGGCAATTATCCGTGTCATCGGGTTCGCCGTCATTGTCATCGTCATCATCGCAGGCATCCCCTAAGCCATCGCCATCTGTATCAGTCTGTTCGGGGTTGACGACATTAATGCAATTATCGAGTGAGTCTAGGCGCTCATTGCCATCGCCATCTTCAACCCCATCACCATCGCTATCGCGTCGCAATGGGTTGCTGCCAAGTGCATCTTCTCGCGTGTTAATAAGGCCGTCACCATCGATGTCATCATCACAGGCGTCACCCGTACCATCCCGGTTTAAGTCAGATTGGTCGACATTGGCGGTCAGTGGGCAATTGTCGAGGGCATCATCTCGACCGTCATTATCGTCATCTCGGTCGCATGCATCCCCTTGACCATCGTCATCGGTATCAATTTGGTCGCCATTGGCGACAGCAAAGCAATTGTCGCAGCCATTGACATCGACGCACTCCCCCCGTTCTCGGCGGCCATTAAGGACGGTGTCGCCATCGAGGTCTCCCAGGGGACCTGGCCCGTCGATCTCATCGTGGGCATTATCGCCATCACTGTCGCGAGCATCGCTCTCCACGGCATCCCAAAGGCCATCGTCGTCTGTGTCTAAAGGTGCATTGAGGTCGGGACCGACCTCTACGTCATCACGCTGACCATCGCCATCGCTGTCCTCTGCGAGAGGATTGGTCTGGCCTCGCTGCTCAAATAAGTCATCGAGACCATCATCATCGGAATCGATAAGGCGTGGGTCTGTGCCTAAGAGCACTTCTTCGCCATTATTAAGCCCATCTCCGTCGACATCTGCATCACAGAGGTCCCCTCGGCCGTCTCCATCTAAATCGGCCTGCTCTCCG
>PBTU01000155.1 GCA_002729295.1 Verrucomicrobiales bacterium | reverse complement strand
CTCTTGTTGTTACGGATCGCCCGACCACCGGCGTATCCGCGGCCCAAGGTGAAGCGCAGATCGGATTCCTCGGCGGAGAGCACCATGGCATAGCTGCCTGTCGTAAGTTGTAGCGGCGATTTAAATTCAAGCTTGAGGGTGGCCTCGGCGGCGCCTTTGGGCAACCTTCCAGATTCCGAATGCAGCAGATCACCGACCGGATAGTCATTCTCGGTGCGATAGATGCTGACCGTCAGATCGGCGGCGTTCACAACCCCGGCGGTCAGCACGAGAAGGCCCTTGAGTTTTCCGGTTTTCTTTACCGTGAACGTCTGCCCCTTCGAGTTGCCGGCGGCAACAATTGTCGATCCGACCTTGCCCCGTGGCGGTAAGAGTTTTTCCGCTCGATCGACAACGCTTAATTTTAGCTCTGCGCCAACAGGTAGGGCAATTAGCAAGGTTACGGTAACGGCTGCGAAAGTCTTTTTCATAAGGGACTGACTGCTAAATAAGATGGGTTGTCAAGGACGGGGGGAACCCTTCAAGCTGGCAATTGTGATCAATGACGAAAAAATAAAATCCTACGACACAATCAAGCTCGGAATCGACGCCCGAAGGACTTGGTATTATGTGTCCCGGCAATTTGACGCGGTGCCTGATTTTTGAGGCACTCACAGTTTAAGTTCTGCCTCTCAAAGGGCAACAGTTGTCGAATCTGGAAATTGTTGTTTGGTGAATCGTATCAACAGATACTATTATACAACCCGTTCCGAGGAATATGAGTTCTCATTCAGCTATTTGTCGTCTTGCTTTCGTCGTGGGATTACTTCTTTCCGCTTCGGGAGCATGGGCCAAACTGGAATTCAATCGGGATGTTCGGCCGATTCTTTCCGACAAATGTTTCGCGTGTCATGGGTTTGATGCGAAGACGCGGGAGGCTGGGTTGCGTTTGGATACTGAGGAAGGAGCGTATTCTTTGAAGGATGGCGTGCAGGCGATCAAGCCGGGCGCTTTGCAAGAAAGCGAAGTCTGGCACCGCATCACCCACTCGGATGAAGACGAATTAATGCCTCCGCGGGAGAGCAATAAGAGTCTTACGGAAGGGGAAAAAGAAGTGCTTAAACGTTGGATTGAGGGGGGCGCGAAATACCAGCCGCACTGGGCTTTTGTGCCGCCAAAAAAGAGGGCGCCTCCGGTGGTGTCGGGAGCGCGCAATCCCATCGATCAATTCATCGGAGCACGTCTCAAAGAAGAGGAACTGTCGTTCTCGCCCGAGGCTGATCACACGACCTTGATTCGCCGGGTCACTTTGGATCTCACCGGCTTGCCGCCGACTCCGCAGCAAATGGATCAGTTTCTCAATGACGCGGCACCCGGAGCCTACGAACGATTAGTGGATCGCTTGATGGCGACCCGCGATTATGCTGAACGTCGGTCGCAGGATTGGCTCGATCTGGCTCGATATGCTGATACGCGGGGCTTTGCGGATGACAAGATGCGTGAGATTTGGCCCTATCGGGATTGGGTAGTTCACGCATTGGACGAGAACATGCCTTTTGATCAATTTACCATCGAGCAGCTTGCGGGGGACATGCTGCCCAACGCGACCCAAGAGCAACGGATCGCGACGGGCTTTCATCGGAATGCTCCCCAGGCGCGTGGTCAAACCTATCCGGTTGAGGAGTATCGCCTTAAAGGCGTAACCGACCGCGTCAATACGACGGGAAAAGTTTGGTTAGGTTTGACCATGGAATGTGCGGAGTGCCACGACCATAAATTCGATCCGATTAGTCAGCGTGACTACTATTCGCTCTTCGCGATTTTCAATAACACCGGGCACAGTGGCAAGGGGCATGGGCAGGGAGGTCCGACGATGAAGTATCACTACACGCGGGGCGGAAAGAGCGCGGATGAGCGAAAGGAGCTCGAAGCGGAGTTGAGTAAAGCGAGGGCAGCTTTGCCGGAATCACCTCTGCTTGGCGATGATGGACTGCTGAGTCAGTGGGACGGGGTGCATCCCGATGCGGGGAACAAAAAGTTCAACCTCACCGGGGATCTCACCATCACCGCGCGTATCAAAACCCGCCAGAAAGTGGCCAGTGTGTTGTCGAAATACGATTGGCGGGGAAAGCAGCGCAGCTATGTCTTTGGGATTGGTGGCGAGGGAGAGAAGGAAGCTGCTCCGGGGCATTTGTTCTTTTGGGTGTCTTCACGCACCGATTCCTTCGATGGAGTTTCTCTTTATGGAAGTAAGCCAGTGAATGACGGAGAGGAGCACCGGGTCTCAGTGGTATTTGAGGCGGGGAAGTCAGTACGGTTTTTTGTAGATGGCGTGGAAGATAAGTCCGCCCGGGTGATCGGGAAGGTGCCGGAGACGATTGCGATTTCAAACCGCCCCATGGCAATTGGCGTGGGTTATCGGAATGATGCCGGAGCGAAGGCCTATCGATTCGAGGGAGATCTCAAGGATGTGCGGCTCTACGATCGGGCACTAGGCAAAGAACTGGGCTCGGGTAAACTGGGTGAGAGGGTGGCTGAATTAATGGCGGCTCTGGGGGGAGGGAAATCAGAAGGTAAAGAAGTAAGTGTTCCGGTGATGTGGGAAATGTCGAAGCCTCGTGACACGTTCATTCATCTGCGAGGCAGTTTTCTCAGTCGTGGTGACCAAGTCGGTCCTGCTGTTCCCCGCATTTTGGCTAATGAAGGCGAAGCGCAAGCGGAGAACCGGCTCGAGTTTGCCCGTTGGTTGGTGAACGGGAAAAATCCCCTCGTGGCCCGGGTTGTCGTGAATCGTTTTTGGCAAAGTTATTTCGGCCATGGGCTGGTGCGAACCTCGGATGATTTTGGATCGCAAGGAACGCCACCCACCCATCCAGACTTACTTGATTGGCTGGCCAGCGAGTTTGTCGAAAGCGGTTGGGACATGAAGCACATCAATCGATTGATTGTGACTTCGGCGACTTATCGGCAAGCCGTCCGTATTTCCTCGGCTCATCGTGAGAAGGATCCGAATAACGACCTGTATGCGCGAATGCCCCGTGTTCGCCTGCCGGCCGAGCAGATTAGGGATCAGGCGCTCGCGATTGGCGGGTTGTTAAAGCCTCTGCCTGGGGGTCCGGGTGTCTTTCCTCCTCAAGCGGACAGGTATTGGGAGGATCGGGACCTACCCGGCAAGTGGGTTGCGAGCAAGGGCGATGATCGTTATCGCAAGAGTCTCTACACCTATTGGCGGCGGATGGCGCTGCATCCTACGATGGAGTTGCTTGATGCTCCGGCTCGTGCGGTCTGCGTGTCGAAACGAACTACCGCAAATCTCCCGACTCAGGCGCTCGTGACTTTGAATGCTCCGGTCTTTGTCGAATCCGCTGAAGGTTTAGCGAAGAGACTTCTCTCGGAGCCCGGGGATCAAAAGGCCCGCCTTGATCTCGCCTTCCGGCTTTGCCTCGGAAGACGTCCTGCTCGAGCCGAACAAATAAAGTTCCTCGGCTTTCTGGAGAATCATCCGGCTAAATCCAAAGATGCTGCCTGGGTGAGTGTGGCGACTATTCTTTTGAACCTCGACGAAACCATTACGCGACCATGATTGATTCAACATTCTCCGCTGACCTCACACGGCGCGCCTTTCTTGGTCGTTCGGCAGGTGGGATTGGTTCCGTGGCGCTTGCTTCATTGTTGAATGATCAACTTCAAGCAGGGCAGGGGAGCTTGTCGAATTTCCATCATGCTCCCAAGGCGAAGCGCGTGATCTTTCTCTTCATGGCGGGTGGTCCTTCGCACATCGATCTTTTTGATCCCAAGCCCAAGTTGAACGAACTCGATGGGAAAAAAATTCCGCAGGAGCTTCTAAAGGATCACCAACAGTTTGCTCTCATTCGTGGCACTCCAAATCTTAAAGGCTCACCGTATTCCTTCCGCCAGCATGGACAATCCGGATTGGTCATTTCCGAATTGTTGCCTCATCTCTCGAAGGTCGCCGACGAATTGACGGTGATTCGCTCGATGCACACTGACACCAATGTGCACGATCCAGGAGTCAATTTCATGAACTGCGGAACCCTATTGGGTGATCGGCCGACTCTCGGTTCCTGGATGTCCTACGGGCTGGGTTCCGATAACCAAGACCTGCCAGCATACACCGTGTTGACCTCTGGCGTAAGCGACGGCCAGCCGCTCTTGCAAAGTTTTTGGGGCAATGGATTTCTTGATTCACGTCATGCCGGGGTGCCTTTCCGGAACAGCGGAGCGCCTGTGCTGCATCTCGACAATCCAAAAGGGGTGAGCACTCAAGACCGGCGTCGTGAGTTGGATCTGATTCAGTGGATGAACGGACGCCGGCATGAAGCGCTGGGTGATCCAGAAATCACGACCCGGATCGCGTCTTACGAATTGGCATTCCGCATGCAGGCCAGCGTGCCGCAACTCGCCGACTTAAGCAAAGAGTCGGAGAAGACGATGGAGAAATATGGCGCGGATCGCGTGAGGCCTTCCTTCGCTCGAAACTGTCTCATGGCCCGTCGTCTCGTCGAGCGCGGGGTTCGCTTCGTGCAACTCTATGATCGAGGCTGGGATTCACACACCGACATGGATCGCGAACACCGACGTCAGTGCGGAGCCGCCGACCAACCGATTGCCGCGCTCATCGCAGATCTCAAACAGCGCGGATTACTTGACGACACCCTTGTCATCTGGGGCGGCGAATTTGGCCGTACCCCGGTCGCTCAAGTGATGGGGAAAACCTGGGGTCGTGATCATCACCCGCACGGCTTCACAATGTGGATGGCCGGCGGTGGAATGAAGCCTGGCCTCACCTACGGTGCCACCGACGAGTTCGGCTATCACGCCGTTGAGAACAAGGTTCACGTCCACGATCTCCACGCCACCATTCTTCACCAACTCGGCATCGACCACAAACGGCTCACCTTCCGCAGTCAGGGCCGCGACTTCCGCCTCACTGATGTCCATGGCCATGTCGTTAGGGACCTCTTGGCATAGGATACTGGAAGTTTTCTTTTCCAGCCTTTGTTTCCTGCTATTCGTTCGGCGATGGACTCAGGGGAATGATGCAATCATGGATTGCCTGCGATTCCTCCGAGTAGAGTTGGAGCGCCTATTCCTCTGGGACGGGTGGGTTTCCTCCACCAATGATGGCACGGAAGTGAGGGTCCATACTTGCAGCAATCCGTTCGCGATCGAGGAAAGCGGCAGCCTTTTTGTCTGCTTGTTTGGTGCGGCGTATGATCTCGGTTTGGAGTGTTTCGAGATAGCGCGCCTTCGCGGTCTGGAATTGCTCCTCATAGCCCTCCCATAATTTAGTTTGTTTCTCGAGGGCATCCTCGTGGACACTCCCGATGAAGCGGCGGGCACGTTCGCTCCCAAGGTCGCCTGGGATCGAGCCGCTTTCCTTGATTCCCTTTGTAAAGGTTTCGATATACTCCTTGGCTTCGTTGCTGAAGCGGCGGGCGACTTCGGTTTCTTTTTCAAGATCTTTGAGGAAGTTATCCAGATTTCTTTCGTTGCTCCGTTGGAAACGCCCATAAGACTCCTCCTCAGTGGCGGCGACTTTCCGGCGCGCCGCTGCGAGCCATTCTTCAACGTTGGCGAGGTTGAGGGCATCTTTTCCGGGCATATTGCGGCGGGAAGGCGCGGACCATTCCAGAAGAAAAGCCCCAGCCTGATCGGATGAACTCGCTGAGTTGTGGTAGCCGTATTTCCCTTCGGGTCCACGTCGGATCTGAAGGACGGGTTGAGGAAGATCATCAGTATTCGGTTGGCCTGGAGCCCATTTTATAAACTCGAAGAGTTCGCCGGTGATAAATGTCCAGCGTTGATCGGGTGGGGCCGAGAGGCTTGCGCCAACCCAGATCCCTTTCTGCCCCTTAACGAAAGACTGCATCGCCTGCATCATCCAGTTTCCCTCAGCTTGTGAGGAAGGGACGGCGAGGTGTCCCCCTGCGGCTGTGGCGAGGGCTGAAGCCTCATTCCAGGAGATGGATTCAGGAATGACCAGGAAACGCGACCCTCCGATGTCGCGGGTGCCCGTCGGGAAAATGGGGATTTTCTTATTTTTGAAGGCGGAGGCGACCTGTTCGATCTGTCGTCTGAGTGAGCCCGGGTGATCGCCCGATTCGTGCCATTGGAGGAGGAAGGGGAGTTCCCGGGAAGCGGGCAGGTCCTCGAGGGATGGTCCTGGGAGAAGGGCTGCAAAATCTTCGCCATCCTGATTGTCGGGAGAGTCATCCGGTTGCCCGGGAGCCCAGAGTTTCGAATTGAGAGCGGTTCCATTGGCCCAGTGCCATTTTGATTCAGTGCCCGAGTCTGAGAGTCCCAGCCAGTGAGCGGATTTAAGAGCAAAGGTTTCGAGAGCCCAGTCTAGGCCCTCTTTGTCTTCCAATACCGCAAGTTGGGCCCCGTGGGCTTCTGCGAAGTGGGAGGCTCGATCCCACGAGAGTGAGGTAGGGACCAAAAAGAAGTGAGAGCCATTCCGGCTATGGGTTCCTTTTGGAAGTTCGCCAAAGTTGCCTTTTCTGAGCCGAGGCCGCAAACGGGTCAGGGTGTCGAGAGGCCCTTCCACTTTATCTGATTTCACAGTGGGCGCAGGGGTTGGCTCAGGCTTTGGGGGGGTGATTGTTCCCGGCTTTTCTTTGGGCTCGTCATTTTTTGTGACGCTTTTTGGACGCTTTTCCGGAGTTTTTTCCTCCTCCTTTTCCGGGGCGACGCTCACCGGAGGGTTAGAGGGCGGAGGGGGGGTAGAGGATTTATAGATGAATCCGCCAACAATTGCGAGTAGAGCGATGATTGCAACCCCTACCAGAAGCCCGGATTTTGGTTTGGAGGAAGCAAGACCTTGTTGAATCGGGAGGCGTGAGGCCGGAGGAGGTGAGGCTCCGGCAGGTGAGGGCTGGTTGAAAGGGCCGCTGGACAAGTTGGCCATGAGGCTATCGAGGGCGTCCGCCATTTCCGAGGCGTTGTTGTAGCGCATCCCGGCCGCAGGATGCGTGGCCCGCCGAATGATCGCATCGAACCGGGGGTCGCAGTTTGACAGGGCGGAGGGGGGCTGCCACGGGGTGGCAGGAACCTGGGCGGTCAGAAGTTGGTAGAGGAGTACGCCTACCGCAAAGATGTCAGTCCGTTGGTCGACCGAGTGGGGGCTCTCCAGAACTTCGGGCGCTGCGTAGCCGGGGGTGCCCCAAATGATCTCGTCGGGATTGTGTTCCTCGCTGGCCGGGCGGGCCAGGCCGAAGTCTCCGATCTTTGGGATTGCCTTGGGGCCAAGTAGGATATTGGCCGGCTTGATGTCGCGGTGGAGAATACCAGCTTGATGCGCATGGGCGAGCCCGCGACAGATCGCGGAGATAATTTCGGCCGCAGACATTTGATCGATCAGCTTGCCGTAGGCGGAGTGATGTAGCGATTTTCCCTCAACGAGCTCCATGACGATGTAGAGCATTCCGTCCGCATCTCCGAAATCGTAGACCCCGATCAGGTTGGGGTGGTTGAGCTTGGCCATTGCCTTGGCTTCTGCTTCGAAGCTGGCCCGGAATTGGGGATCAGCTCCCAGTTGTCTGGGGAGGACCTTGATGGCCACCGGGCGATCAAGAGATTTCTGTTGAGCGGAATAGACTGCCCCCATCCCTCCCTGCGCGATGAAACCACCCAGTTCGTAGGCCGGAAAATACTGGCGGAGTTCCTCGATTTCAGGAGCCTGGAAGGTGGTTTGAGGGTTGGAAGAGTCCATAGGTGTCGCGTTGGTCCCTAGAATAGGCTTTGATCACTCATTCGGCAAGACCTCGCACCAAACTTAAGCTGATTCAAGCATCAGCGCGCTCGATGCGGTCCCGGCCTGCGGCCCCAAAGTTGAGAGGTTTGAATGAAAATCTCTGGAGCAAATCACCGTGAGGTGTGATTGTCGCCTCCAGTATCTCCGTGCCAGTGGAGAAGGGGCCTTCAGATTGATCACCACTTTCACGGTTTCCGGCGAGGTCTCCTTCAAACGCCGCATCTTCCTGAGAAATCTATTGACCGCCCCAGCTGATGGCAGTGTTGGAAGCACTTGCCGGAAGTGTCAAAAGAAATACAACAACGGGCTTTGAGATTTCAGAGAATGGGTTGCTCTTTTAAGATTGAGGCAACTCGCTCTTTACTATTGCCAAACTCTGCCCTGGTTTGATCCCGGAGGGACGATTTTACCTAACGATGCGACCTTCAGGCTTGAAGAAGTTAGTGAACCCCAGTCAAATCCCTTCATTGATCGGGGTTTGCCATCTGCATCCTTTCTTGCCCAGCCTATTGGGAACCAGGGAAATACGGTTCGGAAAAGCAACTCCCCGGCAATCCTACGACTATGAAAATCATCTCCGCCGAAGAAGTCCACGCCGCCCTCAGTTATCCCGCCCTTGTTGATGCTCTCGAGGAGGCATATGCGGGCAAGTTCAGCATGCCGCCGAGGCAGGTTTTTCTGCTCGATCCGGAGGGTGGCAAGAACGACGCCTTCGCCGTGCTGCCTTCGTGGAGCGACGAGTTCATTGGCGTTAAATCCTTCACCTATTTCCCCAAAGCGACCGAACCCTACAAATCGCTCTATTCGAAGATCATGATCTTCGACCGGGAACATGGTGAGCCGCTTGCCTTGGTTGATGGTACGACCGTGACTTTCTGGCGCACGGCTGGAATTTCCGGACTCGCAACACGCCTGCTCGCCCGGGAGGATGCCAGTTCACTCCTCGTGCTGGGTACCGGTAATCTCTCTCCCTATATGATTCTTGCGAATGCCAGTGTGCGGCCATTGAAGAAGGTCATGGTTTGGGGACGCGATCCAGAGAAAGCCACAGCCGTGATTGAGCAAGTTTCAGCGCAGCTTCCGGATATCAATTTTTCTGTGGTCGAAGATCGTGAAGCGGCTTGTGGCGAAGCTGATATCGTCGTTGCTGCGACGGGATCGCATGAGCCGGTCGTTCTCGGTGACTGGATCAAGCCCGGAACCCACACTGATTTTATTGGAAACCATCACGCGACCAAGCGTGAGTGCGACACCGCCTTGATCACGAAATCGAAGGTCTATGCCGACAGTTACGTCAACGCGATGAAGGAGGCTGGCGAGATTCTGGTGCCGATCGAGGAGGGTGTCTTCACGAAGGACGAGATCGTCGCTGAGCTCACGGAAATGTGTGCTGGGACGGCCACCTTGAGGGAGAGTGACGACGAGATCACTTTGTTCAAATCCGTTGGAATGGCGATGAGCGACCTTGTAGGCGCCGGGCTAGCCTACAAGACCTCATTGAAGTAATTATCTAGGAAGGCCGCGTCGCTGCGGAGTCCCGAATGATCTTGAGTGCTTCTTCGCGCTGCGCGCCCACAAGCGGCATGCGCGGGGCACGGACGGTCTCGGTTCCGTAGCCCATTTCGGCACAGGCGAGTTTGATATACTGGACGAGTTTCGGGTGTGAGTCGAAGTGCAGCATGGGCATGTACCAGCGGTAGATATCGAGTCCGCGTTTCCAATCGCCGGCTTCAGCTGCGTCCCACATGAGTCGGTTCTCGCGCGGGAAGGCGTCGACCAGTCCGGATATCCAGCCGACACAGCCGAGCATGATGCTCTCCAGTGCGACGTCATCGAGACCGGAGAAGATGAGGTAGCGGTCACCGAGTTTGTTAAATAGGTCGGTGATGCGTCGCGTGTCTCCAGCGGCCTCCTTGATGCAAACGATGGTGTCGACATCAGCGAGGTCTTCGAACATCTCGGGCGTGATATCCACGCGGTAGACCGGTGGGTTGTTGTAGCACATGATGGGCAGGTCGGTTGCAGCGGCTACGGTGCGAAAGTGGTTTACGGTCTCGCGGCGGTCGGAGTTGTAGACCATTCCCGGCATCAACATGAATCCATCGACTCCAGCGCCAGCGGCGGCTTTTGCCGTTTCGCATGCGCCGGCGGTGGTGAACTCGGCAATGCCGTTGAGGAGGGGCACGCTGTCACCGCAGACCTCTTTGGTCGCTTTCAACACT
>PBTU01000154.1 GCA_002729295.1 Verrucomicrobiales bacterium | reverse complement strand
TCCTCCCAAGCCCTCCCAGCCCTCCTCGGGCTTCCTGAAACAATGAGTTCCGGCATGATGGCCACCATGTCGGGATTCCTCTTCCTTCTCGTCTGGCTCTTCGGCCCGGAGGGGGTCCTCACAAAGAAACCACGTGAGCTTGTCGCTCCTCTCAAGCCATAAGCCCGTTGATTTTTACTGAGGCAAAAGCGACATCTTCTTTATCAATTCCACTTCTAACTCCTACGGCATCACTTCCAAAGTGTGGCGCAGCTTGCAGCCTCAATCAGTTCGGGAAGACAACTCCGTTCTCTTAAAAATAGGCCAATTCCCCTAGTCAGATGTCCAGTCCTTGCTAGTCTCTGAAGCAGTGTCCGACTTCGAGTTTCAATCTCTCAATCTACGCGCCGAAATTGGCGGGAATTCCTACGCTCTGAATCTCAAGGGAGAGACCCTCCTCCTCGATGCCGGAATGCATCCCAAGGAAGAGGGAGCCGACGCTCTGCCGCGCTACCAGAACATTTCCTTCGATAGCGTCGATGGCATCGTAGTCTCACACTCTCACCTCGATCACATCGGCACCCTCCCCGTCGCCCAGCGCGACCAACCCTCTGCCCCGGTCTATCTCACTCCCGGCACCGCGGCTCTTGGTGAAAACCTTCTCCACAATTCGGTCAACGTCATGTCCAGCCAAGCCACCGAACTCGGCATCAAGGAATACCCACTCTTTCATCATCGCGAAATTGAATACCTTCAGGAGCGCTGGATGCCCCGCGAATACGAGCGCCCCTTCCACCTCAACCTGGGAGACATCGATAGCGCCTCGATCACCTTCTTTGACGCCGGCCATATCATGGGTTCCGCCGGAGTTCTCATTGAGAAGGAAGACAAAACCGTCTTCTACACCGGCGATGTTCACTTCAAGGATCACACCTTGATCAAAGGCGCTCGCTTTCCCGACCTCGACGAGCCCGATCTTCTCATCATGGAAACCACCCGTGGTGCCGACGAACGCCCCACCGATTACACCCGGGCCGACGAGGAAGAACGCCTCGCCCAATGCATTAATAATGCCCTCGATGCCGGAGGCTCCGCGCTCATTCCCGTCTTCGCCATCGGCAAAACCCAGGAGGTCCTCACCATGCTCGACAACTTCAAGAACGAAGGACGCATCCCCGAGCACACGCCGATCTATATTGGTGGCCTGAGCACCAAGATGACGTTGGCCTACGATAAATTCTCACGCTCGACCCGCCGCTCGCGCCCCGGCTTCGAAATCCTCCGCGACATGGATGTCGTCACCGGAAAACGCAGCCGCAAACGCACTCCCATCGAATACAAACCCGGTGCCATCTTCTGTCTTTCCAGCGGCATGATGAGCGAGAAGACCGTCTCCAACGTTTTCGCCCGCGGCTTTCTCCCCAACGAGAAAAACTCCCTTCTGTTCGTCGGCTACTCCGCATCCGACACTCCCGGCGGCGTGATCCGCGCCTCAAACAACGGCGACCTCGTCCGTCTCGACGGAACCCACAAAGTCCCCCTCAACTGCGAGGTCCACGAATTCGATTTCTCCGGCCATGCCCGTCGCGAAGAGCTCCTCGACTTCGCGATAAAAGCACGCCCCAAAAAAATTCTCCTCGTCCACGGCGACCCACCCGCCGCCGCCTGGTTCGAAACCCGCCTCAAAAAACAACTCCCCGACACTGAAGTCATCATCCCCCAACCCGGCATCAAGATTTCCTTCTAAGCCGTGGCGAAGGCCAGAGAGCCTAATATCCTGCCGGATAAAATCGCCACGCAGGAGGAACTCCGCAAGAGAGCTTGTCTTCACAACCATTTTACAGAGTTGCCTGCATCCTCAGATAGAGTCGCCAAATGGTCACCAAAACTTCAATGGGTGTTACCAAAAAACCGGTAGCCTCTTCTGCATCTGGCGCAGCCCCTACACCAAGCCCTTCATCGTCGAAGTCGAGGTCGCGAAGCGCCCTTGTTCCAGGCCGAGGTTTTGCAACATCGAAAGGTAAAGATTCGGCAGCGGATAGTTGTTGGTCTGACTGAAGGCCAAATGCTGGCCATGCTGGTATCCGCCTCCACCGAAGAGAACCGGCATGTTCCGGTTGTCGTGCGAGGAAGCGTTTCCAAGGTTCGAGGTCAGCAGGACCATGGTGTCATCGAGCAACTCCGCTCCTTGCAGTTGACGGAGGAAATTCGCCCAGTGATCAATGACCGCTTGTTCGACTATCGCAAGCTGATCCAGCTTCTCTTCGCTTCGTCCGTGGTGGGAAAGGGAGTGATATGATTCGTCCACTCCGTCGAGTCCCCGCACCGCATTGTGAGAACAATGCAGCGTCACAAATCGCGTCGAGTCAGTTTGCAGTGCCAGAAGAACAGTATCGAGAAAAGCCCGCGTGATGTCCGGCGCACTGTTTCGGTCTGGTGATTGCGGTGCTTTTTTGACCTTGGGTTTGGGTTTGTTAATCCACGCCTCGTTGGCCTCCAGTCGCTTCTCAAGTTCCCGCACCGAGGTATACCACTCGTCCAGTTTCTCGCGATCTCCGGGTCCCACCTCACGTTCGAGCGCCTTGGCTTCGGAGCGAACGATATCCATGATTGATTGTCCGCCTTGCGCGATTTCAGCCTGACGCGTTTTGGCCTGAGGGCTGTCGTCGACGAAGAGCGAAGCGAAGAGCTTCCGCGAATCACTGACAGCAGGAATCATTGCACCATTTTCGGTATAGGAAGGAGAACGCTCACCACTGTTATTAAGAACCAGCGAAGGGAATCGCGTCTCGTGCCCGAGATGCTTGGCCATTAACTGGTCCAGGGAGATAGTATTCTTGCTCACCTTACCCCGCCCCATTGGACAAGCCGAATAAATCGATCCTTCCGCGGTGTGACCGCCCTGTACTCCGGGGTGCGAGGTGCCGGAAATAACGGTGAATTTGTCGCGAATATCCTGCAGCGACTTAAGGTAAGGAGAAGGCGTGTAGCTGGCACCTTTATCTTTCGGGACCAAAAAGGGATTATGCAATCCCAGCGCCAGCGACACGCCCACGAAACGCTTTGGCTTCACCGGACTCGAGGCCCCGAAGGCCGGGCACATTGCGTCAAGAAATGGCAGGCTCAACGCAACTCCCGCTTGCTTCAAAACGGTACGGCGCGGAAGGGATTTTTGAGTAGAGATATACATGGGAGCGAGCGATTACTTTTTCAGGAAAATTGGACTGTTGAGCGAGGCGTGAATGAGTGCTTTCATTCCATAGCCCTTGACGCCTGATTTTTCAACAATCTCATCCAAATACTCTCGGTCGCTGAAATAAATTTCACCACCGGTGGCATATTGCAAGAACTGAGAAACGAAGGAGCGGGCCAACATCTTGGGCTTCTCTAGATAAATCCCGCGCCAGGCCTGAAAGCCCGGAAAGGGAAGCCCATCAGGGGTAACACCCGAGGGATCCACTTTGGCGGATGTCTTCTTTGTTCCATATTTCGTGCGGAACTGCCCGATGGGATCAAAGGTTTCCAAGGCGAATCCCGCCGGATCGATCTTAGCGTGACAGCCGATACAGGAAGCCTCCTTGCTGTGCTTGGCGAGCTGGTCCCGGATGGAAACCGCGCCACGAATATCAGGTTCCACCGCCGGAACATTCGGTGGAGGTGGCGGAATGTGACGACCAAGAATCCGCTCATTAACCCAAATCCCCCGCAAGATGGGCGAGGTCACCGAGCCATCTGCAGTAATCTTCAAGATGGCCCCCTGGGTGAGCAAGCCCGATCGGGCAAAGGGATCGACTTTCACCTTCTGCAAACCCTTGCCGGCTTTCACCGGCGTGTTCTTGAGCTGATATTGTCGCTTGAGACGGGAGTTCAAAAAAGCAAAGTCCGAGCGCAGCAGCTTTTGTACCGGGTGGTTACCGTGAATCAACTCCTGAACGTAGGCCCGTGTCTCCGCCAGCATCGACTGCTGTAGCGGGTAATCAAAAAAGCGAAACCTCCTCGGATCCGGCTGGGTAAAATCAATCTTCCGTAGATCGAGCCATTGGTCAGTGAAGGAATTGATAAAGCGCCCGGATTTCTTATTAGCCAACATCCGCTCGATCTGGGCCGAGAGCACCTTGGGGTCGCGCAATTTCTTCCCCGCTGCCAGCTTGAGTAATTGATCATCCGGCAAGGACTTCCACAACAAATAGCTCAGACGAGAGGCCAAAGCCTGACCACTCAAATCCCCCGGCTTCTCGATAAAGGTCAGGAAATACGGTGAGCATAGAATCGCATGGTATGCGGACCGCAAGGCCTGAACGAAATCCTTCTTTTCCGCGAATGTCCGCTTGGCCAGCGCCAGATAGGGTTTGATTCTTTCTTCATTGCTTTGCCCACGGAAAGCTCGCCAGGCGAAGTTCGATATCAAGCGTTTGAACGCCGCCTCGTGGTCGAATCCAGGAGCCTTAAGCTCCTTATAGTTCAGTCCCGGAAAGAGCTTGTTCCGAAGCTCCCATCGAGTCGCATGAGGATAAATTCGCTCAACCGTGATCTCACCAAAACGAATCCCCTGAAATCCCTTCTTCTCCAAATCCTGCCCATTGTAGACCAGATTTCCGTTCTTGGAAATTCGAGCATTTTTTGCTCCGCCGATATCCGGTTTTAAAATGAGGCAATGCCCTTTTTGAATCCATGCCTCGTATGTCCTGGTGGTTGGATTCTTGGTTGCCTCAATCAATCCCACCGGATAGAGCAAGGGTTCCGCGGATGAGCCCGAGCTCGACTGCAAGACACCCCAGACCGTACCATCCGCCCCCGGGTTCACCGCATCGACATCCTCAATTGTCACCCGATACCAACCATCAGCCGGCACGCGGGTGGGGTACATCCTCCCCACAAACTGCAAAGTCATCGTCCAGGATATTGCCTTGCCATTACGCAATTCCGGTCCGCGATAATTCCCGTCTCCCCTTCTCTTGGTCGTCAGGATCTTGGGTGTATAAACCTTCTTGTAAGTCTCATCCCCGTTCACGGCCCTTTTGAAGGCTTCACCCAGCGCCACATCAGCCGCACGCAAATAACTGTCCAAATGAAAATGCGACATCTGCTGATGAGATGACGTGTTTTCAAATCCCTCTTCTTGATCCGCGGTTAAATGATCCTTCAGGGGCACGTCGATTCCCAATAGGTCATGCAGCGAGTTTTCATACTCCTCCCGGGTCAGTCGACGCCCATGCACCCGTCCCTGCTCGTCCAAATCACGTCGCGCCGCGTCAGTCAGCGGTTTTTCCAGCGAATGAAGAAACCTCTTCATCTCCCCCGCTTCAGGACGATCCTTCTTCTTGGGCGGCATTTCACCCAATTCAACGCGATTAAAGACCTCTTCCCAGATCTTGAGATCTTGAGGGCTTGATGGATCAAATTTAAGATCCAGAAGATTCAGATCGCCCTCGGCATCTATGTCATCGTGACAATCGTAACAATGACTTTCCAAAAACGGCTCAAGATCACTCCGCAGATCTCCGATGGCAGAACTGAAAAGCAGCGGGATAAAAATCAACGATCTGTGGAACATAGAGGCGGCAGCGATACGCCCGATACTACTCTGAGATTTCATCTATTCCACTCTCATTAATACCTTCTTCTTTGCCAATCACCCCTCGGCAGGCTGGTAAAGTTACCAGCATTTAGAATTTACCGGCCTAATTACTCGGTAAACTTGTAGATACTCCAGTTAATGAAAAACGCAAGGGCGGCCCCACCTTACTCCCCGCACGACCGCCGCGTCCCGGTCTCAAGATAGAGAAGGGCCTTTTGATAACTGGCTCCGGTGAGGAAGTGATCGAGGTTCCCATCGATCACGCTCCGATGTAATTCGTGCCAGGACACGATCGCTTCGCTCACACTCTTGAGGGCTTCAAGGTGGGCCTCAGGATCCCGATCACGGAATTCATGGTCGGCAATCACGGTAATCCGGGCCTCAAGGAGCTTGGCTAAGTCTGGGAAGTTCATCAAAAAATAGGCTTAAGTTTTCTTCTAAAAATAATCATCCGACAACTGAATTCGAAACGAGCTGAAATCCTGTCAAGGTCTGCCCCCTGCTTTGAATCCGTTCATCCCGAATGAAGAGCCGCGAGTCCCGCTATTTCTTCACAGCGGCGACGGCTGATGCGTTGCGTTGTTTCTTCCCGCTGAATGCTCATGCCATGGTGTTAGCTCTGTTTGGAGAAGTGAAAAAGACCAATCCGGCTGTTCGATCACCAAGGCGGCTTCGCATCCCCGCCTAAACTTTCACCCCGACGGCAACCCAGACGATAAAAAACCGCCGTTAAAGAATCTTGGCTAGGCGGGCCCGCGAACCAACGGTATCGGTCCACCCGGTCAGAGGGCCAGCTCTTCATCCCAGATCTTTTGAATATCCTTACCCAAGACGACCGTGTCCTCCCAGATGTTCGGGAAGCAGCTCAATTTGTATTCATGAGAGGTGCCAATCTCGGGCATGACCCAAAGCTCGTTCGTTGGGCGGGGACCCTGCAACCAATACCTGAGCGCTTGCCTGACGAAGGGGCGGCACGCCAGATACTCGGGAGAAAAATTGCCCCGCCCATCGGTGATTGGCACCTGACAGTGTTGAGCGTTGAAGGGACGGATATGCCAAAGCGTAGCTTTCTGAAAAACGGGCACAATCTCGGGTGTGAGAAGCCGCGGGATGTAATCTTCCGCCATCATGTGTTTCACCACGGCGGGGTGGGAGAAGTCGAAGTTCATCAAAGGATCTTTCCCGGTGTTGGCTTTGAAACCTTCGATAATCGCGGCGGTTTTTTCAGGCGTCTCGGTGCAGGTGTCACGGTGGACCTCCAGATGTACCGGGGCATTTTGTTTCGCAGCTTCCGCCATCAGCTTGAGGGAGAGCTCAATGGCCTCTTCCACCGGCGTGTTGTCGTCACCCAACTGACAATTGATCGGACCATGGTCAATGGCCATACTAGCGGCAATTGCCGGGGAAAATTGCTCTGCCCTAGCTGCGTCAAAAGCACCGCCGAAACGCAAGTCATACTCTTCGAGTAATTCTTTCAGCTTCGGGTTGTCGGGACTCCAGCAATAACTCTGAAACCCGGCTTCCTTGATGGCCGAAAGCTGCGTGTGCAGGCCCGACTCAGTCATGGGATCGGCTTCATCGAGAAGCGACCAACCGTTGATGTGTATTTTTAAAGAAGGAGGACGTGTTTGAGCCATGGGTTTTGAATTGAATTTCGACAACTCCGGTTTATCCGGGAAAGACACCAAGTTTGGCGAACCTTTTGGTGAAGGCATTAGTCTTCATTGGCGGGCCCGCAAAGATAAAATTCCGAGGAT
>PBTU01000153.1 GCA_002729295.1 Verrucomicrobiales bacterium | reverse complement strand
GTCCTTCAGCCCGAAATTCGATTCGGACGGTCTCATCGCAGCAATGGCAATCGACCACGAATCGCGTGAACCTTTAATGCTGGCTCATATGAATGCCGAAACGCTCAAGATGACCATTGAGAAAGGTGAGGCCGTATACTAATCACGCTCACGTCAGGAAATTTGGCGCAAGGGAGCCACCTCCGGCCACACTCAGAAAGTTCACGAAATCCGCACCGACTGCGATCAGGACGCCATCATCCTCTACGTTACCCAACAAGGCGCCGGAGCATGCCACACCGGACGTCGCTCATGCTTCTACCGCACTGTGAGTTTCCCTAAAAACAATCCCGTTGATCTGAAATTCGTCGATGACGAAAAAACTTTCGACCCCGACTCAGTCTACGGCGCTTAGCCCTGACTCTCGACCGCTTCCCTGAGTTTTTCCTGAAACTCCACGACATCTGCTTCGCTAGGCTGATAGCCCTGCGTGTCAGGGTCCATGGCAAGACGCCCTTCCCGATCGATCATCCATTGCCCACCCTGCCCGTCGCTAAAAACAACAGCGCCACTGATCACAGACCCCTGAAGAGGATCTTCGTGAATGCTCACTGAAATATCGCCAGCAGGCCCTGTTTCTCCCCCTGGCTCAGACTCCTTGATTTCCACCTCCGGAACGACCTCTGGCTCCAGCTCTTCCTCGACCTGAAACTCCAAGCCAAGATCCAGTGAGAGAAATCTCGTATCCATATATGTCACGATGTGACCAAATTCGCTCTCCAGGCGCTTTTGAACATCAGCCATTTGAGCCCCCTCTTCAACCCACGAGTGGATTTGCTTCACTTGCTCTTCATTAAGATCGCTGACACTGAACATGGCCGAGAACTAACGGGACATGCAGGTAAACGGAAGCTCCATTTTAATTGAATCGAGCTACCTTTTTCACAAACTTCAACATTTGCTCTTCCTGATCTTCAATCGACTTCACAAGGGCCAGTTGCGTTCTGCAACGATCAAAGTTCTGCCCCTCCCGGTTAACCCGAAAATAAATATCTCCTTCGAGATAGTCAGTCAAAAATCGCAGAGCGACTTCAAACGAAATCAACTTCCCGGAAAACGGCAAAAGATCCACCTCAAGCGGTGTCAGGAAATTGCGGGCAGTTTCCAGATACCCTTCCACAAGCGCTTCAAACATCGGCATCCGCATCTCCACCTTATCGAGATCCGTCTCATCCTCGGCGACCGGACTGGTCGCGGTTCTCACCAAATCACCAAAATCGTAAAGTGTCAGCCCAGGCATCACGGTATCGAGATCAATCACGCAAACAGCCTCGTCAGAGGCCTCATCGATCATGACATTATTCAACTTGGTATCGTTGTGGGTGATCCGCTCCTTCAACCTCCCCTTCTTGAGATGATCCAAAAGAACATGCACGATCTCCTCTCTGTTATTGATGAAATCAATTTCCTCGGTGACCAACTTCACTCGATCAAAGCGGTCCTCCTTAATCGCTTTCATCAGCTTGCCATACCGACTCGGCGTATTGTGAAAATCCGGAATAGTAATGGAAATCTCGCAGGGAGAAAGATCGCTAATCAGATCCTGGAAAGCTCCGAATGCTTTCGCAGCCTGATAAGCCTGCCGGGTATTTTCAACAATGTCGTAGTTGCAACAGCCCTCGATGTAGTTGTAACAGCGCCAAACACCTCCCTCCGGTCCTTCGACAAAATCCTTACCATCCCGTCCAGGATACAAATTGAGTGTTTGCCCGCCAAAGTCACGCTTTCGACGAAACACTTTTCGGTTAATGTGCTTTGTCACCTTGGAAATATTCCGCATCACAGAATGTGGATCAGGAAAAACCTGCTCGTTGATCCGCTGCAAAACATAGCGCGACCGTTCACCATCGTCGTTCACGTACTCCGCGAGGTAGGTCACATTAATCAAACCGCTGACAATCTCCTTCCCGCCCACAAATGTCCCATCAATCGCAAATTGCGAGCTAATCCTGGAGATTTCCATGCCCTTTTTAGTCATGAGAGGCCCCTCGATTAACTAAGAATTCCTAACAAATCAAGGCAAGACCCTCATTCCTGCGCAACTAGGCTGACACCAGCTCGTATCCTTCCCGACCATCCTTAACCACCCAGCCTTTTTCCAACAGCTGATCGCGCAGTCGGTCCGATGCCGCCCAATCCCGATTCTCCCTGGCCTGCCAGCGTTCTTCAGCGAGCTTTTTAATCTCATCCGGAGCTATTTTCTTCTCCGCTTCTGGCAAGATGAGCCCGAGGGACGCCAGCACTGAGTATAAGCCAAACCAGTCGGCTTCTGACTCAGCGGCTTTGAGATTCCCAAACAACTCACCAATCGCTCCAGCCGTATTAAGATCATCATTGAGTTTTTGCAATGCCCCCGCAAAGACTCCGTAATCACCCCCTTTCAAAATCTCCTTGTAACCCCGAGCCGATTTACCCTCGGCGGCCTTGGCAAGTTTCCCCAGAGCTTCCCGACCCGCATGAAGTGAATCGAGACTAAAATTGATGGGCTTGCGATAGTGCCCGTTTAGCAAAACGTATCGGACCTCCATCGCGGAATATCCCTTTTTGGCAAGATCTTCTAGGGTGTAGAGATTCCCCAATGATTTGGACATCTTCTTACCCTCAACCCGAAGATGCGTGACATGAAACCAATTTCTCGCGAACTCTCCTCCGCAGGAGCACTTCGATTGTGCGATTTCGTTTTCGTGGTGAGGAAATACCAAATCAACCCCTCCGCTATGCAGATCAAAAGTCTCCCCAAGATACTTGCGGATCATTGCCGAGCACTCCAAATGCCATCCCGGACGCCCTTGTCCCCACGGACTCTCCCAGAAGTTATCCCCGTCTTCATCACGACGTCCTTTCCACAAAACAAAATCAGCCGCGTCGTCCTTATCGTATTCATCAGAATCAGCACGGGAATTTTGAGTTTTCCCCAAATCAAGCTCGCGGCTATCCAAATGCGAAAGTTTCCCATATTCCGGGAATGACGAGATCATAAAATATACCGAACCGTCATCAGAGGCATAGGCATGACCTTTTTCGATCAATTCCTTGATCATTTCGACCTGTTCGTAAATGTGCTTTACCGCACTCGGTTCGATATGGGGAGCCAGACAATTCAGAAGCTCGCAATCTGCGTGAAATTTATCCCGCCACTGCGCCGTGAATTCTTCCAGGGACCGCCCGGCTGCCACTGAATCGCGGATCGTCTTATCATCGACGTCGGTAATATTTCTGACGTGTTTTGTTTTCTGACCTCCGACCTCAAGAACCCGACGGAAGACGTCCTGCATCACAAAGGTCCGGAAATTTCCAATGTGAGCTGGCCCGTATACAGTCGGGCCACAGCAATAAAAACGAAATGTTTTTCCATCGACCGGCTCAAGGGATACATAGTCCCGCTTCAATGTGTCAAAAAGCCTCACGCGCGGAGACTTAACCAGTGAACGGCCTGCGGGCAAGCACCACCTGACTGCATTGACCATTCTAATCAGCAATCGCAGACATTGCCAGAGCGGAGATATTTTGCAATCCTTCCCCCGTGACCAAACGGACGAAACTTCTCCTGACCGGATTCATCCCCATCCTTGCGATTACTCTGATCGTCATCGGCATCTTCGCGCTGGGTGCTTTGCCTGGATTTGCCGGAGAGTTTTTCCGCAAGATCTCGGGTATCATGTTTACCCCGTTTTTCCTCGAGTTATCCTTCGCGTTTCTGGGGGTCGTTGCGGTTCTTTGGATTAACCAAATCAGACTGGCGAAAGAAGGCAGTGAATATGTCTCTCTCGAAATTAACGACGACGAAATCGATCCCGATACAAAAAAATGAAACTCGCCGAACTCAGGGAAAACTACACCCAAAAAGGACTTCGCAAAAATGAAGCTGATTCGAATCCGTTACAACAATTCGAAAAATGGATGATCGAAGCTCAAGAAGCCGGTATTATAGAACCCAATGCCATGACCCTGGCAACTAGCGGCAGTGACGGTGAGGTTTCCAGCAGAACAGTCCTCCTAAAAGGACTCCACGAAGGGAGCTTTCAGTTCTTCACAAACTATCATTCAAAAAAAGCCCGTAACCTCTCTGAAAACCCAAATGCTTCCCTAACCTTTCTTTGGAAGGAACTCGAGCGTCAGGTTAACATCCGCGGGACTGTCGAAAAAACGTCACGCGAGATTTCCGAAGAATACTTCCACTCCCGCCCCTATGGATCTCAAATTGGAGCTTGGGTTTCCGAATGGCAATCGGATGAAGTCGTCAGCCGGGAGCAACTCGTAGAGCGTGAAGAAGATTTTCGGCAAACGTATCCCGAAACCGCGGAAGTCCCACTGCCTGTTTTTTGGGGCGGCTTTCAACTAAAGCCAACCTGTATCGAATTCTGGCAAGGTCGCCCCAGCCGCCTACATGACCGAATCTGTTTTGAGCTAGATGATAACCAATGGCAGATCTCCCGCCTCAGCCCGTAAAAAATCGCGCTCAAAGTTGATTTTCTGTTGCCAATTCTCGCAGCGGCCATTATCACCCCGCCCGCAGCACACACTGCATGGCTCATTAGCTCAGTTGGTAGAGCAGCGGATTGAAAATCCGCGTGTCCTTGGTTCGAATCCGAGATGAGCCACCACTCCTTTACATCCCCTGACATTCGAAATGTTTGTCAGGGGATTATTTTTGATTCCTAGGGAGTCAGAGCAACAGACAAGCGGATAAATCTCTGATTACCCGCCGGATGAACCGAAGCATCGCGAATAATCACGGTCTCAGTGCCATCGCCATTGTCTACGGGCGTCCCAACGACCTGAGAAATAGGATTCCAGTTTTTAAGATCGTCACTGACTTGCACCGTATAGGTCATATCTAGAATATTCCTTTGTCGCCTATAACTGAGAGCCTGATAATCTGAACCCCCGTCAGACACGATCAAGATGCTATATCCCAATTCTGTATCGGCTACCTCAGGGTCAAGTCCAAGAGCGTATTCGAGGAGAGTTCCCAATGTGTCACCATCGAGGTCAACAAGCGCCCCGACTACCGAGGAGTCCAAAATCTGAGCTTGGGTAAATTCCTTGTTTTTCCAATACTCGAAACTCGACGAAAAACCCGAAGCTGATTGTCCGGGATCTCCTCCAACCGCTAAACTGATGCCCCAGTTTTCAACCTCGTCAAAATCGGTGACCGGCGTCCCCAGCGGATCCAGCAAAGACAAGGCATAGCCGTCCTGATCAGTTTGATCATACCAGTCGTCGCGGTAGCTGAACTCGAGGATATTCTCCCCAACACTGTCGATGATTTGGATTTCTTCCCCACCATTGCTGAGATTCCCGGTAAACTCTCCAAGGACCGGATACCCTGCTCCATTCCGCAGCTCAAAGGCCGCCTGATTTGCGACCACGATAATCCTTTGTCCGGGGCTTAAAACCGTTCCCCCTGCGAAGGTCATCGTGATGCCTTCAACAAACCGGGCTCCACTGAGATCCAAACTCGCCTGACTGTTATTGACCAACTCAATGAATTCAAAATCCGATGCACTCAACGTTGGTATGCTTGCTAGCTCTCCTGCCGTCGGCCCAACCGGGGCATAAAGCAATTCGGTAATCCGCAAATATTGCTGCGATGGTGTTTCACTTCCTACATAGGTCTCGCTATCGATGAGATTACCAAGATGGTCGTGGAGGAGAATCGTTTCACCTCTCGCTGAAAGCTGCCCACCATACCCACTGACCATATACCTTTTTTCATCAGCCTTCGGACTCACACTCCGCGCTCGGAATCCCACGGCATCCCTTCCCACGTAGAGTGTCCCGCCGACCGGAATCACCGCCCCCGGCGGCAGGGTAAACGATACTCCTCCGGAAACCACCCAGTCGGAACAATCCACAGCGTAAGTATTGAGATTGGTCAAAGTGAAATATTCCCCGCTCTGATCTGACGACGCCCCTGACGATGCCGGATTGAAATCAACCGAACTGATATTGATCGGAGCCGCCACAGGTTGTGCCGGAGGAAGCTCGCTAAGGCCATAAAGCTGGGTACGGCGCGAAGGAATATACTCCGTTAAGATACGGTTGGAAGCAGCACGCATGGCGTTGTTATTTCCCCACGACCCCCAGTTTTGATAGTCCAGATCAGCATCATCCGATCCTGTGTTGGCATTATCATTGATAGGATCAATCAAAGCCACCAGTTCGTTTACCCGGTCCTGTAAGTAATTGTTCGGAGTGGTAGGCGCCCCATACATCTCATCCATAAGAGTTCGCACTCTCCGACGGAACATATTATTCAAGGTCGCATCATCGAAAATCAGATCCTTCATCCGATTAGAAGGCCCCGCCCGAAGGTTGTTATAGCGAAACACATCGTCAAAATATGCAGGTCCACTCCGCCAATTACGTCCAAGATTGAGATCGATATCCCAGATCAACGGACGCCACTCCCCAGTCCCATTGGTATCACGATAGAGGTAATAATTTTTATGCCCGTGATCACTATTATTCGTCATATCGAGAGCAGCCAAATAATTGATCGTTCCCGGGATATTCGTATTGTCGTACCCGTAACGCAACTTCGCGTCTCCCGACTGCCCCAGCCCTGAAACCAAAGCAGCGAGATCATTATTGTTCTCTTCTTTACGCGTCTTCTTGTTGATCCCGCTCGAAGAGGAATCGAGGCGATTATACATCTTGTAAAGCGCCCCCTCGCCATCGAGCCCGGCTCTCTCCAAATAGCGATCATCTCCGTCTTCAACCAGATCCGCGATGTTAAAGAACGCCGCGTTCTGTTGAATCCTTACCGGAAAGGCATAGTGTGCAGGATGACCTGCCTTCCGCATCATCTCATAGCCAATGGTGTTCCTCGTCTTGGACTTATCCGCCCAGTTCGTGAGCATGTTGATGTCTTTGGCACGGTTCCCTCCGGGCTCGACGAGAAAGCGATCTCCTTTATTAAAATCAAAGTCGTAGCTCTTCTTGGGAAAGCCACCCGTCGATTGCCCGTGCCGATCAGCCTGGATATTATCGTAAAACTGATTCAGGTAATAAACCGATCCACGCGATCCTGAATTGGTGGTAGCTCCACTTGGGCTAGAGGTGAACCAATGAAAAATTGGAAGGTTCGAACTGTCCACCGATGAATCCTCAGCAATTGTTCCAAAATACTCCGGTGAATCCAAAGGATCAGGAAAGAGCGGTAATCTGGAACTATCTCCCATAGTATCCAAAGCAGTGACCCGCCACCTTAGCATCTGCCCGGCCGTCATTCCGGCCGTTGAAATTGTGGCCGTGTAAATTCCGTCACCTGCGCTCGTATCAGATCCTGTCCCATCATCTAACATAACAAGCGTCGTTTCTCCACCATACATGATCCGTGAAACCAAACTGACACTGGCAACGGGATTGAGTGTCGGTGTGACATCCGCTTCGATGACGAGATTTCCAGCACCAAGATTTAAAGGCGGCAGGTCTTTTGTCACACTCCGGACGAGCGGCCCGGGAGAGGAAGCGCCGGCAATGTTCGCCGATCCTGGTGTCGGCGTTGTGAAGTAGGCCGTAGTCGCACCTCCGGTGATTACGACACCCTGGAGCGTCGGTAGAAAAAGCGCATCTGAGCTTGTCGCAAAACGGTTCAGTCCGTGAATGCACAGCACGTTGTTTCCCACATTAAGAAGTGATGTCGAAAGCGGAAAAACTTCATCAACAATCGCGTCTCCGTCACCATGGGTTGTCGTCGCGATTGATTCGAAGTTCAGTTGATCGGCCGACGGATTATTGATCTCAGTGACTGAAAGCGGATCGCCATTAAGGTAGGCCACGAAGCCATCGTCGTATTTCATCTTCAAGCTCAACGACGAATAGTCTGTTGGATTAGCAACGGTGAAGGGAATCCGAATATAGATCGAAGGACGGCCGTTTGAGAACATCTCCGTCTGCACATCACTCGCAATATAGGGATCATAAGCATCAGGACTACCCGTCGCATATCCGATCCCGGTCGTTGCGCTAGTCCAGGAAGAGTCGTTGAAATTGGTTCCGATCCATGAGTTGGGGTTAGTCCCCTCATTGACGTCATCGGCGGCATTTGTGGGGACCTTGTATTTCACGGAAGCACCACCTGCGATTAGGGTTGTAGTGCTGGTCGACTGCTGAAGTCCATAAGACACGTCGGTGACTTGTTGAGGATAGCTTGGGCCGAAATCGTATTCAACCGTCGTCCCATCATCCCGAACCAGCGCAAGATATTCGCCCGAACTGGAGAGCTTAAAGTTTGTATGCAACTCCCCCCCCGGATCAACCCGATCCTTATTGGATGCGAAAACAACGAGCAACTCGCCGGGATCAAGAATGACATTCGGAAAGGTCCACTTTGTCAGCAAAGCGGCATCGTCAGTCAAATGCCACCCGGTAAGATTCACCGCCGATACACCTTCATTAAAAATCTCAATCCAGTCCTCACTATCGCCATCCTCATCGTTCAAAATGTTGTCATTGGAGGCCATAAATTCGGAAATGACCACAAATTGAGCGGACAAAGTAGAATTCGACACCAGAGAGAGGATAACCGCCAGAGAACACCTTAAGAGAAAACGAATATGAGTTATCATATTAAAAAACTTTACCTTCCAAAGAGTTAGACTTAACCCTCCCCGCCGGGTCAAGCTTGATCTTCCCAACCAGAACTATTTCAGTGCCTGAAGATAAGCCAGAATATCCTCAATCTCTTGAGGCTCCAAAAGGAGATTCATCGGAGGCATTGGCGATACCTTCAAGGGATAACCCTCCGCAATCTCCGAATTCGGTTCGAGAAGGGATCTCCTGATGTAGTCAGGCCCCTTCCTTCCCGCAATGGTATCCAGAGCCGGCCCTATTACGCCACCTGTTCCAGCAATCGCATGACATCGGCTACAAGCAGCCACCGGATGGGTATTGAAGAGAGCCTTCCCCCGCGCGGCGTCGCCGGGTTTCAGTTTCACTTCCGAAACGGCCTTGGGAACCGCCACCAATTCAGAAAGTCGAATCTCATCCCACCAAGCTGTTCCGGTCGATTGCCCCCAACCACCGTAGAGCGCGTTGATGGTAATCTTTGAACGCCCCATCGAATTGAAGTCCACCGAGACTTCGGTCCAGCCATTCTTTCCTTTCAAAGCCTTGGTGGCAACACGCGTAGGACTCTGTAGTTCGTGAACATTGAAAAGCGCTCCCATTCCTCCACCCTTAATACCCTCTGTCTTTATTTTCCCCTGCAAGCGATAACGCGTGTTCGGCTTCACCTCGACCACCCCTCCCCACGAAGTGTCGGTCGGTTTTGCAGATTCAATTTTTAAGCATTTACCTCCCTTGAAACCTTCGTTTACCGGAAGCAAATGTTGAGCGCCGTTCCCACTGTGAATGGAAACCTTCCAGTTCACGTTTTCCAGGAGATTCTTTTTCGATTCCTCATATTCCAAATCAGCTAAATCTGCCGCCTGATGCCTCTCTCTCGACGCAGCCAGAGCTGCCGACAACCAAACGTCTTTTTGGTTTACTTCGTTATTTCCCAAGGCGCTAACCGCATTCTTAACCGGATCACTTGATGGAAATTTCGCCAAGGCAACGAATGCCGCAAGACGGGTGGTGAGATCCGAATCGTTGATCACGCCTGATTGAAACATCAGGGCGACACCCGCTCTAGTATGCGGAAGAGCGCGAATGGCATTTCTCCGCAAGGCGGGATCCGTCGAAAGCAACGCACCACGATGAGTCTCGGAATCCAGAGCGCCCAGACCATCAAGACTCCACAGAGCATGGATCGAACCCACTCCGCGATTCGCGACAAGAGCCCTCAATTTTGGTAAGGCCTCAATCTTCTTACCATCGACCAAAAGCCTTTGCGCCGTGAACCGCCAGAACTGATTGGGGTCAGATAATGCCGCAACCAATTCGTTGGTGGAAGCTCCCGCAAGCGACTTCGTTTTTGACTTTGGCGCTTCATCCCAAACCAAGCGATAAATTCGTCCATGTTGCCGATCCCGGTTTGGGTTGATGTGAGCGTTTCCTTTTCCATTCCTCGCATTGTATCCACCTCGACCAGCGTTCGGTGTCGGATTATGCTGAATGATAAAATTATACCAATCCGAGATCCAAAGGTTTCCATCGGGACCTACTTCGGCAGCAACCGGCGAGAACCACTCATCAGCCGAAGCAACTAACTGAAAAGCATTCTTAGATTTGTATCCCGCACCATCACGACTCGTATCAAACATGCCCAGAAGATTCCCCGTCGGCCCGGCCACAAAGGACCTCTTCCCCCGCCATGATTCCGGGAAGTTGTTCGAATTTGCAAAGGCATGACCCGCTGCCGCAGTGTAGCCCCCAAAGACATCGACCTGACGAATATTCGGCGTGATTGGATGGAAGGTCGGAGACGATGCAATCATCTTGGCGCTGAGACCTTTTCCTCCTGGAAGAATGGTTGCCGGAATCCCTCCAAAAAAGCTGGGGTTATTGTTGGCTGTAGAACCAAAAACGTCACCGGCTGGGTTAAACCCCATTCCCCAGGTATTGTTGTTGAATTGGTGGAGAAATTCCAGAGAGGAACCACTCTTGGTAAAGCGATACACTCCCATTCCAAACCTCTGACCATTATTGGAGAAACCGGAATAACCCACCGTCCCCCAGATCTGGTTATCCAAACCATAACGAAGATTCGACGGTCCCGCATGGGTGTCTCCCGTTCCCCATCCCTTGAGCACAAGCTCCCGGACATCAGCCTTATCATCTCCATTGGTATCTTTGAGGAAGAGAGTCTCGGCAGCATGATGAACATAAATGCCACCATTTCCAAATGTCAGAGAGGTTGGAATGTTGAGTCCATCAGCAAAGACCGTCACCTTGTCACATCGACCATCTCCATTTGTGTCTTCGAGAATTTTGATCTTATCCGCACCTTTACGCTCAGCCTTAATCTCATTCGGGTAGTCCACAGTCTCCGCTGCCCAAAGCCGTCCGCGCTCATCCCAGGCCAAGCCAATCGGATTCACAATCTGAGGTTCGGCTGCAAAAAGCTGCAGTTTCCAACCCACCGGAACCTGGGTATATTTTAAACTCTCCTCGGGACTCAGTGGGTGCTGATACTGCAGTGGCTTGGGTCGCTTCTCGTAGTTGGGGATATCGTCCCGCGTT
>PBTU01000152.1 GCA_002729295.1 Verrucomicrobiales bacterium | reverse complement strand
GATTGAGACGATACTGTTTCATGTCGAGTTAACGGTAAACTTTTTGGAGGTATTCCATGGAGGTCTTGGCGATCTCGGTGGGAGATGGGTCGTAGCGGAAGACTTCGACCGAGACCCAACCTTGATAGCCTACTTCGCGGAGGGCCTTGGCGACCGGCTCATGATTGACCTCGCCCATACCGGGGCCGAGGAGGTTGGGGTCATTGGCGTGGTAGTGTGCGATGTATTCGTGGAAGTCGCGAACGATGTCGGCCATGTGATTGTCTACCTCCTCGCGTGAAGGTGCGGAGCCTTCGGGTATTGGCGAACCGGGATTCTTGGCGTCAAGTTCGTGCGACATCGCTTTGACGTCGAGGTGAAGCTGGCAATTGGGATGGTCGACTTTCTTGAGGAGTGCGACCGTTTCTTTGGCTGAATTAAGGAAGTTGGTTTCTGGGTGTCCGAGGGGTTCCATCGCGATGGTAACACCAAGAGAAGCGCAATGCTCGGCGACTTGTCTTAGGAGGTCAGCGGCGCGTTGGGTGGCGTCGTGGTGATCCCAGCCCGGTTCGAGACTTCGTTGATACGGGGAACCCCAGACCATGACGTTTCCTCCCATGGAATGGCAAAGGTCGGCGAGGTGGCGCGAGTAGTCCACCGTGGCTGCGCGCAAGGCGTCGTCAGGGTTAGTGAGGTGAAAGCCTCGTCCACCATTGAGTTCTTCGGTTTTGGCGAGGAGCCAGTGGAGTCCGATGATTTCGAGTCCGTGATCGCGGGCAATCTTCAGGTGTTGCTCACCTTTCGCGAGACTGAGTCGGGTGGCGTCGAATTCAGGCGCGACCGTGAAAGGCGCAACTTCGAGTCCGGTATAGCCATGCTCAGCAGCAGCGGCGCATTGTTCGGCGAAAGGACGGTCTTGGAAGGTCTCGTTGCAGAGAGCAAATTTCATTGAGCGAAGTGGTGGCTTACTTGGAGATACTCAATTTGTAGATGGTGGTCTGCGTGTAGGTTTCGCCCGGACGAAGGATTGGTGAGGGGAAGGCCTTTTGGTTGGGTGAATCGGGGAAGGTCTGGGATTCCAGGCAGAGCGCGGAACGGTGAGGATACTCTTTCCCGCCTTTGCCTTGAGGGCCGTCTAGGAAGTTGCCGGAGTAAAACTGAATACCAGGCTCAGTGGTTGAAACGGTTAAAACGCGGCCGCTGTCGGGTTCGGTGACGATCGCGGCAACGGCGAGTTTTCCATCGCGCTTGTCCTTGAGGACGTAGTTGTGATCATAGCCGATTCCGTTTTCGAGTTGCTCGTCTTTTTCCTCAATGCGGTCACCAATTCGGGTGGACTTGTTGAAGTCGAAAGGCGTGCCTTTGACGGGCGCAATGCCGGTTGGTATCGAGGTTTTGTCGATGGGGTTGAAGCGGTCGGCATTAATTTGAAGATTGTGATCGAGAACGGTCTTGCTGCCTGCACCTGCGAGATTGAAGTAACTGTGATTAGTCAGGTTGAGGACGGTGGGCTTGTCGGTGGTCGCTTTGTAGCGAATGCGAAGGGCATTGTTTTGGGTCCAGGTATAAGTCACCGTAGTAGAGAGTGCGCCGGGGTATCCTTCTTCACCATCCGGACTGGTGTAGGTGAGCGTGAGGCTTGGTGTGTCGCCTCGGTTTCCAATGCGCGCTTTCCAAATTTTCTTGTCGAAGCCCTTGAGGCCGCCGTGGAGGTGGTTGGGTTCGTTGTTGGTCGCGACGGTGTATTCCTTGCCGTCGATTTTAAATTTTCCTTTTGCGATACGGTTTGCGTAGCGTCCGGTAATGCAGCCAAAGTAGGGGCTTTTTTCGACGTATTCCGCGACTGTGTCGAAACCAAGGACGACGTCGCCTAACTTGCCGTGTTGATCGGGAACGATGAGTGAAGTCACGGTGCCGCCATAATTGGTGATAGAAACGCTGGCTCCAGATTCATTGGTGAAGGTGTAAAGTTCAACCGGTTTCCCATCGACTTCGCCGAAGGGTTTCGAACTGACGGAATACTTGGCGGCATTGGCCATGAGAGGAAGAAGGGCGGCAAACGCGAGGATTGGGGTTTTCATTTGTGGCGGTATTCTGAAATTTTTAAGTGAGGAGACAAGAAGGAAGATTCCATTGAGCCGAACATGTGGCCTTTGCTCTGAGAGTGAAATTGAAAAGGAGGCTTTTAGGAGGCGGGATGGGAGTGATGAGGACAGTCCTTGTGTGTTTGTACTGAGTGATTTCGACAAAGATTATTGAGGTCCCCGGTCATTCTAAGACCATTCAGGAGGGGGGAATTGTTTTCGGGCTGAAGTGAGGAGAGTCAGATGGTGATATTGTGATCCTTAAAGGAAGTGGCGTTGCCATCCGAGTTGTCGCTGCTGTCCTAAGATCTGTAACCATGTCGGTGATACTAGGATCGTGCTAACGTAAAAGTCGTTTGTAATCGATTCCTCTCACACGGACACCACAGATCGTGAAGAAATATCCATTGATCGCGTATTCGGGATGGAAGGAAGCGGCGAGGAGTCTCATCTCGCCGGAGAGGTAGAAGGTAAGTCTAATTGGGAGGAGGCCGGCTGCGATGATAGTGGCATATTTTAGGAAAATACCGCCCCATTCGTTGACTTCTTTGATGGAACACGCTCCAAATCCTTCGACCTCGAAGAGTTGCTTCCCGGGTGCTTAAAGAATAAGAAGGTGGGCGCCGATGAAGAGAATTCGGAAAACGATTTCCCGGCCGTTGGCCCAAGGGTGTTGCTTTGAGTGGCCCAACATTTTTAGTAGAGCGTTCCTCGAGGGGCTTCCTCCTCGAGGGCTTCCGCCATCTTTTCAAAATTGCCTTCCTCGCAGCAGCGAACAAAGCCTTCGCCGTAGCATTTTAAGCGATCCCACTGCTGGCGAATTTCTTTAGCTTCATCTTGGGTGATCGAGCTGTCGCGCGCAGCTTGGGAGATTCGAGAAAGCAAGGTGGAAAACTGCGCCACGATCTCGTTGGTGGCGGGCAGGACTTCGGATCCTTTTTGGCAGTGGCTTTCCGGATTTCTAACAAAATAACCGTCATTGTGTTCACAGAGCCATTCGATGATTCGCTCTTCCTTCGTAAGGCGAATGATTTCGAGTAGGCGGTCCAGAGGGTTGCGCGAACCACTTCCGCTCTCTGATTGCTGCTGGGCCCACTTGTAAACAAGGGAAAGTGAGACCCCCAGCTCGCTCGCAACTTCTTTTGGACTCGATTTTTTGAACGCCTCTTTGAAAATCTCGTAACTTTCCATTTGGGGGAGGTTACGGACAATCGGGTGGGGGTGCAAGCTTGCTAGTCGCGCGGGATGTAGATCTGGGATCCACTTTTGATCATTTGATCGGGCGCGAGTTCGATGTTGTTGAGCCGGTTTAAGGTTGCCACGTCGGTGAGAAAGCGGTTGGCAATATCAGTCAGCCTGCTGTTTTCTTCGATGACAATGAGCTCGGTTGTGTCGGGGTCGAGAAGACTAGGCTCGGGTTCGACAGGCTTTTTGGTCTCTTCAGGATTTTCGGTAAAGAGGGGAGGAGCTTTTCCTTCTTCGACAACAATAGGGGGGATTTCCGGATCAGGGGCAAGGACCGGGGCCGTTGATGGAGGCGCGGGATTGGGAGGTGTGGGGAGTTCCTCAAAAGGTTCAACTGGCCGGGAAGGTGGAGTGCTCTCAATCGATTGTTTTACAGGGGATCTCTCGGACGGAATGCTGAGAATCTGTCCGATTTGCATTCTTCGTGGATCAAATTTTGGATTGCTGGAAACAAGTTGTTTCAGAGAGATCCCATGCCCTAAGGCAATATGCCCCAGAGTATCACCTTTTTTGACGGTATAGCTGGTTCGGGAAAGTACAGGTGGAGCTGATGACGCCAACTTACTTGAACCAGGAAGATTGATGTGCTCTCCAATTGGGAGTCTTTTGGCGCTAATCCGGGGATTGGCCTTGCAAAGAGCGCTCACGGAGACGCCGTATTTTCGGGCGATACACCAGTAGGTATCTCCGGTTCGGACGAGATGAGTTGGGTTTATCGGCTCTGAGGCAATTTCAGGTTTCGTCTGCGAGGGAGTGGAAAATCCTTTTTCAAATTTGGCGCTGAGCTGTCTGACGATGAAGCTCAATTCGGAGATATCGCGCTCGACGCGGTCAAGCCGCGAAGAATCATTTGCATGTGCTAGGCACGAGGAGATCGCAAAAATGAGGGTGATATTTTGAAGTTTCATGCTGTCGCATAAGAAATATCACGGAAATCCAAACTATTCAATCTTCTTTATTTTAAAAAATATCAAGATATTTGTCGTTTATTCACAGTCGCTTAGAAGGTGTGAGTTGGCGGCGATGGCCTCGACATCGGTAACCGAGGTGACGTGACAGAGTTGTTTGCGAAGAGTCTTGGCTCCGGGGAATCCTTTGCAGTAGGTCATTAAGCGGGATCTCATCGCCTGCATGGTATGCTTTTCTTCGCCGTATCGGTCGGATTTGACGGCGAGCCGACAATGACGAAGGACAAAACTCCAGCGTTCATCGGTGGAGGGTTTGGGCGGTAGTTCGCCGTGTGCGAGATAGTGCTTTGCCTCGGAGAAAATCCAGGGGTTTTGCATGGCGGCCCGCCCGATCATGACACCGGAGACGGCGGTGGTCTCTTTTCGTTTTTTGAGAATCTTGGCCGAATCGATGTCTCCGTTTCCGATGATCGGGATTGTGACATGGCGGGCGCATTCATCGATAACGTCCCAGTCGGCTTCGCCCCGATAGGATTGGGCGCGGGTGCGTCCATGAATAGCAACAGCTTGAATTCCGCAATCTTCGAGGAGGTGGCAGACTTCGGGGGCATTGATGGATTGTTGGTCCCATCCAATGCGGATTTTTCCGGTGACGGGGACCTCTTCACCGACGGCCTTGACAATTTTACTCGCGGTATCGGAGAGGAGAGAGCAGTCCCTAAGGAGAGAAGAACCGCCATTTTTGGAGACGACTTTGTTGACGGGGCAGCCGAAGTTGAGATCGATGAAGTCGGGCTTTTTCCAATCGATGATTTTCTTGGCGGCTTCTCCCATCCGCTCACCATCGGCACCAAACAATTGGATGCCCACAGGGCGTTGTTCATCGGTAAAGGTGGTGTATCGGCGGGTGCGGTGATCCGCTTGAAGAATGCCTTCGGCCGAGACAAATTCGGTCACCATGACATCGGCTCCGAGCTCCTTGCAGAGGGTGCGGAAAGTGACATCGGTCACGCCTGCCATCGGAGCGAGGTAGACCGGAAATTGGTTTTCAAACCAAGGGAGCATTTATTCCTCTTTTGATGGGGCGGATTCATCCTCTTCCCAGTTTGACTCGTTCTCGGTGGAATCATCATCGGAGGCTTTAACTTCTGACTGGGAAATTTCTTCTTTGTCCGGGTTCTCGTCAGAACCTACTTCCGGAGTTTTGGATTCGCCGTTTTCTTTCGAAGTAGTTTCAGTTTCTGATTCCTCTTCGGATTCCGGTTCAGGCTGTGGGTCAAGGAGCGCGCGGACTTCTTCCTGTACTTTGTCGACGTCGGAGAGGGGAATCTGCGGATCCTTGATGATGTAGATGTCGCCGCTTTTTCGTTGTTCGTAGACGCGTAGTTTCCCGGTAGGAAGTTCTTGGGTGTCTGTTTCACGGAGAAGTTTTTTCCGCTCAAGCATGACGGCTAGGATATATCGCGCGTTTTCGGTATGAGCTTCGTCTTCCTCGATGAGTTTCCCAAGAAGAGTCTCGGGATCATCCTGGACAACCGCTTCGGGTTTTTCCTCGATGACGGGAGGTGTGTAGGTGGTGAGCCAGGTCGAAAAGGGAACTTCATTGTTTTCACTCTTTTCCCATGCTTCAACTTTGTAGTCCCTCCGCAGATAGCCCGATGATTCGGGGTCGGGGAAGATAGCGGCTCGAATTTTTTCGCCATCTTCAAATGCTTCCTCCGAGGCGGCACAGGTTTTTGATCGGGATTTGATGCTCCAGGGTTCTTTCATGGACAGTGATTAGTTAGGAAGGAGTTTTTTGAGGGTTTGGAAAATTGGTCGTCCGACAAGCCGCCGTTGAATCAGAACGATGGCAATAAGGAAAGCGCAGAGGTTTGTTCCCCATGCGGCCCAAATGGGAGAGATTTTATTGGATTCTCCCAAGCTCAGGAAGACGGTGGATGAGAACATCATCCCGGCGCTGAGAAAGATGGCCAGGACGACTCCGCCTCCGGCTCCCCTCTGGCTGAATGAAATCCCCAAGGGGGCGGCGAGGAGGACGATGGCGAGACAGATTGCCGGTTGAGCCCAGCGGTAATGCCATTGGGTCAGGAAGCGCTCTTTGTTGATCCACTCGGTATTTTGGTTGCTGAGGATCCAGCTGTAGAGGTCTGGGATTCCTAAATGTTCGGCTTCGAGTCCGGGCTTGATGAGGCGCCAGGGAGTCTCAGGCCAATCTTTAAAGACGACGGGGCCGTCCGGGTTCTCATACCTCGGCATCAAGGGGCCGTCGGATGAGATGGTCTCATCGAGATGGGTTATCTTGACTCCATGAAAAGTCCACTCACCCGAATCGCGATTCCAGTGCGCTTCTTTTGCCTCAAGTCGCCATTGGGGCATGTTCTCTTCGTTTGATGTCCGAATGACGATATTTCGGAGAGGTTCTCCCATGTTATAGTTGTATGGAAAAACACCTACCAGCCAGAAGCGTCCGCTTTTCTGATGGAAGAAGGGAACATTCTCCGCCTTGTTGGAGGCCTCTGAGTCAGCCTCATCGATTAAGGTATCCTTGTATTCCTGTGCCCAAGGAGCCCATTGGTAGTTGAAGCCAAGGCAGGCCAGACTGGCGAAGATTCCAATCACAGCAAGGGGCAGAATGAGTCGGGCGATGCCGTGACCGGTTTGAATCATTGAGACCACTTCCTGGGCTTTGGAAAGTTTTCCAAGGGAATGAAGGAGAGCCAGAAGTAGGCCAAAGGGAGCCATTTGTACGAATACCGGAGCAAAGGTGATGAGATAGTAATGTCCCACCAAGCCCCAGGTGTCGTCGCTCTTTTGAAATTCCGAAATGTTTTCGGTCAGGTCGAGTATTCCCCAGACTCCGTATAGTCCGCCGAAGCAGAGGGCGAAGGATATAAGGAACTGCCTGATCAGGTAGCGGTCCAAGGCTCTGACAAGAGAGTAGTATAAAGCGATCATCGCGGGGATGAAGCACATTGCCGAAAGAACGGCTGGTCGCATGTAGTGTGCGAACGCATGGGAATCGGGGAATCCAGCCAGGTGGTCCAAGACGGCGCTCTTTTCATGCGGAGCCAAAACTCCGGACGCTGCTGCTCCGGCCAGGGCCAGAAGAACGGTAGGAAGGAAGCGGCTTATGAGCGAAGAGCGATTCAAGGGCGGTAGCCTAGACTTTTCTCTTCGGTAAGCCAACTGCTAGAACGTTAATATTTTAGGTATCTGAAAGTTATTAACATTCGGGGGCGTAGCTCGTGGTCCGGTCAGGACAATGAATACCAACCAACCATCTCTCAATTTAAATGTTCTTATGAACATTTCTACGGCCTTGGTGGTGGGGCTGGTCGTATTGATGTTTGCGTCAAGAGATGAGGGTCTGGCTGATGGTATTTCCGTTGTTGGGGCAACTGGTCGATTCCGGGTGATTGGCGAACGAAACGCAGAGAGAGGGGGTGCTGATTTGGCTGAATTGGTTGCGAACGAGGCCCGTCAGGATGCCTCCACACCTCGTGTCGATGTATCGGATCAGGCAATTTTGGGAAAGAGTCCGGTAGATTCCCCCAAGTCCCTAATGTCCGATGATGTGGAATCCTCCTCGCTCACGAAGGAGTCCGGTGGGAAAATGACGGGGATTCGTCGTCGTCTCCTTTTGGAAGCGGCTGAGAAAGCTCTTTTTTCGAAAACTCCTTGGTCGGATCTCTCGGTCGTTGCGCTGGCTTTCAAGCGGGCGGGCGATGAGGAGGCCGCGAGATATTGGTTTTTGAGGGCGGCCCGGCTTGCCCAGGACCCTGACAATCAAGTTGAAGCATCCATGGCGATGAGAGAGGTTGTTAAGTATTTGGTCTTGGCCAATTTTCTCGATTCAGCCAAGAAGCTGATTGCGCGGATTTCGGTCGAGAGCCATCGTGGTCGGGCAAAAGCTGAATTGGTGAAAGCGTTTTCCCGCCTCAGGAGATTTGAAGAAGCTCGTGAAATTGCCATTAGCCTGAAGGACTCCAGGGCCAAGGGTCTGGCCTATAGTAGTATTGCAGAGGCCGAGGCTCGCCTCCTCGAGCTACCGGAAGTGATGGAAACTTTGTCCATGATAGGCGAGACCTCTGATCGATATGCTGCTTTCAGCAAAGTGGCTTCAATTCTGGCGAGTCGTGGTGATTCGGACGGAGCAATTTCCTTGATCAATCGTATTGAGAATACCCGGCTTAGAGATGTTGCGCTGGCCCGGCTTGCCAGTGTGCAGTCGAAGGGAAGCACCTTTTCTTTTGATTCCCTCGTTTCGATGATCAGAGATCCTTTTGTTAAGGATCAAGCGGTGATTAGCATGATTTCCAACGAGGCTGACCGTCGCCGTATTAATCTGATGAGCTCGAGTGTCGAGCGGATTCAATCGCCGGCTGAGAAGGAGAAAGCCT
>PBTU01000151.1 GCA_002729295.1 Verrucomicrobiales bacterium | reverse complement strand
GACACCGATGACACCAGCTCGACCTGGTTTGACCTCCAATTCGAGTGGTTTGGACTGCTATTCGGATTTGAACCCTCAGATGATGGTACTCGCAATATGTCCGATCCCCAGCTTAAGACTTCCAGGCCCGATGTCTTCCAAAAAGTCATCGACCGGTGGTACGCTCTGAGAAGTGACAAATTCTCGCAATCCAACCTCGGCGCCATCGTCGACGACATGGCCGCCGAACTCTCCGAAGCTCAGGTCCGCAACTTTAACAAATGGACCGCTCTCAATGTCAATTCCATCTCGGGAACCAACTTTGCCACCGAAGGAACCGGCTGGAACCGCCAAATTTCGCACCTCAAAGGGTGGCTCAAAGCCCGCTCCGAATGGATCGACGACCAATTCTCCAGCCCTCCGACCTTCAGCCAGAACGGAGGCATCGTTGCGAATGGCTTTCAGCTCAACATGACCGCGCCTCAGGGTGGTGTTTACTACACTGCGGATGGCAGTGACCCCCGCGCTCCAGGAGGGACCCCTTCTACGAGCTCGTTCAACGGAAGCATCGTCACGCTGAACGAAACCACTACCGTCACCGCCCGGGCCTACGATGGTGCCCAATGGGGTGCCCCCACTTCTGCCACCTTCGTCATCGGTGCCGACCTTGCCGGCCCAACCAATCTCGTCATCTCCGAGATCATGTATCAGCCGGACGAACCCACACCGGACGAAATCAACGCCGGCTTTACCAACAACAACCAATTCGAATACCTGGAGCTCCTCAACATCTCCGGCAACATCCTCGACCTGACCAATGTCAGCTTCACCGACGGGATCGATTTCTCCTTCGTTGGCTCCGCCATCACGGTTCTCCCTCCCGGCGAGCGCGTTCTCGTGGTCCGCGATCAGGCCGCCTTCGAACATCGCTACGGCTTGGGAGTCTCCAGTCTCATCGCCGGAGAATTCGCTAACGACTCAGGCCTCTCCGGCAGCGGTGAGCAAATCATCCTGATGGGCTTCGGAGGAGATATTCGTAACTTCACCTACAATGACAAATACCCTTGGCCCGAAACTGCGGATGGCGATGGCCCAAGCCTCGTCCTCATCGCTCCCATCTCAAATCCCAACCATGATGACGCTGTCAATTGGCGCGCCAGCGTTGATGCCGCCGGAAGCGCCGGCAGCAGCGACGCCGCCCCCTTCGGCACCGGAGACAGAACTATCGACAACGATGGCGACGGACTCAATGCCTTCGCAGAATACGCCTACGGCACGAGCGACCTCGTCTTCGGCGGACAAATCATCACCTCAAGTGTCGACTCCAACGGCCGCTTCACCGTGAGCTTCCCCAAAAACCTCGCCGCCGATGATGCCCTCGTCGTCGTCGAAGTGTCCACCGACATGGTGACCTGGACGCCCACCGGAGAAACCCTTGAGCACGAGGACGAAACCCACAACGGCGACGGCACCTCCACATTCACCCTGCGCACTCCAGAAGCGGCTACGGATGTAAGCAAGTTCTTCGTCCGCCTGCGGGTGTATCAGCGATAAGAAGCTCGCCAAGGCGTCGAATGATGAGCTTATGAGGAAAAACACCCGTCCATGGGGGAAAAGTTCGACGCCCCACGCTAGCATGCTCTCTTTCCCCTAAAACGTGCAAATTCAAGTCAAGACTTGATTAATTCCAAAAATTGATGAAACTTATCTCGGGACAGGTTCCCAACAACGAAACCAGCTATTATGAAAAAATTCATCATCCTACTGACCGCCGGAGCGGCCTTCGCCCTCGCTTCTTGTGCCTCCACCGGCGGAAGCTGCTGCGGAGATTGCTCCACTGAGAAGAAATCCTGCTGCGGAAGCTGCGGCGGTGGAGAGAAATAGTAAGCCTCTTCTCATCACTTCTTTTCAAAGGCCGCCCTCTCCGGAGTGCGGCCTTTTCTCTATCTCATCAGGTCTCCCCACCTCACTGGCCCGTCCCAGGATCTCATCCCAAAAAAAATCATTCATCGTTCCGCTTCCCACCAATTCCAGCCAAAGCAATTTCCCGTCCCGGCCCTCAATCGTCAGTGAGCACGACTCTCCCAGCTTCACCGCCATCATTTCCCCCGTCTCGATCTCCGGAGCCCGCTTGATCAAAGCCCGGCAGCCCTCCGCGTCCATTTTCTCCTCCAAACGCCGATTCGCCGCTCCGATCGCCAATTCCAACTGAATCCTCGGAATCCCCGCCGTCAGCGACTTTCGCGGCTTTTCAATCTCCATCACCTGCCAATCAATCTGTGTCCCCTCCCGCTCCGGCGCCAATACATCCCCGCCAAGCAAGACATCAGCAATCTTCTCCGCCACCCAGGTCGCCGGTTTCTTTAAAATGCCCATAATCGCCCTCTCAATCCTTCGAACGAGAAAACTCTAACCCCTCTTCGCCCCATGAGCAACTTCCTCAATTTTCTCCCTCACAATCGCAATTTCTCCCAAATTGCCCTCTGACTCCTCAACGAGGAAAGACCACCGATCGAAGCTCCCGGCTCAAAGCCAACTCTGCCAATCCAGACACTCTCGCCCCATTTAAAGCGAAGGGGCTTTACAAAACCTCCCCCCCTTGGCAGATACACGAAGTTTTAGCCACACCGCTCTAAAAACATGCCCAAGGATACTAGCATCAAAAAAATTCTCGTCGTCGGAGCAGGCCCCATTGTCATCGGGCAGGGATGCGAATTCGACTATTCCGGCACCCAGGCCTGCAAGGCCCTCCGCGAAGAAGGATACGAGGTTGTCTTGGTCAATTCCAACCCGGCTACCATCATGACCGACCCGCAATTCGCGGAGCGGACCTACATCGAGCCCATCACGCCCGAATCCATCGAAAAAATCATTATCAAGGAGAAGCCCGATGCCCTTCTCCCCACCCTCGGCGGACAAACCGCCCTCAACGTTTCCATCGAGCTCTTCGAGGCCGGCACTCTTGACAAACACGGCGTCCGCATGATCGGCGCCAATGCCGACGCCATCGACAAAGGCGAAAACCGCCAGCGTTTCAAAGACGCCATGATCAAGATCGGCCTCGACCTCCCCGTCTCCGGTGTGGCCCACTCGATGGAGGAAGCGAAAGCAATCGCAGCCGACATTGGCTCCATGCCCCTCGTCATCCGCCCCGCCTTCACCCTCGGCGGTACCGGCGGCGGCATCGCCTACAACAAGGAGGAATTCGAAACCATCGTCCACCGCGGACTCGACCTCTCACCCACTACCGAAGTTCTCGTCGAGGAATGCCTTCTCGGTTGGAAGGAATACGAAATGGAAGTCATGCGTGACCACGCCGACAACTGCGTCGTCATTTGCTCCATCGAAAACCTCGACCCGATGGGCGTCCACACCGGCGATTCCATCACGGTCGCTCCCGCCCAGACTCTCTCCGATCGCGAATACCAAATCATGCGCGATGCTTCCTTCGCCGTCATCCGCGAAATCGGCGTGGAAACCGGCGGATCCAACATCCAGTTCTCAGTCGACCCAAAGACCGGCCGCTGCATCGTTATCGAAATGAACCCGCGCGTGAGCCGCTCCTCCGCGCTCGCCTCCAAAGCCACCGGGTTCCCCATCGCCAAGATCGCCGCCAAGCTCGCCGTCGGTTACACCCTTGACGAACTCCCCAACGACATCACCCGCGAAACTCCCGCCAGCTTCGAACCTTCCATCGACTACGTCGTCACCAAGGTTCCCCGCTTCACTTTCGAAAAATTCCCCACCGCCGATCCCGTTCTCACCACTTCCATGAAGGCCGTCGGTGAAGCCATGTCCATCGGACGCACCTTTAAAGAATCTCTCCAAAAATCTCTCCGCTCACTCGAGACCGGACGCTTTGGCTTCGGCTTCGACGGAAAAGATCCTGAGGCGACCCGCGAGCAGATTGAGCGGAAGCTCATCGTCCCCAACGCCGAGCGTATCTTCTGGCTCAAGGTTGCCTTTGAACAAGGTTGGACCATCGAGGAAATCTTCGACGCCACCCAAATTGATCCGTGGTTCCTTGAGAACATGCGTATCATTGTACAAGAAGGGAACGACCTCGCCAACCTCGACCTCCGCCGCGCTAAGAAGCTCGGTTTCTCCGACGTCCAAATCGCCCACGCACGTGACATTTCTCAAGACGACGTTCGCGCCGAAAGAAAAGAAAAAGGCATCATCCCGACTTACCGCCTCGTCGATACCTGCGCTGCGGAATTCGAAGCCGCCACGCCTTACTACTACTCGACCTACGGCGACGAAAACGAAGCCCGCGAATCCGACGCCAAGAAAATCGTCATCCTCGGCGGTGGCCCGAACCGCATCGGCCAGGGAATCGAATTCGATTACTGCTGCGTCCATGCCTCCTTCGCCCTCCGCGAGCTCGGCTACGAATCCGTCATGGTCAACTCCAACCCCGAAACCGTCTCCACAGACTACGACACTTCGGACAAGCTTTACTTCGAACCCCTCACTCTCGAGGACGTTCTCAACATCTGCGATCAAGAAAAACCCGACGGCGTCATCGTCCAGTTCGGGGGTCAAACTCCGCTCAACCTTGCCGCCGATCTCGAACGGCACGGCGTCCCCATCATCGGCACCTCTCCCAAGTCCATCGAACTCGCCGAGGACCGCAAGTTCTTTTCCGCCCTCCTCGACAAGATCGGCCTCAAGCAAGCCGAAGCCGGCACCGCGGTCTCTGAAGACGAAGCCGTCGCCATTGCAGACCGCATTGGCTTCCCTGTTCTCGTCCGCCCCAGCTTCGTCCTTGGCGGACGCGGTATGATGATCGTTTACAGCGACGACGAACTTCGCACCTATATCAAGAACGCCACCGACATCGCCCCCGATCGTCCCATCCTCGTCGACCGCTTCCTCGAGAACGCCACCGAAGTTGACGTCGACTGTATCTCCGACGGCGACACCTCAGTGGTCGGAGCCATCATGGAACACATCGAGCAAGCCGGCATCCATTCGGGCGACTCCGCCTGCGTCATCCCGGCCTTCTCGCTCAGTGACAAAATCAAAAACGAAATCCTTGTCGGAGCGAAAGCCCTCGCCAAGGAACTCGAAGTTCGCGGCCTCATGAACATCCAGTTCGCGGTCAAAGACGACGAACTCTACGTCATCGAAGTCAACCCACGGGCCTCCCGCACCGTGCCTTTCGTCTCCAAGTCCATCGGTATCCCGCTCGCCAAGCTCGCCGCCAAGATCATGGTTGGTAAAAAGCTCGTTGACCTCGGCTTTACCGAAGAGACCATGCCCCCGTGCTTCTGCGTAAAAGAAGCCGTCTTCCCCTGGGGCCGCTTCCCCGGCATCGACATCGTTCTCGGACCGGAAATGAAATCCACCGGCGAAGTCATGGGAGCCGACCAAGACCTCGGCATGGCATACGCCAAGGCCCAGATCAGCGCCTTCAACCCGCTACCCAAGGAAGGCAACGTCTTCTTCTCCGTCAACGACCGCGATAAAGACCGCGCTGTCACCATCGCAAGAGACCTCGTCAACCTCGGCTTCAAGATCCACGCCACCGGTGGCACCTTCAAACGCGTCGAAGCCGAAGGCATCGAAGTGAACCGTCTCTACAAACTCGCCGAGCAAAAGCGCCCCAACGTCATCGACATGATGAAAAACGGCGACATCGACTTCATCGTCAACACTCCAAGCGGCCACGAGGCTCGCGAGGACGAAATCAAAATCCGCTCCAGTGCCGTGCAGCACAAGATCAGTCACTGCACCAACCTCAGCGCCGCCGAAGCCTCTGTCAAAGCCATCCGCTCATTGCAAGACAGCGAATTCACAGTGACTCCGTTGCAAGAGCATCACAATCTCATCTAAACTAGAGAAGAGGCTTGTCCGCCGTAGCAGTCAAAACGATGGAGGAACTCCACTGACACCCCCTCCAGAGGCACCATGGCCCTCTTCCAGAACTCGCTATTTATCGATTGGCAGACATCGCCCGGCGGTTGAGATTTGAGGATAGGTATTAGAAAGCTGAATCGCTGAAACCTGAGCAGCCGAAGGTTTTCAGAACTCCTACCCAATCTGGGACATCTCATTGAGAACCACTTCCTCAATCGCCCCTTCCGTGGCCGCCTTTAATTCCGCGATGTGCGGAGCTTTCATGTGGGCTTGCCAAAGTTCGCGTGACTCCCAGTTTTCGTAGAAAAGGAAATGCCTCGGATCTTCAAAATCCTGATGAAGATCGTAATTGAGGCAGCCCTCTTCCGCACGCGTGGGCTCGATCAGTTTCAGCAGTTCGGCTTTCACAAAACCAATCTTTCCGGCCTTGGCGAAGATGTTGGCTACAATGGTGAGTTTGGACATGGATCTCTTTGTAATGATTTTACTCCCAACCTGAAATGACAAGTTTCCCAATCGACGATCCGGCCTCAAGCTTACGGTGTCCCTCGAGAATATTTTCCGCATTGATCGGGCTGAGTGTTTCGTTAGCAGTCGCGATGATCTTTCCTTCATCGACCAACTTTGCCACTTGCTTGAGGATCTCATGCTGCTCGATGAGATCGTCGGTTCCAAACATCGAACGAGTAAACATGAACTCCCAACAAACCCTCACGCTCTTCATCTTAAAGGATCCCGCTATGTCGAGATGACTATGGTGCCCGGTAATCAAGACAAGGCTCCCTTGCGGTGCAATCATCTCGCCCATGGCCTCCCAGACATTGTCGACCTCATTAAAGTTCGCGATATAGTCCACGGTCTCGAAGCCCAACTCCCGAACCTGCTCCGGCATGTCTCCGTGATGATTGATAATGTAGTCAGCTCCAAGTTTTCGACACCACTCACTACTCTCAGAACGCGAAGCCGTCGCGATTACCGTCAAGCCCGCCAGCTTCGCCAATTGCATGGCCATCGATCCCACACCACCAGCGCCTCCAATAATGAGAAGCGACTTTCCAGCATTTCCGTTCGCGTTATCAAAATCAATTCCAAGTCGATCAAACAACGATTCCCAAGCCGTGAGAGCTGTCAATGGAAGCGCCGCACTCTTCACCGCACCGAGCGTCGCAGGGCGCTTCGCCACGATGCGCTCATCCACCAACTGATACTCCGCATTCGTCCCCGGACGCGTGACATCTCCTGCAAAGTAAACCTTATCACCTTCCGCGAAGAGAGTGATATCATTACCAACACCTACCACCGTACCCGCGGCATCAAATCCCAGCGTCTTCGGATCAGCTCCCTCAGCCGGACGCACTTTGTAGTCCACTGGATTCATCGCAATGGCCTCGATCTTCACCAAGAGATCATGCCCCCCCGCCACTGGCAGCGGCAACTCAACATCAACGGCAGCTCCCGCCTCACTGCTATTCCGAATAAACTGAATCGCTTTCATCATCTGCCATCGTTCTATTTCAGATCCCGGAAAGAGACAACTCTCGGGATTCAGCCTTCACTCTTCATAATTCAACCTGCAGTCTCACGCCATGCGAACCCGCAAGCTCCTCTTTCTCGCCCTGGCCCCTCTCGCCGGACTGCTACTCTTTTCTTCCGCTCAGGATTCTTCGAAATCCGATCCGGCTCCAAAGATCAAGGCCTACACAAACGCCACGATCTACCCGGTCTCCTCGGGCAAGATCGCAAAAGGCACTCTCCTTATCAAAGGCGACACCATCATCTCAGTTGGACCCTCCGAGAAAGTTGACATTCCCGCCGATGCCGAGCAAATCGATTGCATCGGAAAGACCATCATCCCCGGCCTGATCTGCACCCACTCCCACATTGGTCAAGTCTCCGGAGGCGATAGCTCATCGCCCATCCAACCCGAAGTCCGTGTTATGGATTCCATCGACGTCCGTGACACCTCCATCGATAAAGCCCGCGCCGGTGGCATCACCACCGTCAACCTCATGTCCGGCTCCGGCCATCTCCTTTCCGGCCAAACGATCTACCTCAAACTCCGCAGAGGAAACACCGTGGAAGACCTCACCATCCAACGCACCGACGGCTCGCTCGCCGGAGGGGTCAAGATGGCTAACGGCACCAATTCCATCCGCGAATCCGGTCCCTTCCCCGGCACTCGTGGAAAATCGGCGGCCCTCGTGCGCCAAAAATTCCTCGACGCACAAGCCTACCAAATAAAGCGCGCCGAAGCTGATCCCGAGAAACCCTTCGAACGCGATCTCGCCCTTGAAACTCTCGCCGACATCCTCGACGGAAAACGCACCGTCCATCATCACACCCACCGTCACGATGACATCCTGACTGTCCTTCGCCTCAAGGAAGAGTTCGGTTTCAAAGTCGTCCTCCACCACGTCTCCGAGGCCTGGAAAGTGGCCGACGAAATTGCGGCCGCCGATGTGGCGTGCTCCATCATCTTCCTCGACTCACCCGGCGGCAAACTCGAAGCCCGCGACTTCGAATGGAAAAACGGAGCCGAGCTCGAAAAACGCGGCGTCCTCACCGCTTTCCACACCGACGATCCCATCAACGACTCCCGCTGGTTCCTCCGCAATGCCGCCATCGGCGTCCGGGCTGGAATGTCCCGGGAGAAAGCCCTCGAAGGCCTCACCCTCGCCGGCGCCAAAATGCTCGACCTCGACAAATCCACTGGCTCGCTCGCGCCCGGTAAACAAGCCGACTTCGTCATGCTCTCTGGCGACCCCTTCTCCATCTACACCCGCGTCCTCGAAACCCACATCGAAGGCACCAAAGTTTTCGACCTCGCCAACGAACAAGACCGCCTCTTCGCCGAGGGCGGCTACGGCGCCGGACACAACCGCAAAGCCGCTGGCTGCTGCTTCTATCGTTAATCCAACTTTCTTTTCGTCATGATCAAATCTCTTTTCTTCCTTTTGACCGCAACGGCTGCCTCCGCCCAAATCGCGGTCAAAGCCGATCTCCTCTTCCCCATGACCGGCGACCTCAAGCCGATCAAGAATGCCATCGTCCTCTGCGGACCCGACGGAAAAATCCAGGCTGTCGGTAGCAACCTTAAAATCCCCGACGGCTATCAAACCATCACTGCTAAAGTCGCCACTCCTGGCATCATCGACGCCCACACTACCGTCGGACTTTCCGGCATTCTCAACTCCCCCCAACACGACCAAGAACAACTCGATAAATCCGCGCCCATCCAACCCGAACTCCGCGCCATCGATGCCTACAACGGACGCGATCCGCTCGTGAAGTGGATCCGTGATCTCGGCGTCACCACTCTCCACACCGGCCACTCCCCCGGAACGCTCATCTCCGGCCAGCTCATGGTCGTCAAAACCAACGTCCCATCCATCACCTCGATCAAGGACACCCTCGCTCCCACCTCCGCCGTCGCCGCCACTCTCGGAAAGGGAGCTCTCAGCAAATCCCCTGGCACCCGCTCCAAAGCGATCGCCCTCCTCCGCGCCGAGTTCCTCAAAGCCCGGACCCACGCCACCAAGATTGCCAAAGCCAATGATGATCCCGAGAAAGACGCCCCTCCCCGTAACATCAAGCTGCAAACCCTCGTCGATGTTCTGAACAAAAAGACTCCGCTCCTCATCAACGCCCACCGTCATCAGGACATCGCCGCCGCCCTTCGCCTTCGCGAAGAATTTGGCTTCGATCTCATCCTCGATGGCGCTTCCGAAGCCTACCTCCTCCTCAACGAAATCAAAGCGGCCGGCATTGCCGTCATCGTCCACCCCACCATGGCCCGCCCCTACGGCGACCTAGAAAACATGACCTTCACCCTCGCCGCCCAACTCTACAAAAAAGGCATCCCCTTCGCCTTCCAATCCGGCTACGAAAAATACGTTCCAAAAACCCGCGTGGTCCACTTCGAAGCCGCCCTCGCCGCCGCCTACGGACTGCCTCAAGAAATCGCCCTCGCCGCTTGCACCCTCTATCCCGCACAAATCCTCGGGCTCAGTCAAAAAATCGGCTCCCTCCAAAAAGGCCACGACGCCGACCTCGCCCTCTTCGATGGCGACCCCTTGGAAACCACCACTCATACCACGCATGTTATCATCGACGGCAAAGTGGTATCCTCCTCTGCCAAATAGCAGCCTCATCCTCAAGGGAAAGAGGCCCTGTGAAATACGAAAGCTACTTATAATCCTTTCCCGTCAGGCTCTTCAACACGCTCTCCTGCCAGCCACGCAACTGCTTCGTCAATTTCTCCACAACATCCGGATTCTCTCCGGCAATATTATTTTTCTCCCCAGGGTCTTTCTTGAGATCGAAGAGTTCATCCCCCGTTCCCTTCCCTCCATCAATAATCAACTTGAAGTCATCCGTCAGAATCGCGCGCGCTCCCAGGAAATCCTTCTCCCTGATTTTCTCGTAATGATCGTTCCGAAAATTTCGCGTGAAAATATTTCCCATCTTCTTCACCAAAGGAGTGGTTCCTTTCTGAAGCTCCGGATCGAGGTAAGGCTTGCCCGAACCCATTCCGCGAATGTTCCAAAACTCGATCGCTTCGCCACGCTTTTTCATCTCTCCATTAAAAACCGGAACGAGATTAACACCATCCAAAGGCACCTTCGGCGTCTTTGCACCAGCCAGCGCACACAAGGTCGGCAGGATATCAGAGGTCACAGAATTCACACTCGATGTGCGAGGCTTCGAAATCCCATTGGGCCATTCAATCACTCCGGGAACACGAATCCCGTTCTCGTAAACCTTTCCCTTCACACCACGAAAACGTGACTTCGTTAAGCCACTTGGAGGGGTGCCATTATCACCGCAATACCATAGCAAGGTATTGTCCCGCAGGCCGAGTGTTTTGAGAGCATTACGCAATTTCCCAATCGATCGATCCATCGCGGTGATTTCCGCAAAGCGCTCGATCAAGACCTCACGCTGCGGTCTCTTGACTCGCGACCCAGTTTTGTTGGAAGTTAAACTCACCTCTCCCGGCGCAAACTCTTTGGGGAGATCACGATAAAGGGCCAGGTCGGTTTCCAATCCGCTATACGGTTCGTGCGGAGAGCCAAACCAAATGACGGTGAAGAAAGGAGCCTCCCCACTTTTCTGCTTCTCGATATAGTTGATCGCTTCATCGATGAGAATTTCCGAACTTTCGCCGTAGAATTTTTTGGGCGCTCCCCCGTTACGGGAGAAGACAGGATCCATCTCGAAGAAATTATCGTGGGATAGCCATTCATCAAAGCCCATCGCGCCTGGGTTGGTGGGCGATTCTTTCTTCACCGGGCCAACATGCCATTTCCCAAAATGCCCTGTCCCGTATCCCGCCTTGCTCAGAAGATCAGCCACCGTGATCTCCTCGGGCCGAAGCGAGCAACCGGGAGAAAAGGTTCCGTAGCGATTGGGATGCCGACCAGTCAGGACATTACCCCGGGTAGGGGAGCAAGCCGGTTGGGCGTAGAAATTATCGAGTCGCAACCCCGAGGCCGCCATCTCATCAAGAAAGGGCGTCTTGAGATAAGGATGCCCGTTGTAACCCACTTCTTCCCAACCATGGTCATCCCCCATCAGGAGGATGATATTCGGCCGCGGCGGAGATTCAGCACCATCCAGTCGGGCCAGGAGGAAGAGAGTGAAAAGGATCAGTTGCTTCATATTCTCACCGGAGACTCGTAATGATTTCTCCAAATACGTCAACGTCCCAGTCGACATTCCGCACCAGAACCCACCTTTCTCCACCATCCATCTGCCCTCGCGCCTAGCGAGCCATCAGGAAACATCCTTGATACGAGCAGCGTTGGAATCGAGTATTCTAACCCTCGCTAAAAAATGAAATCTCTCACACTCCTTTTTCTCCTGTTCCAAAGCTCGTGGCTCTTGGCTCAAAGCCCGCCGCAGACCAGCCCAAAGCCCAACATCATCCTCATCATGACCGATGATCAGGGATGGGGGCAAACCGGCTACTACAAGCATCCCGTTCTCAAGACTCCCAACCTCGATGCCATGGCGGCCAATGGACTACGCTTCGATCGCTTCTACGCCGGGGCTCCCGTATGCTCTCCGACCCGCGCCTCCGTCCTCACCGGCCGAGCCAACAACCGCACCGGCGTTCCCAGTCACGGGCACGCCCTCCGTCTTCAGGAAAAAACCATCGCCTCCGCTCTCAAACAAGCAGGCTACGCCACCGGCCACTTCGGCAAGTGGCACCTCAACGGCCTTCGTGGTCCCGGGGCTCCCATTCTAGACGAGGATCCCTACGGTCCCAAAGGGTTTGGATTCGAGACCTGGATGACCGTGACCAACTTCTTCGATCTCGATCCGCTCATGGGCTCGGCCCAGGGTGTGCATCAATTCAAAGGCGACTCGTCTGAGATCATCGTCAACCAAGCCCTCTCCTTCATCACAAAACAAAAGGATGCCGAGAAGCCCTTCCTCGCTGTAATCTGGGATGGATCTCCACACTCCCCTTTCGAAGCAAGCCAGGAGGACATCGCACCCTTTAAGGGTCTCGATAAAAATAGCCAAAGGCACTACGCCGAGCTCGTCGCCTTCGACCGCAGTGTCGGGGTTCTCCGCAAGGCCCTCCGCGATCTCGACATCGCCGACAACACCATGGTCTGGTTCTGCAGCGACAACGGCGGGCTTCCCAAAATCAAGCCCACCACCGTGGGTAATCTCCGCGGCAACAAAGGCACTGTTTACGAAGGCGGCCTGCGCGTCCCCGCCATCCTCGAATGGCCCGCCGGAATCAAACCTCGCATCACGAAATACCCTTCCTCGACGATGGATATCTTCCCAACAATCGCCGACCTCCTCGGCCTTCCCCAAGATAACTTTCTCAAACCCGTCGACGGAGAATCACTCAAAGCTCTCTTCACCAAGGATCTCAAAAGACGCGAAAACGCCATCCCTTTCCGCTACCAGACCAAAGGAGCTCTCGTCGACAACAACTTCAAGTTGGTCGCCTCGAACGTGCAGAAGAATGCATTCGCTCTCTACGATCTCGCCACCGACCCCGGCGAAGCCAGGGACATCTCGAAAGAATCAACAGAACAGTTCCAAAAGATGACCGCCCACTACCTCAAGTGGTATCAATCTGTCGAAGACAGCATCGCTGGCAAAGACTACCCTGGGGACTTCGATCCCGACTCCGTCCCCCAACCCAAATTCTGGACCTCCGACAAGCGCTACCAAAAACGTTTCAAAGAATGGAAAAAATACCCCGGCTTCGAGAAAATCTACAAAGAGACCAAGAGGCGAGATCGATAGAGCACTCTCCCTATCAAAACCTGACGAAGGGCTGAAACCCCACGCTCCCAATCAGGATACTGCATCTGCACAGCGTTGGCAGAGGCCTTCGTCGTTGACGGCGGGCTCGTAGCGACGGCAGCGGGGGCACATTTGATAACCGGTGGCAGATACCGTCGCGGCGAGCGCTTCTCCTTCGACCACGTTCACTTCACTGACGATAAAGAACTCTTTGGCGAACTCCGAATCCTTGAGAAGTTCGAGCGAGGGATGATTCGCGGGAACTGAGAGGAGGACATTGGCTTCGTTGTTCTTCTTGAACTCCTTGGCTTGCACCTTCTCCTCGATCGCGGTCTGCATCACGGCTTTCACTTCGAGAAGTTTGGCCACTTTGTCAGTGGCTTCGGTCCCAGCGTATTTGGCATTCACTTCGGGGAAATCCTGTTCATGAATGCTACCTTCGCGCCCGGCGTGTTCCCAGGCCTCCTCGGTGGTGTAGGCGAGAACAGGCGCGAGGAGTTTAACCAAAGCATCGAAGATCTGACCCATTACCCAAACACTCGCCTTGCGGCGCTCGGAACCCTCCGCATCGCAGTAGAGGCGGTCCTTGGTGATGTCGATGTAGTGGGCGCTCAGATCGGAAGAAGCGAACTGACTCATCGTTGAGAAGGCTTTACGAAAGTCATACTTTTCGTAGGCCTCGCGCACTTCACCAATCACGACTTGAAGGCGTTCCATAATCCACTGGTCGATCAGGGGAAGTTCAGCAGGCTCGCTGACTTGTTCGTCGCGCATATTGCCCAGGAGGATCTTGAAGGTGTTCCGGAACTGGCGGTATGGCTGGCTGACTTGGGTGAAAAGAGCTTCGCTGAAGGGCACTTCATTCTGCCAATCGACAGAGGAGACCCAAAGGCGGAGAATGTCGGCGCCGTACTTGTCGTAGAAGTGCGCGGCGTCGGTAGGCTTGCCCTTTTTCTTAGCGTCGGATTTGGAAGTCTTCTTACCGGTCTCGGTATCGACGACGAAGCCGTGGGTGAGAACGGTCTTGTAGGGAGCCTTGTCACGCACTCCGACGGAGAGCATGAGCGAGCTCTGGAACCATCCGCGGTGCTGGTCGGTAGCCTCAAGGTAGAGATCGGCCGGGCAGCTGAGTTCGGGATGAGCATCCATAACGCCGACGTGGCTGGAACCCGAGTCGATCCAGACGTCGAGGGTGTCGCGGCACTTCGTAGAACCTTCGGGAAGGCCGAAGAGCTCGGCGAGTTCAGCGTCGGATTTTTCGAACCAAACGTTGGTGCCTTCTTTCTCGACGAGATCGGCGACCTTCTTTGCAAGCTCGGCGGAGACGATGGGCTCGCCGTCGCTATCAAAGAAGACCGGAAGCGGCACGCCCCAGGTACGCTGACGGGAGATACACCAGTCGGGACGGGATTCGACCGTGCCATAGATGCGGTTACGGCCCCACTTGGGAAGCCACTCGACTTGATCGATTTCGCTCAGGGCTTTTCCGCGGAGTTGGTCGATGGAGATGAAGAATTGCTCGACCGCGCGGAAGATGATGGGGGTCTTGGAACGCCAGCAATGCGGGTAGCTGTGCTCGTAGGTTTCCTCGCCGAGGAGGGCGCCTTTTTCCTGAAGCAATTCGACGATGGATTGGTTCGCCTTGAAGACGTGCACCCCGACGAGATCGGGCAGGCCGCATTCGTCGGTGAACTTGCCGTCGTCGTCGACTGGGCTGAGAACTTCGAGTCCGTTCTGCTGGCCGACCACGTAGTCGTCCGCACCGTGACCGGGAGCGATGTGCACCGCACCGGTTCCCGATTCGGTGGTGACGAAGGGAGCAAGGATGATCTTGGAAGTGCGATCGAGGAAAGGATGCTGGGCCTGATGGCCTTCGAGCTCGGAGCCTTTGATCTCGCCGAGGTCTTCTTCAAGGGTGAGGCCGGTCTTCTCCTGGAAGTCGGAGAGGAGATCGCGGGCTACGATGATCGTTTTGCCATTGGAGTATTTTCCGATAGTGTAGACAAAGCGCTCATGCACTGCGATACCGAGGTTGGCAGGGAGGGTCCACGGAGTGGTGGTCCAGATCGCGATGCTGGTGCCGTCCGGGACGGAATCGGGACCGTCGGCGAGGTCGAAACCCACGAAGACGGCGGTCGACTTTTTGTCCTGATATTCCACTTCGGCTTCAGCGAGAGCGGTCTTGGCACCGTAGGACCACTGGACCGGTTTCTTCGACTGATAGATGCAGCCTTTCTCGATGAGAGACGCGAAGGTGCGGATGATATTCGCTTCGTAGTCGGGGTTGAGAGTGAGATAAGGATTGTCCCAATCACCAAAGACGCCGAGACGTTTGAAAGACTCGCGTTGGGTATCGATCCAGCCACGCGCGAAGGTTTCGCAGCGGCGGCGGATTTCGGCGGGCTCGACGTCGCGGGCATCGTCGCCCTGCATCACCTTGAATTCGATGGGTAGCCCGTGGCAATCCCAACCCGGGATATAGGGCGTTTCAAAGCCCGCCATCGTTTTGGATTTCACCACGAAGTCCTTGAGAACCTTGTTCAGGCCAGTGCCCATGTGGACGTCGCCATTGGCAAAGGGAGGGCCGTCATGGAGGATGAAGCGCGGGGCGCCTTCAGCCTTGCGCTTGGCGATAATTCGCGAATAGAGACCTTCAGAATTCCACTTTTCGAGTCGAGCCGGTTCCCGGACCGTCAGGTTTCCCTTCATAGGGAAATCTGTCTTGGGCAGGAACAGGGTGTCTTTGTAGGATTTACCTTCTGGAGTGCTCATAGCGCTAAAGGCGGGACGCTAGGCAGAGCGGGCGAAAAGGTCAAGGGTCGGGGGAGGCTGATCAGACCTCACACAGAGCCACGAAGATGCATCGTCGCTACGTAGACCAGATCGTCCTCTTCTGACTCCCCCAAATTGTAGATTTCTTTCGCAATCTCCCAGCCGGTATTCTTGAGGAGCTTTTTCAGAGAAGCATCGGGAAAGAAGCGAAGGGCTTGCTCGGTCACTTCCTGTCGGACGATCCCACCGGTTTTATCTTTCAGGGTATAACGATGCTTTCGGATGAGAGCGCCAGTGGATTCCTTGATCTTATATCGCGTTTCCAGCTCTCCCATTTCCCCGGTGGGAAGCTGGATCCCACGATCGAAATACCATTCGTTCTGCGGAAGATCTCCCGTCACTTCGGCCCAGGGGAAAAAGAGGGTGAGGTAAAGATGATCCGTTTGCGCGCGAAGGCGCTGAAGTTGCTTTTGCGGATCTGGGAAGAGCTGAAAGGTGAACGCGGGAATGAGGATGGAAGAATATTTCTCATCGGCCTCGTGCTCCTGCCAGGAAGACTCGATGACGGAAATATCGGGAAAGTTCTCACGGGAAAGCGTCACCATTTCAGGGGAAATTTCCAACCCGGTTAGCTGATGCCCCGCCGCCACCAAAGGCCCGAGAAGGCGCCCGGAACCACTCCCGACATAGAGAGACATCCCGTCATGATTTTGCAGAAAATTATCGAGAAGCTCGATCTCGCTCGGCGCCTCCTCGGCCTTCCAAAAGAGGTCGTGCCAAAGGGCTTCGAGGCCGTGGTATCCGGAATTCATCCTACTGGCGTGGGGTCTTCTTTTTCCAAAACCAAGGATAGAATGGTCGTCGGTCCCTCAATGTCTTCGGTATCTGCCATGACAGGACGGAGACCTTTTTCTTCGTCGGACTGGAAAAGAATCAGGGCATCCTCGCTGTGCATTTCGCGAAAATCCTCGAGAGTGAATTTCTCGGTGAGTTGGGTCGCTTTCATGACCGCTCCTTTCGCAACGAGCAAGCCGAGGTCCCGGAGCTTGGGGCCGCCGAAGAAACAGAAGCGTCCGCGCATGTGATTGGCAACGGCTTTGGAATGATGGGCATCGACGTCCTGTGGCGTGATTTGCCAGACCTTGGCCTTTCCAAACTGGTGTTGAAACTCCTGGGCCGCGAGCGAGTTCACTTCATTGTTGGGGGTTGCTGCAACGAGATGACCAAGGCCGGAAAGATCGATTTCTTCTTCGGCATATTCGGAGAGAATATTAGCCCGCACCGCTCGGAGTCCCTCAAGGCGGGCGGCGGCGATGTTTTCGTATTGGGTATCCAGGAGAAGCACTTGATGCCCTTCGGCAACGAGCCCCTTGGCGACCACTCGGATCCACGAATTGGCACCGGCAAAAAGAATGCCGGTCGGGTTGCCATCGGAGAGCCCAAGTCGGCGGGCCAAAGGCGCGGCAAGGAGTCCGTAAAAGGTCACCGTTCCAAAAATGATGATGAAGACAAGTGGTACCAGTTCCCCCGCTTCAGCAGCCAAAGCAGCGTAGGTTTTATTGTCCGGGTGGTGCTCGGCGGTGTGCAAGATCTCGAGCGCAAAAACCGAAGTCACCGCCGCAGCCACAATCCCGCGGGGAGCGAGCAAGGCGAGAAAGAGCTGCTCTCGAAAAGAGGTTTTGTTCGAGCCGATATTGGAGAGAAACACTGAGACCGGTCGCACCACGAGAATGAGGAGAGCCAGGAAGAAGAGACCTTTCTTCCAGACCGCTTGAAGTTCATCGAGCCCAATCCGGCCGGAAAGCATGAGGAAGAGCAGCGAGATGATGAGAACGCGGAGGTTTTCTTTGAACTCGAGAATATGACGAACTGAGACCCGTTTTTGATTGGCCAGCGCCACGCCCATCACGGTGACGGTGAGGAGGCCAGATTCATGCTGCAAGACATTTGATCCCGCGAAGGCGACTCCAATGAGAGCAAGGAAAAACATCGTTTCGAGGAAGTCGGGAATGAGATGCTCTGCCATGAGGTATTCCGTGAGCTTGGCGAGCGACCAGCCGACTCCAATGCCGATTACAACGGTCTTGAAAATTGCCATGGCCGCATTATCCCAGCCCTGTTCCAGTCCGCCTTGCTGGATAATGATGAACACGAGCACCGCGAGAACGGCACCGATGGGATCGACGACAATGCCCTCCCATTTCACAATCGACGCCACCTTGCGGCGGGGTTTGATCAGACGAAGAAGCGGCGCCACCACCGTCGGACCGGTCACGACCAGGATCGCTCCAAGCAGCGCGCAAATTTGCCAATGATAACCTAGGCTTACCCGGGCCGCGACGGTGGTCAGCCCGAACGCGATCACCACCGCGACGGTGCACAGCCGAAAGACCGGCGTTCCGGCCTCCTTAAGTTCCGAGATTTTCAACGTCAGGCCTCCTTCGAAAAGAATGACCGCCACAAAAAATCCCACCAAACTCAGCAGCGCCGATTCGTTGGCCAGATAGTCATCGATACGCGTCCCCGTAAATTGAGACAGCGCAAAGCCAAAGACGAGAAGGAGAAGAATGGAGGGAAGTTTCAATCTCCAGGCGGTCCACTGGGCCACGACGCCAAGAAGTAAAAGGAAGGCAAGATAAGCGAGAAAAGTCACTGGTGATAGGGTGCACCATTTTTAAAAAGCTCCAAGCCCTGAGATAATAGAGTTTATAGGCAACGCTTGCTGAAACAATAAAATGGCTCCTTCTTTTCTCCACGACGCTCGGGAGGTTTGGCTTCGCAATGGAACAAAAAAAGAAATCCGCGAGGCCTACGCCAAGAATCAAAAAATCTCGGTTCGGGGAGCGCGGACGGTTTTTTCTGATCTCAAGTAGCGCCCTTAATTCCCGAGGCAATAGAGATTTCCGTTCTTGGAGCCGGCATAGACTCGACCGTTCCAGACGATCGGAGTGGCATCGAACATGGGCCCACTGAGGCGGTCGAGTCGCTGGAGTTTGCCATCGGGAGTAACCTGGTAGAGGTCCATGCCGTTGTCGTAGCCGACGATGATTTTGTTTCCGACGAAAAGCGGAGTGGAAATCGAACCCTGGGGAAGTTTCACCCGATCCAGAACAAGCGGGGTGGGATATTGCTTCAGGTCACGTGGGCCGGGCACCACGACTCCGGACTGCACTTGCTTGTGATCAATGAGAGTCAAGACCCCGTCGATTCCGACGAAGCAAGCGAGGTCTTTGGAAACATCGGATTGGTAACGGTGGTTCACGGCGGGGCTGCCGACTAATCCACCATTCCAAGTATACCATTTACGATCGGGAAGCGGGTAATACCACTTCACGCCGCCCTTGGGTTTGAATTTCATCACACCTCCTCGGCCGTTGATAAACTGCTTTTCGATGCCTAACAGGAGGTGGTTGTCATTGGTCAGCGGCATGGTGCCATTGAGGTCGCCTCCGACATCGAGGCTCCAACCAAGTCCGCCGAAAAAACCAAATCCACAGGCATAAACACGCCCCACTCCGGCCGCAATATAAGCCGATCCCCGATAGACGGTAGGCGATGATTCAGAACAAAGCTCACTACGATAAAGCTGTCGGTCACTCTCCTTGAAAAGCTTCATCTGCTTGTAGATCTTGGGGGTCGGGAAGCCCGCCTTTGCGGAAGCCTTGCGGGCATCAGGTGAGAAAACCGTAAAAAATCCATTCTCCAATGGAATTGCGGCTTTCCCTCCCAAGTCGATTGCCGAGGCATCGACGTCGCGGCTATTCGAGGCGGTCGCGACGCTATTGTGACGCCAGAGAATTTTTCCACTCAGATAGGAAACTCCATGCAAACTATGGGCGGTTCCAGTCCGCCAATGTTGGCCGTAGCCGCTTCGGCTTCCCACGATCAGGACGTAGCGCGACTCCGCCGGGCCACCGACATCCATGAAGGTGGGGGTTCCTTTAATGACATCTCCGACGCTTGTGGACCAGATCACCTTGCCGTCGCGAGCACGGATTTTTTTGACGTGATGGCTGAGCGTTCCCTGAATCAAATAAAGTTCCTTTCCCTCCTGAATGACCAAAGGCTGTCCGGTCCATCCTGCTCCCTTCCAAGTGCGGGTATCGCCATTGCCGAAGGTGGTTTTTCCTGATCCGAGGTAGATTTTCCATTTCACCCTGAGCTTTGACGGTGCGACATTACCGTAAAAATTCCGCTGGTTGTCGCCCAGATAGGTGCCGACGAGCGGCTTAATCTGTGCGGAGAGGGAAGCGAGGCCGGCGAAGAGAAAAAGAAAAAAATTCATAGAGCAGATTGAATTTCGGAGAGTGAAATAGTCTCGGGATAATCTTTGAAACGACGATCGGTAAAATGCCACCATTCGTTTGGCAGCGGAAAAAATCCAGCCTCTATCATGGCTCGCTGCAGAATGTGCTTTCGCGCCATCACTTCCTGATCAGGATGTTCATACATGGCCGCAGCCTCCGCAGTAAAGCGGTCAAAACCGGTAGGCATCTCGACAGGCTCTCCCGAAGAAGTCACCAAGGTCACATCGACTGCGGTACCACAGGAATGCTGGGACGGCTTGCTGAAGGGATTCGCGACATATCGGTCGTCGTGCCCCGAAGCATCCCACAACACAAGCTGGGCACTCGGAGGCCGATAAGCATCCCAGACCATAATCCGATAACCATGAAGCTTCACCTTTTCATTAGCCCGGCGCAGACGCACTGCGGTCTCAGGCCGGAGCAAGGCGGGCATTCCGGACTGATAAAGAGCTTTTTTCGCAATCGCCGAATGGCGGGTATATCGAAGATCGATCCTGATCGACGAATCGACCTCCGAGATCTCGATCAGGCCCGCTTTGGCTAAAACAGGTGACTTGGAAACAGGCAGATCACTCAAAACAGGGTTTCCGCCTTCCCACCGGGTGCTGCTACTGCAAGCCACAATGAATGCTACCGCTGAAAGGCTCAGACCCAGAGTTGTCGGAAATGCCCATCTCACGGGAGGGACTCTAATTTCGAATTCAGCTCAACGAAATCTAATTTTACGCGACTTGCGGATGGAATTCCCCTCCCCCCAAAACCGGATGGCTCAAGTCGGAAATAAATTCTAGGTGGGAAGCCCCCGAAACGGAAGCCACCTTCACTCCCAGGAAGTAGAGTTTACGGTAAGCACTCCCCGATTCCTCGCCAAAACCGCGATAGACAAAATGGAGAAAGGACGCGAACTCCAACTGACCCATCACCAAGAGGTAAGGATCTCGTCCCAGCTCATGTTCCTCTCGCAAGGCATCTCTGACTTTCAGGGCATCGAACGAGGGATGGAATTCCTCCCGAAGTAAAATTTCACAGAGTTCGGCATCCGAACACTGAAGATTTCTCTTCAACTGCTCCAGACTCGAACGGTTCCAACAATGATCCCCGACGGGGTCGATTTCTATTTCTTCACACATGGTGACTGAACCCTTTCGGTTCATGTCAGCACGTGTAGAGCCACTCGCGAATTTCCGCGCCTAATATTATGTGGCAAGATTGTGACTCAAATTCATGGAACAATTTTGAAACAATCGATAGAAAGCGCCGCTCTCGCCTGAAGACTTATTCTCTGGGGCTCACTCTCACCCGCCCAAATCCACTCGCCCCCTCCGACATCTCCAGCGTGATCTTTCGACCCAAGCCATCAGGCGTCAGTTCCTGACTCAAAATGGCGGTAGAAATGGTGCTCTAATTTTTTAAATCGTCGGAATGTCGTACCATTATCGAGGCCCTCGGTCTGTGAGTTCGTATTGATCGGGACAAATTCCGTGATCTGCGGAGCTGCGAAAAGCGGTGTCGAAATGAAGGT
>PBTU01000150.1 GCA_002729295.1 Verrucomicrobiales bacterium | reverse complement strand
CCCTTGGGGATTCCTACCGCGATTTCAATTCGGGGACGTAATGTCTGACTTGTTCCCGACTCTGCAACTGCAACGTCGATGGAATTCCGATTTACTGAAGTGATCGGGCCACGCACCCATCCACCTTCACCATCGAAGCCTTCAATCCAGTCCCCCTCCCGTTTCCGCATTACCCGGGAGCAATGGCGGGCTTCTTCTCCATACAGCGAAAAAGGCTTGTGCCATTCCTTGCGGGAAATCCAAAAACGGTCCATGAGAATAAGTTTACAAATCAAAGAAGCGTTTGGCTTTCTCAAAAAACCCCTCCTGCATTGGAGAGTTCTTTCCGCCAATCGATTCAGTAAATTCAAGAAGCTTTTCCTTCTGCTCCCGATTAAGCTTGGTCGGAACCTCGACCTGAACCTCGACATGCAGATCACCCTTGCGTCCGGATGATAAACTTGTTACCCCGCGATCACGCAACCTAAAGGTAGTCGATCCCTGGGTTCCAGGAGGAACTTTGATCGTGGCTCGACCGGTTAGAGTCGGCACCTCAAGTTCACCGCCCAAAGCTGCGGTTGAAAAAGGGACAGGAATCTCACAGAAGAGATCGTCGCCTTCTCGCTGGAATACATCGTGATCTTCCAAATGTAAAAACACATATAAATCCCCGGCAGGGCCGCCGCGTAATCCGGCGTCGCCTTTTCCAGTAGAGCGCAACCTCGTGCCATCATCAACCCCTGCGGGTATTCTAATGCTAACCCGCTCGGGTGCCTGGGACCTTCCATCTCCATTACAATCCTCACAAGGATCGGAAATCACCTGGCCAGAGCCACAGCACTCCGGACATGTTGCTTGCTGAATAAAAATACCACGCTGTTGGGCCACGACGCCGCGGCCACCGCAGGAAGAGCAGGGCTTCACACCACCGCTGCCGGACCTTGAACCGGATCCAGAACATTTGACACAGGAGGCATATTTTTCGATCTCGAGTCCCTTCTCTACTCCTTTGGCGGCCTCCTCAAGTGTGATCTCAAGGTCATAACGCAAATCACTACCCCGCTTTTTCCCGGATGCATCGCGCCGGCGTCCGCCTCCACCACCAAAGAGATCGTCGAACATGCTTCCGCCTCCGCCTCCGCCGAAGACCTGGCTGAAAATATCCATGGGGTCGTGGAATCCGCCCCGACCACCCCCGCCCCCACCGCTTTGGAAAGCGGCGTGTCCGTAGCGATCATAAGCAGCCCGCTTTTCCTCGTCGCCGAGAACTTCGTAGGCCTGCCCCAATTCCTTGAACTTCTCTTCGGCATTTGGATCATCAGGATTTTTGTCCGGATGATGCTGCACCGCTGCCTTGCGGTATGCCTTTTTGATTTCTGCCTGACTGGCGGTTTTTGACACCTCCAGAACTTCGTAAAAATCTCGCTCGCCGGACATTTATTCAGCTTCTTCAGTTGGGGTTCCCGGGGCCCTGGCAACGACCACGACGGCAGCCCGAAGGAGACGGTCATGAATGCGATACCCTTTCCGTTTCACAAAGAGGATTTCACCAGGCTCTGCGCCGTCCTTCTCCTCTTCAGCCACAGCCTCGTGAAGATTGGGATCGAAAATCCCTTCGGCGGGGACCTCCACCAGGCCTTGAGCGGCAAGGAAGTCATCAAGTTGTCCTTTCACCATTTCCATGCCTTTATAAATCATGGAATCCTGCTCCTGCTCTGCCATTTGCAGGCCCATCGAAAAGTTATCAAAGACCGGCAATAATTCTTCGATCAGTCCCGCCCTGGCAAATCTTAAATCTTCCGAGCGCTCGCGCGCCATTCGCTTGCGATAATTGTCAAGATCAGCGGCGGTCCGAATAGCGGCTTCCTTCCACTTCAAAGCTTCCGCCTCGGGAGTCAGGGGGACTTCTTCCTCGGGAGTCTCCTCCGTGGATTCCGCCTCTTCTTTCTCAAGCTCCACCTCCTCGACAACTTCATCAGACGAGGGGACTTCCCCTTCAATGGGCTCAGTTTCCTGTGCGCTTTCTTGCATGGCCGAAACCAATAGCTCCAGTCAGCCAATCGTCAACCTATTTACCTCCTTCAAAAAGCCCTCTTCATCGATTTCTCGGGCCTTGATCTCCACTGACGCCGAAAAGGCCGGACCGGAGATTCTCCCCTGATTAAAAGAGAACCCTGGTAGCAATTTCCCCGCACTATCCTCTTTCCAGCCAGTTTGCGGCATTTGAGTAGTGGTTTCGTAATCGGGATCAGGAATGGCAAAGCTGACCACTCTGCCTTCCTGAACCAAGCAGCCGAAAACTTCTCCATCACTGGAGGCCTTCCCATCAAAAGACCAAACAGAGATCTTCTTTCTCCTGAGCTTGCCAATAAGTTCATTTCTTCCCTCAGCACTGCGAAGGATTACACAATCACTGCGGGTCTTGAGCGCCCTGGCGAAAATCTCCCCATCGGTAGTGCCATTCACCAAATTGACCCGGGCGCGAATCACCGTGGGCCAGAGGATGCCCAAAATCGCGCTGAGATCATCATCTCTCCACTCAACCAACATTCTGGAGCGCCGACTGGAGATATTGACCTGTCCTAGTTGCAGCGCATTCACCCTCATTTGACGGGCACCCTCACTTCCGTTCCGACATTTTTTCAACATTGCGGAGTATTTCGGTGGAAGTCCTTTTTTGGACTTCGGCCTTCGATATCTCTTCGGCCTGAATCTCTTTTCCCTCTCCGTCGCCGTAATGACTGAAAGGTCTCGTAAGCTCCCGGCAAGATCATCTTTGGGATTCATCAAATTACCGAAGGCAACATTGACTCCATATTGCAAGGTATGGGGATATTTCTTAAGGAAGTTCCCTTCGGAAAAAGACCAGACCGACCCCCAAAGTCCATCCATATAGGCTGGTAGGATGGGACACTTGGCACGCTTTGCGATCATCTGATATCCCCGCTTCAATTCGCCCACTCCTCCAGTCCGTGACAATTGACCTTCGGGGAAAATGCAAACCACGGCGCCATCATTAAGAGCATCACTGGCAACGCGAATCGCGTCTTTTGCTTTAGATGGGGTAATTGGCACCGTATCGAAAAAACGCGCCATTTTCCCGATCCACTTCCGCTCAAAGCAATCGGCGAACATCAAGAAGCGTATAGGCCTCGGACATGCTGCTGATAATACAATGGCATCGATGTAGCTCAAATGATTTGAAACAAGCAAAACACCACCCTCGCGAGGAATCTTATCAACACCTTTGACCTTGAGTTTGTAAATCGAGCGAAAAAATCCCAGCACAATTAATCTCACGAAGTCCCTGGGAAGAAGCCGCATGATGTGAATTGTGGCCCACCCGCAAATGACGGCGATGAAGATGAATTGCATCCAACTGGGAACTCCAAGAGCCTTTAAACTATACTGCAATCCCACCGCAAACACTCCTGCGAGATTGTTGCACAAATTGGAAGCGGAGATTACTAGCCCCCGCTCACCATTCGGCGCTCTGTCTTGTTGATAAGCGTTTAGAGGAACGAGAAACATCGCCGCGCCACAACCTGATAAACCGAGAAGGACATTGGCCTGCCACCCCGCTGGAATAAATGCCAGGGCCAACATCCCCATGGTCATCATCACACCTCCCACAGGAATCAAACCCACTTCATTTCGACGGGCGCAAATCAAGCTCGCCGAAATACTGCCGAAAATAATTCCCACCACGACTGGAACCCACAATAAGGCGGTCTCCACTCCCATCCCTGCAAAACTCCCCTTTCGTTCCTGGGCAATTTGAATCAAGAGTAATTGCAGAAATCCTCCAAATCCCCAGAAGAACGCGATTCCTTTTGTGCTCCGCCACAGAGGGAGGTCCTGCCTAACTTTCATCAGGTCACTGAAATGCTTCAAGACTACTCCCTTTGAAAAATTTCCGGCGCCCTGTGGCTTAGTGGGCTGAATAAGGTGGGAAAGAATCAGAGATATGACCGCACCAATGAGAATCCAAAGCATCGGAATCATGGCAGCCTTCCATGGCTCCGCATCCAGCCCCTGTTGAATACCCCATTTATCAAACCAGACCCCACCGATAATTTGACCTAGCAGAATGGCGAGAATAACGGTCCCTTCCATGACCCCATTGGCAAAGCCCAAGCGATTTGATCCCACAAGCTCTTTCACCACCCCAATCTTGGCTGGACTGAGGAGCGCCGACTGCGTCGCGAGCAAGAAGAAAGCTGCTAAGACAATCACCAAAGCCAGCATTGAATGATCCTTTCCAAAACTCGTCCCCACCCAAAGAGCTGCGCACATCATTCCCAAGACAAAGAGCTGGAACCACGAGGACCAACGAATGACCCGATGTTTCGCAAAGCGATCACCCAACCAACCTGCCGTGGGAGCAAACAGGATAAATGGCAATACCAAGAGGAACCCCAGAATATATTCCATCCCCTTTGGTGCTAAGCCAAGAGCAGCTAGGGCCACACCAAGAGGAATCAGAATAAACTTTGCGAAGTTGTCATTGAAAGCATTGGTTGACTGCATTCCCACCAACGCCCAAAACGACATCCATTTGCGTTTTCCCGGTTCTTTTTCCTTAGCTGCGTCTCTCACCTCGGTAAATTATGTGAATTTGGTCATTCTACTAAATCGATATTTACAGTGAAAACATCGATTAAAATGAATTACCTTTTTAAAATTCTAGGAACCTCAGCCCCTAGAGGCACGCATAAAGATGACATTCTGATTCACAGGACCCCTTCCTTCCTTTTTCCTCTTTCCGTGCCTTGTCTCCTTGCCATCGAATCGTCCTGTGACGAAACCGCCGTCGCGATCATTTGTCGCGAAGAAGGGAGGCCATGCCTGCTAAGCTCATTAATCTCTTCCCAGATCGAGATCCATCGGGACTACGGTGGTGTCGTTCCCGAAGTCGCTTGCCGCAATCACGCTCTCCGCATCCGACCCCTCGTTCAACAGGCGCTCGAAGACGCCCATCTGTCTCTCGAAGAAATCGACGCCTTCGCCGCCACCCGTGGCCCAGGCTTGGCTTCCTCCCTTCTTGTCGGCTTTTCCTACGCCAAGGGACTCGCCGCCGCTGCCGGAAAACCTTTTTACGGCATTAATCACATGGAGGGTCATCTCCTTTCACCATTTCTCGAAGCTGGCAAGGTAGCGCCTCACCTCGGGCTTATCGTTTCCGGAGGCCACACTCTCCTCATCGATGTGCAGGGGTTTGGAAATTACAAACTAATGGGGCTTACTATCGACGACGCCGCGGGCGAAGCTTTCGACAAAGTCGGACGCATGCTCGACCTCCCCTATCCCGGTGGCCCCGAAATCGAAAAGAACGCCCTCGACGGAAACCCTAAAGCCTTCCATTTCCCCAGACCCCGGCTCAAAGACGCGCCGCTCGATTTTTCATTTTCAGGACTCAAGACCGCTGTGCTCTACCAGCTTCGAAAACTAGAAAATCCGCACTCTCAACTCGCCGACCTTTGCGCGTCGTTCCAGGCCGCAGTCATCGATTGCCTTGTCAAAAAAACAATTCTAGCCGCTCTGGAGGCTGATCATCAAATGATCAGCCTTTCCGGAGGAGTCGCTTGTAACAAAGCCCTCCAATCAGCGCTTGGGGCAGCGGCGGAAGAGGCAGGAATGACTCTGTCTCTTACACCGCCAGAACTCACCACCGACAATGCCGGTATGATCGCCTTCGCTGGGCTACTTTCTTCGGAAAATCGTGATGCCGACATTCTGACTATCGGGATAGATCCCAATCTCTCCCTCACGGCATAATTCATTGCAAGGAATGCCCCCTTTCTAACTTATAGAAGGAATTATAAAGATGTCTTACCGCGACCTCCAAAACACCGCCCGCCGGCACTTTCTCAGAGATTTTTCCACCGGACTCGGCGGCATTTGGTTAGCCAATTAAATGGCTTCAGCCTCACCTCTTTCCATACAGCACGATTCTTCCGCGCCGCTCGCGCCGCTGCTTCCTCAGATGACTCCCAAAATGAAACGGGTCATCTACCTCCAAATGATTGGAGCGCCCTCCCAGTTGGAGTTGTTCGATTACAAGCCAAAGCTCAAAAAATACGACGGCGAAGACTGTCCCCATCAGTTTCTCGAATGACAACGCTTGGCCTTCGTTCAAGGAACACCGCAAATGCTCGGACCGGTTTATCCCTTCAAGCAGCACCGCGATTCTGGCGCGTGGTTTTCAGATCGTCTTCCCGAGCTGTCAAAGCACGCCGACAAGCCCACCTTAATCAAGACCATGACCACGGACCAGTTCAATCACGGTCCGGCTCAGCTCATGGTTCACACCGGTCAAGCCCGGCTGGGCTATCCGTCCATCGGCTCCTAGGTTACTTGGGGACTGGGGATGGAAAACCAAAACCTGCCTGGCTGCATGGTTCTCCTTTCCGGAGGACGTGTCCCGCGTGTCGGAAAATCCCTCTGGGGCTCCGGTTTCCCTCCGTCTGTTTTTCAAGATGTGCAATGCCGCTCCCTCGGTGATCCCGTTCTCAATACGGTGAATCCAAAAGGGATCTCCCGGAAATCCCGTCGGCTTGCATGATTTCCACGCAACTCTCCATCACCTCGTCGGCTTCGATCACCAGAAGCTCTCGAAGCCCTTCCAGGGCCTCAATCAGAAACTCACTGGCGTAAAAGAGTCCAAGATCCTGAAGGATATTCTTTCCTAACAATTACTTCTTGGGTGCCGCAACCGCGGGAACATTCAATTTGCGCGCCCAGATATTTCGGAAACGAACCGGATTGCCGTGATCCTGAAGTCGCAATCCGCCTGCCTTGCTTTTTCCACCAGCTTGAACTGAAAACTGAGTCACGACCCCATTGTGTAGAACGGTGATAGAGCCCGATTGAATCACTTTCCCGTCAGCCCCCTTTTTCTCGCGAATGCAAATGACATCGTAAGTTTGCCATTTACCCGGACCACGACTTGCGTTCACTAATGTTACGCTCGCTTTGTAGAGGGATGAAGCCTGCCCATCAGGATAGGTGTCATTTTGAAATGAATCAAGAACCTGCACCTCGGGATATCCGCCAATAAAGACTCCACTGTTCCCACGTCCCTGACTGTTCCCTTTGACTTCAGCCGGCGTGCACCACTCGATGTGCCACTGGCAGTCGCCTTCTATCTGATCAAGCGTTTCGATCTGGCCGGTTCCTCTCACGACTTCCATGTAACCATCCTTTACCAACCAGGAGGCAGTTTCCCCGCCCCTCTTTTTTCCACCCTTCCATTTGGAAAGATCTGTCCCGTCAAAAAAGACGACGGCGTCAGAGGGAGCCTTTCCGGCCTTATCATCTGTCGAAAATCCAGGAGGAGTAACCACTGCCGGGCGGTGGCTTTGCATCTTTTCTTTGCTCCAACGGCCGGCATCCGAGGTTGATTGAACCTCCTCGGCGAGAAGAACGGTGGCGGCAAGAGGCAAAGTGATGAAGAGGGTGGGAGTTTTCATAATAATTTGTGTTTGCGAGAAAGAATACGGAATTTCTGGTTTCGATCTCTCACTCGAGCTGATTTTACGGCTTTCTTCCCTTGAAGGACTCTTAGAGCCCCGTGGCACGGCATGCCCGTTTCAGCTCACCGACCACTCTCCCTCTGGCAATGCCGCTATCGTGGGATGATTCACAAACCTGGAAGCGACGCCGCCCTCTCACAGGCAGCCAACGAAAATCTCCCAAAAGCCCCAATCGTTATTCTTCGCACTAAATTTTCATTTGCCTGAAAATCCATGAGTCGTTGCTACTAACCTCTGCCCAAAGCTTGGTATAGATGATCTAAACCATTGCGCAACATCCACGCACGCTTGGTGTTATCTTTCACCATGCGGGAAGCGGTCACCAAAGTCTGCATTGCGCCAAGAAACTCACCGCTGACCTTATTGGTCGAGATTAACTCCTGCAGGCAATCGCGATAAATATCAGCACAGCCCTGATGGTCACCTTGGTTGAAAATAGGGACGCCACGATCAATCGCGGATTCGATCAATTCTGCGGGAGATTTCGAAGAGGAAATTTTCGCTGATCCACTCGATACGCTTATTTCCGCAGGAAGAAGGACCGAGTCAACCACATGGATCACACCGTTTTCCGCAACGATATCTGCGGAAACGATCGTCGAAGAATTCACCTTCAGCAACCCATCTTTGATTCCGAACTTGAGAGACTCACCAGAGAATGACTTGGCTTGCTCTGCGTTCAACGCATCTCCAGCTGAGACCCTTCCATTGAGGACATGCATCACGAGAATCATTTGTAAAGTTTCACGGTTTTCCGGTTTCAGGAGCGATGCAAGCGTTCCCTCAGGAAGCTTGTTGAAAGCCTCGTCGGTCGGAGCGAAAATGGTGATATCCGCTGCGCCAGATAGCGTGTCTGAGAGTCCGGCGGCCTCGACAGCAGCCAGCAGGGTGCTAAATTCCCCGGATTTTTTGGCAATTGCCACCAGGTCAGTCGCAGGTTTTAATGGGAGTAATACCGAGTCAATGACGTGTATTACTCCGTTCGAACACTGAATGTCTGAGTTGACTAGGTTTGATTCATTAACCCTGACCCGTCCGTCAGAAAACGTAATCGAAATGGTTTCTTCCGCAAGTGTGTTGGCGCTTTCAGCCTCTAGTGCACCAGCCAGTTTTACAGAACCGGAAAGAACATGATTTTTAAGAATATTTGTTAACTCCACGGCGTTCTCGGGCTTCAATAGGTTGGAGACAACTTCCGCAGGGAGCTTGTCGAACGCTTCGTCGGTGGGAGCGAAAACCGTGAACGGTCCCTCACCCTGCAAAGTTTCAACGAGTCCGGCGCTGGTTAAAGCCTTCGCGAGCGTTTTGAATCGACCGTCAGAGAGGGCTGCAGAAACCACGTCGTCTGGTTTTGTACCACCGTAAGTACGAATCCAATCGACGTTGAGCTCGAATTCTCCGGGCTGTTTATCAGCAAGCAATAAGCCAACCCGGCTGATCTTTGATGGATCAAAAACTTCGTCTTTCAGCTTCATTCCCCGAAAACTTCCTTTGAATTTGTTAAAAGGAATCTTCACTTCCGCCCACTCTCCCTTCCTTGTTTTAAACTCGGCCATGAATGATACCTCCATTCCCCTGAAGCGAGCGTCGGTGCCGAATCTCATTTGATAGGTCCTTCCATCGCCCTTAACTCGGACAAGCAATCCATCAGCATTACTGAGGTCCATTTTCACCTTTTCTGTCCGGATCGAAGAAAATCCTCCATTGTTTTTAAGGGAAAGCATCCCTTTGAAAGTCAGGATCCCCTCGCCACTTACTCCAAAATCACCCTTGGAGAGCCCTCCCATCACGCCGTCGTTCACAACCCGCCAGGACAAAGAGTCGGATTCTGACTTGTCGAACTCGGCAACTGAGGTCACGGCAGCGCCGAGAGTAAGACTCGAAACTGGGAGCCCCGCGACGAGAATGATAACTGCGAATAGGTTACACTTCATGAAATTTAACAATCCACCGATAAAAAAAGTGTCAACGTGTTTCTTTCAAAGAGCTTAAAATTCTGAATTACGCGTTAACGGCAGCTGGAAAACAGCCTTTTTCCTACTGAAAACTCTTCTAATCTCCCCTACTTTCCTTGGAAAAGAGGTTTTTGAAAATTCGACTCCCCTTTGTTTTTCGTATTCTGTCTCGAGCATTCATGGGCCGGCATGCTCGAAGAAGATGTCGAAGAATTTGCTCTCTACCTAGCCGGCAATATTGAGCAAAGCGACATCCGTTCCCTACACGTCATAGCCGAGCGCCGCTAAATCACGCATGCACCAAGAGGATTGAATCAACCGCATGATCCTGGTGGAGGATATCCGACACGACGACGAGGGGTGTCCCCTGTTCAACTCCATGGTGCGTTCGTAGTAGTTCAACCGCAGCTGAAATTGTCTCTCGGGGTAGCTTGCTGAACGCGATTTGGAAGCTTTTCACGCCTCTCGAAAGCGTCAGGGTTTGGCAGGTTTCGGCTTCGGGGGTGAAGGCAAAGATCTCAGACCGAGGGCGAAGCAATGCTGCCCGGTGAGCGGTTTTCCCTGATTTGGTGAAGACCAAAAGCAAAGCCCCAAAAAGAGAATCAGCCAAACCAACCGCGGCCTTAATTGTTTTTTGTTTTTCGGTGTTGAGGACCGCCTCCCCGCCATAACCAAGCCCCTTCGAACGCTCAATCCGCCGAGCAACCCGATCCATCAATTCGACACATCGCACAGGATATTTCCCCACCGTCGTTTCCCCCGAAAGCATGATGGCGTCGGTCTCCTCATAGACTGCATTCGAAACATCGGTCACTTCAGCTCGAGTTGGGGTGGGGCTTTCAATCATCGATTCCAACATGTGAGTGGCCACGATCACCCTACGTCCGATTTGGTGACAGCGCTTAATGATCTTCCGCTGAATAATGGGAAGCTCTTCCACATGAACCTCAATCCCCAAATCACCACGAGCCACCATGATGACGTCGGACTCTCGGATGATGTCGTCGAGATGCTTCATCGCCTCCTGATCTTCGAGTTTTGAAACAATTTGTGCGTTACCCCCTGCAGCTTTCTGCGTTTCTCTCAACTCACGAACGTGGCTGCCATCTCTCACGAATGATCCGGCAATATAGTCCGCCTGACAATCAGCCGAAACTTTGATGTCGGAATGATCCTTTTCGGTGAGTGCCGGGAGATTTAAGCGCACTCCGGGGAGATTGATATGTCGCCGCGAGCCCATCTCGCCAGATGTCAAGACCTCGCAGACAATGCGATCCTCGGACGTCTTCTCAATTTTCATCAAAAGCTCTCCATTATCCACCGTCAGTTCGTCTCCCTCGGACACATCGGCCATGAGTCCGGAGTAATTCACTGTCGTCGACTTCTCAATCTGCGAAGCCGAACCCTCCACCCGAAACTCCACCAAATCCCCTTTGTCCAGAGCGATCTGATCCTCCACGTCTCCGGTGCGAATCGATGGGCCTTGTAGGTCAAAAAGTATCCCAACTGTTCTTCCCACCTCTTCTGAGACCGCTCGGATTCTCGGCACAATTTCACGACACCAATCATGTTGGGCATGACTCATATTAAGACGGAAAACATCTGCGCCAGCTTCGACTAGTTTCCGCAACATCTCGGGAGATTCCGTCGCTGGTCCCAGGGTGCAAATAATTCTGGTCTTCCTTGTTTTACTCACCTTAACAAGTTGGCACGCCACACCCACCACGACAAGCTATCTTCCTTCGGTGCGACCTGAGATCCCGAAGGTGAAACATGGATCCTGGGTAAAAACTCCTACTCTTGACCTTTGTCTTTTCAGAAAAGCGGCGAGATCGGGATTACCGGAGACTATTCATACTTCCACTTCATGATCCATGGGTCGCCTGTTTCCTTCTGCGCGAATTTGAGTTTGTCTTGATATTTCTTTAGCAATTCAGCGTGCTGGGGCAATTCGGCGAGATTGCGGGTTTCATCGGGATCGGATGAGATATCGAAGAGTTCGAATTGAGGCCGTTGAATATACGACTTCACGCTGCGGCCCCCATAGGTGGCGTCCTGCCCTTTTCCCCATTGCGCTTGCCAGGTTGCGGCGGCCCAGAGGTCTGAAGCAAAGGGATAGGGCTGTCGGTAGGCGATGTTCCAAATGAGTTTGTAATTGCGATCACGGTAGCAACGCATGGGGTAGTACATTTGGATCTCGTGGAAAGTGTGAGACGCGACGATATGATCCCAACCTTCTGCTTGAGCTTGAACTAGGATTGGAAGCCAGGAACGTCCGTGGTATTGCTTGGGAGCCTTCCCGGCATTCTCACCTTTACCAGCTTTTTCAAAACTCAAGGGCTTCTTGGGGGCGTTCTTCTTTGCATCGTAGGCTCCGGCGATATCAAGGATAGTGGGTGTTATGTCGGAATGGGAAATCATAGCTTTGTGCACCAGCCCCTTCTCTTTGACTCGAGGATCTCGAACGACAAAAGGAACCCGTAAGCCCGCTTCGTAAACAGTGGTTTTGGCCCCAGGGAAGGCCATCCCGTGATCGGCGGTGTAGATTAGGACAGTGTTATCCCACTTGCCGGTTTCCTTGAGTAATTCGACGAGTCTCCCCAAACCATCATCGATGCGGGAACAGGATTGGTAGTAGTGAGCGAGCTCGGCGCGGGATTCCGGAGTGTCGGGGAGAAACGGAGGAACGATCACTTTGGCCGGATCATAAAAAATTTCCTCCACTCCTTGGTGGGATTTTTTGTTGGGTAGATTTCCAAAGAGATCAGGTTTACGCTTTCCCGGGAAGTTTTGGTCCCGCCCACCGCCCCGATGTGGATCGGAAGGACAGAAGTAGAGGAAGAATGGTTTGTCTGTTTCTGCTTCAAAAAGATTACGGCAGTTGTTCGCCATTTGCCTTGGATTACGAGAACTTCCGGGAAGGTAATCGTCGAAGTGAAAAACCGACTCCGGCGCCACATGTAGTTTAGCAATCTGCGCGGTGCGGTAACCCGCTTGGGACATTAGCTGTGGGAGTGCGAAGGCGCGCATCGATGCGAAGGATTCGAATTTGTGGAAATTATGGGTGTGTCCGTATTGCCCGTTGAAGTGGTTGTGCAGGCCGGTGAGAATCACTGAGCGCGAAGCCGAACAGGATGCCGTTGTGGCGAAGGCCTGGGTGAATCGAACGCCTTCCCTTGCCAAGGTGTCGAGATTCGGAGTCTTGATGACGGGATTCCCGTAACATCCGGCCACCGGAGATTGGTCATCGGTGACGATGAGGATGACATTGGGCTGCTTGGCGGCAGCAATGCCGACGCAAAACAGTGAGGCGAGAATTCGGGACATGAAGCACTATACGTCGGTAGCCTGTGATTCTTCGGCTCAAAATTGATGAAGCCATAAATTGCATTTTTGGTCCCTTTAGGCCAGCGGCGTAGAACTCAGGCTCCACACCGAGATTGAAAATCTCGGCTACGCTACCACTCCTGAGTTAGCTCATACTGGCTGGCCAGTTGAAGAAGATCTTCACGCATGGGCCATTCGTCGGGACGCTCGCATGGCCCGTCATGGCGCTTGCTGGCACCTTTAAGCATCATGCATCCGGTGTTATCGCCAATTACGCGAATCTCCTCTACCTCCTCGGCAGTGAGACGGGCGTCCTCTGGCAGAGAAGCGTAATCACGGATCTTATCTTCGATGAGGACGGCGTCGTCCCCCGCTTCCTGAATCACAGTCGGAACAACACATTTCACCGGCTCCTGGGAGAGGTTCCAAGCCGAAGCGAACTGCATCATGGTCAGTCCGTGCTTCTCGGCAATCGGACGCATCTTTTCGATTCGCTCGCATCCACGTTCGACCCAGCCCTTGGGGCGATAGCTGCGATGATCACCAGGACGGAATTCGTGTCCAGGCTTCATGTCGTCGTGGAAAATCCCACCATAGTCCACTACGCGCGTCAGGATATCGATGTTGTTCTTCTTTGCCGATGCCAAGACGTTTTGCCCTGGCCAAGGCTCAAGCGGATTAAGAATTACCATGGCCCAGTCGATCAGCTCTCCAAAGTTCTCGAAGACATGAAGCATATCGAGGGTGAAGCCATTGGCCGGTCCAGGGGCGATTCCGAGTCGCTCGGCGAGCCCTTCTTGCCTCAGCCCATCCATACCCTTCCAAACAACGTCGCTGGTGTATCCGGTCTCGTCGGGATTGTGCAGCATGAGGAGATCGAAGTGGTCCGTGCCGCAATCTTTGAGGGAATTCTCACAAGCCTTGCGAAGAAAATCATGATAGCCAGCCGCAGTTCGGAGCGCCGGACTAGTAAAGCGCGGATATCCCGAACTTCCCTGGCGTTCTCCTTCATAAAAATCGTGCCCTAACATCCCCACGAGGCAGTAGCTGTCGCGCGGGTAATCTGAGAGAACCTCGCCCAGCGCCTTGTCGGCCCTTCCAGTTCCGTAGACATCAGCTGTCACAAAGGTCCGGATTCCGGAATCGTATGCCACCCGAATGCATTCTTGATAACGATCTGTCGTCAGCATTTCACCAAAGTGCATATAGCGTCCACCGCTCCAGGTTCCGTAGGCTGTTCTTGTCAGGTTCATAGTAGCTGCGGGGAATAAGGAACACTTAGACCAAGGTTTCAAGGGCAAGTTTAGGTGCCCTGCCCCGAT
>PBTU01000149.1 GCA_002729295.1 Verrucomicrobiales bacterium | reverse complement strand
TCGCCGCCGGATGCTCGCCCACTTCCCACATCGCGACGCAGCTCCCCTACGCTCTCATCGCTGCCACCGGAGCCGCCCTGGCCTACACCCTGATGGCGATCGGACTCGTTCCCTGGCTCGCCACCCTGCTCCTCGCCAGCGCCCTCGCGGCAACCGTGTTGCTTAAGAAAGCTTAGCGCCTATATTGCCTCCATGAAAATCCTCCTCGCGCTCCTCTTGGTTGGAACTGCGATTGCCCTGCCAAAAAAAGTCCTCGTCGTAGGCGATAGCATGAGCGAGGAATACCGCTTCGAGATTCCCTTCTCGGCTCCGGCCTCGGACCTCACTGATTCCAACACCAAAAACTGGGTCGAGCTCCTTGCTGAATTTCGCAGCGACGAAATCACCTTTGGCGCATACGAAAACAACGCCCTCTCTTATCCCGATCTTCGCAATGCCGGATATGAATTCAACTGGGGCGTTCCCGGCGCAGAAACCACCCTCTGGTCGGCTGTTATGAAGGCCTCCATCTTTGAAGACCAGCAATACCTGTCATCCCAAATCACCCTTCTTTCCCAAGTTGACGACGTGGATGCCATCGTCATCTTTCTCGGAGGAAACGACATCCAAAACAACTACCGCGAACTCACGAGGAACACTCCTCCCGCCAACTTCCCAAGCAATATTATCAATCAACTCGACGATCTTATCGATGCCATCCGCGATGAGAATTCCTCTGTCCCCATCGTCATCGGAGATCTCCCGGACGTAGGAGGCACTGAAAAACGCCGCCTCGACTTCCCCGATCCAGCCATCCGTGCCATTGCAACAAACTATATTGATCAGGCCAACCTCGCTCTCCGCAACTACGCCACCAGCATAGGCGCTACTGTCTTCAACGTGTCGGAACTCACCACAGATCTGGCCTCAGAAAATCCCTACCGAATCGGCAACGTCGAATTCTTCCCCACCGCCGATTCGGAAAACCGTCCCCGCTTTCTCTTTTGTCGCGATGGCTTCCATCCATCTACCGCGTCCCAGGTCCGACTGGCCAACATGGTCGCCGGAGCCCTCAACACCGGGGCAGGTTGGTCACTCACGCCTTTTTCGAATGAGGAAACTCTCACCGATATTATCGATATCCCGCCCGACACCGACGACGCCTACCTCGCATGGGTTGCCCCATTCAATCTCTCTAACAATTCTCTTCGAATGGATCATGATGGTGATGGCCTCACCCAACTCGCCGAGTTCCTTTTGGACCACGACCCAGCTTTTCCCGACGCCCCTAAAATCAATCCGGATCGCAGCTTGATTTACCAAACCAACCCCTCGCGGGCGACATTCGGCACGGTCTCTCCGCGTGTTTCCAGGGATTTGAGCAACTGGGCACCCTTATCTATCGATGAATTTCAAGTTCTTCCCGATGGACGGAAAAAAGTCACTTCAACGAGACCCTTCCTTCGCCTCGAATTCAGCCTAACTCGCTAGCGACCGACTTCATCATGCGATCGCCGTCCTCGATCTTTCAGCGTTCCCAACCAAGCCGACAACCCCCCGGCCCGAATTTCCCGATAGATCATTTTGTTCCGGCCCAACCTATCTTACGCGACGCCCTGCCGCTCCCTCCGGGCAAAGCATTGGCCGGACCCGCTGCGGCCAATCCACTGTATATTTACCTACAATTCATGACTGGAGGAAGATCATTTCATCCCGTCCGATTTCACAATCATTCTTCTTTGTCTCGACATTTCGCTCAAGCGCCCGAAAGAGAGATTAGTCATGTCTCATTCATCTGAAGACTACCGCCTACGCACCCGTTTCATCATTAAACTCGGGAGAGCTCTACATCGCTGTGGAGCCAACAGCGTGCGTATCGAAGAACATCTTGGCAACGTCACCGAAATGCTCGGACTTCACGGCAGCTTTCTAGTCAGCCCAACCACCTTCACTTACATTTTCTGGTTAGATGATGAACTTGATCAATTCACGCACATCGAACGTACGGAGCTTTCCGACTACGACCTCGGGCGCCTCTGGACGATCGACCAATTAGTTGAGGACATGGAGGGCGGCCACGTTGACTTTGAATCGGGCTTGCAGGAGCTTGAGAAGCTCGGGCAATCTCCTCCCCCCACTCCCTTTCTTGAAAACACACTCGCCAGCCTGGTCACCGGGGGAGCTTTTGCCACACTCCTCTCGGCCAACCCTCTTGATGCCATTGCCGCTTCCCTAATCTCTTTTCTTCTCTTTCTCATCGATCACTTCACCGGGTCAAAAAAAGGATTCAAGCCGGCCCTCGCAATCACGCTAGCCTTCACTGCCGGAGTTCTTGCCATGATGTTTTCCACTTTCGGCGCAGGCATCAACGCTCCCATTGTCATTCTGGCTTCCATCATCATTCACATTCCAGGACTCGCTCTGACCGTCGCTCTTGAGGAAATCTCTCATGGACATCTCATCTCGGGCTGTTCCCGTCTTGTCGACGGACTAATGACCTTACTCAAACTCTTCTTCGGAACCCTCGCCGGAATCGCCGTCGTTAACTTCCTCTCCCCCGTTCCCTCCGAACCGAGCCTGCTTCTCTCCCCGGTTCCCGACTGGCGAATCTGGCCCGCTCTGATCGGACTCGCCATTTCACTCGGCATCGCCTTCAAAATCCCACGAGACAAATGGGCTCTCGGGGTCGTCTCGGTCTTCATCGCCTTTGGCGCTGCCAAGCTCGGTGGGCACCTCTTCGGAATGTATGCCGGAATGTTTCTCGGAGCCCTTTCGGTGGGGCTTTTCAGTAACCTCTTCGCGAGATTCACCAACGGCCCCTGCTCAATTCTTCTTATTCAAGGAATCATCGTCCTTGTCCCTGGTAGCAAGGTTTACTCCATCCTGAATCACTGGGTTTCCGGAGAAGCCATCCTTCCCAGCGAAAGCGGAGGCAGAGCACTCATCGCCTTCGTCGCCCTCATCTCGGGCCTCATCTTTTCAAACGCCCTCGCTCCTGCAAAGAAAACACTGTAGCGGCAAGATTCTCGATTTCCACTACACCTAATCCCTATGAAATTCACCTTGCTGATCCTTTCTCTTTTTGCGTCCAGCGCGTTGGCAAAAGAAAAAATGAACGTCCTCTTCATCATTTCCGATGACCTTACCGCGACCGCGCTTTCCTGTTACGGAAATACTGTCTGCAAGACACCCAACATCGACCGCCTCGCCGCGCAGGGAACGCGCTTCACCAGGGCTTATTGCCAGGGAACATATTGCGGACCATCGCGGGCCTCTTTTATGAGTGGTTACTATCCCCACGCCATCAAGATGCTCGGATACGGTTCTCCACGACCCGCCATCGGAGACCGCGCGACTTGGGCTCAGCATTTCAAAAACTCAGGATACTATTCGGCCCGCGTCTCCAAGATCTTCCACATGGGGGTGCCCATCGGAATCGAAAAAGGAACAGATGGCCCCGACGATCCCGCCTCATGGACCGAGCGCTTCAACTCCCAAGGGCCCGAGTGGCGCGCACCTGGCGATGGCGAAACATTGGAGAACAATCCCGATGGCAAAAAACCCGGACCGGTCGGCGGCAACACCTTCGTGGTCGTCGAAGCCGACGGCGATGACCTCGCTCATTCCGATGGCAAAACAGCAAAAAAAGCGGCCGAGCTCATTCAAACCCACAAAAACGAGCCCTTCTTCCTGGGGGTTGGATTTGTTCGCCCTCACGTCCCCTTCGTGGCCCCGCGCAAGGACTACAAAGACTTTCTCCCCTACAACAAAATGGTCTTGCCCGAGAAAGTCGACGGCGACTGGGACGACATCCCCAAACAGGGCATCAACTACAAAACGAGCAAGAACATGAAAATGGACCTTCGTCGCCAGAAGAAAGCCGTCGGCGGATACTACGCCTCGGTCGTCTACATGGACCGCATGGTCGGACAGGTTCTCGATTCGCTGACTAAATCCGGACTCGACGACAAGACCATCGTCATCTTCACCAGCGACCACGGCTACCATTTGGGCGAGCACGACTTCTGGGCCAAGGTCAGCCTCCACGATGAATCAGCCGCCATTCCACTCATCATCCGTCTTCCGGGCAAGAAACCCGCCGTGTGCCATTCTCTCGTTGAGCTGTTAGACCTCTACCCCACGCTTTCGAACCTCTGCGGCCTCGAGGTTCCTTCACGCCTGCAGGGCAAAGACATTTCCCCCGTTTTCGATAATCCCAAACACGAAGTTCGAGACGCCGCCTTCAGCGTGAATGGAAAAGGATTCCTCCTCCGCGAACATGACTGGGCCTACATTCAATACGGCGAAGATGGCAACAAAGGCATCGAACTTTTCGACATGAACAAAGACCCCAAGCAATACACCAACCTCGCCACCGATCCAAAGCATGCCGGAACCGTGACACGTTTTCGAAAAAAGATGACCGCGAAGCTCAAGGAAATCAGAACCAACGACCTGGGATTGAAATATTAATCTACTTCCCCCGGCGATCCTCCTCGTGGCACTTCCGCTCGCAGATGTAGTAATACTCGATCAAGAGTTCGGCCTATCGTTTCACCGTCAACTCCATTAGCTACACTCACGAATTCCTCAAAATTCCCGAGCGCATCTTTTATCGGATTCAGATCAATTAATCGCCTACCGCGCGCAAGTTCGGAAACCGGTGAAGGCATCCGTCCGCGATGGGTAGTAGGCTTGGCGATAAGTATTGCGGATCAAACTTGAGCAAGTCGCACACGAACCACCCTTCGTGACGCGATGGTCTCCAAATTGAAGCACCGACATGTAGTGATACATATCGATCTTAAATCCATCGAAGGGTAAAAACTGACTGGAGGTCCATTCCCAAGCCGTCCCCAGCATTTGCAAACACCCTGACGAACTCGCCCCCTCCGCAAAAGCCATCGCCGATGCTATCCCGTAAAATCCCCCATCCATGTCTACTCTTGCAGCATTCATGTCATCACCCCACGGAAAATTCTGCCCCTCCGCTCCTCTCGCCGCCGCTTCCCACTCGGGTTCCGTCGGTAATCGCCGCCCCGCCCACTTACAATAGGCCTCCGCTTCCCAAACACTCAGATGCAAGGCTGGTGCGTCCAACGGCAACTCGATCCATTCATCGAATTTTCGCACCTGAATCTCATCGCCTTCCCAACGCCAGTAATTTGGAAACTCGCGCTCCGACTCCGCCAACCAACACTTCCCTCCAAAATTCCAAAGGGCTTCTTTCTCATAGCCTCCATCTTTAACGAACTCGAGGAACTCTCGATTGCTCACCAGCGTTTTCGAAATCGCAAACGGCTCCAACTCCACCCGAAATCCCGGGCGTTCATTATCAAAGCTAAAAGGCACGCCTTCCTCACCCTGCACTCCCTCCGGCATTCCCAAGAAGTATTCCCCACCATCGATGAAAGCATCTCCCGCTTCCCCGATCGCTCCACACTCCCTTGATGCCTGATCCGAAAACCTTGGTGCTGGATACCCCAACGTTTGCCGGGCCCAAATCAACGACTCGATATGCATTTGCTGGTGATGGATACAATAGCGAAAGAGATAGCTCTCATGGAGATCAGCAAGCTTCTCTAGGCGTTCCCGACTTTCATCCATCACCCGAGAGTAGTAATCCAGCATCGTTGCCTTACCGGGAACTACACCCGGAGCCCATCGATGCTTGTGCATGATTTCAAAGGAGTCCCACACCTCGTCGTATCCCGGCATCCTCGCAGCCTTCCCCCCCAACTCCCGGAGCAAAAAATACTCATAGAAAAATGCCGCATGACCCAACTCCCAAACCGGAGGATTGATCCCCCTCTCGTAGGGAACCCGAAGTTGCTCATCACTGAGATCTTCCAACAACTCGCGAGACCGTCGGTCTACAATCTCTAATTCCCGAGCAATCTCTTCTTTGGTGTTCATGAAACTTACTCCTCTGTAAGCTCATCCAGCATCTTTTGCCATGCCTTTTGTTCGGTCTCCGGGAAAAACAAAGAAGCGACTTCCGCACAAGCAGTCTTTAATTCCTGATAGAAATCATCATCACTTTCCGCCCTCCCAATCAATCCAGCCAGAGCTTCGGTATCACCCACCGGAAAATATCCCGGATAGTCCTCGCCAAGCAAACCCATCACCCCATCGATCCGCGTTGACAAGACCGGTGTCCCACAAGCAATTGCCTCACCAATGACCCGCCCCGCTCCTTCCGAATGCGAGCTCAACACCAACAAATCAGATCCCGCTATCAATTCACATGCTTCTTTGGGCTTAAGCTCCCCCAAACACTCATAGCGACCATTCTCCGCCACCTCTTCCCGAATCAAAACTTCATACCGCTCCTCTAAAATCCCCCCAACCTGTCGAACTCGCACTTTCGATGCCGACGGCAACAGACGCACCGCCTTAGCTGTCCGAAGAGGATCTTTCACCTTCCGAAAATGCCCCACCACGGCGACCTCAAAAAAATCGCCCTTCCGACTCATCTCAATCGGGCTCGCGCTTTGAACAATCACTCTCGTTTTCTCACGCATCTCATCCGGCACCTGCTCGAGGGCTTTGGACTGCAGGGCAGCCAGGCGATCAGCCGAGCGCATCGTCACCAAGGCCTGATCTCCCACCTCTGGATAAATATCCGTTCCAGTTAAAACCACCACGACACGGCCATCTGGATTCTCGTCCTTAAACTCCTCAATCACACCGGGAATGCGTCTCGCGTTCAAGGCAACCAACACATCATATCCCTCCCTCATCCTATCGCCAACACCCCTCACCTCCACTTCGTGTCCCAAATTACGAAACACCCTCACCCACTGCTCCGCCGAGCAACGATTGCCGGTAGCTATCTGACCTGCTTTTGGCGTAACGATAACAATCCGCACACCCTGATCCATAGCAGAGACCACCTTCTTGGCGACTGCAAAGCAATCAAACCCCCTTCATAATTCCTCTTTCCCTTCAAAAAAAGAAACCGCTAGGGTCTCCCTCATGAGCAACGTCAAAAACTTTGGTGCGACAGGCGATGGAAAAACTGATGACACCGAGGCCATCAATCACGCCATCAAGGACGGAGACGGACTCCTCGTTTTCCCAAAGGGAAGCTACCGCATCACTAAGCCTCTTGAAATTGCCCTGACCAAAACAGGCTCTTATGGAATCGCAGGCTCGCTGGGAACCGCCACTATCGTGATGGACGGTCCCGGCCCCGCCTTTCGCCTCATCGGCAATCACGGAGGCACCGGCGATCCCGGCACCGTAAAACCCGGAGTATGGAAAAACGAACGCATGCCCCAGATTCGCGAGATCGCCATCGAAGGAGTTCATCCCGAAGCCGACGGCATCGAGCTCACCGAAACCATGCAGGCCATCATCGATGGCGTCATGATTAGAAATGCCAATCATGGAATTCATCTCGTCAAACGCAACCGCAACGTGCTCATCGTGAATTGCCATATCTATCATAATCGCGGCGCTGGTATTTTTCTCGATGGCCTGAACCTTCATCAAATCAACATCGCCACCTCCCACATTAGCTACAACCGGCTTGGGGGCATCCGCATCGAACGTTCGGAGGTCCGCAATCTTCAGATCACTGGAAACGACATCGAATACAACAACGCGCCCCGCTCATTCCCCAAACTCCCCACGGAACCAACCGCGGAAATTTGGATCGATACCACCGCCGACGGAGCAAGCGTCAACGAGGTCACTATCGCCTCCAACACCATTCAGGCCACCGAGTCCAAAGGCGGCTGCAATATCCGCATCGTGGAAAAGCGCGACAGCTCCCGGCCACCCGGACTCATTGCCATCACCGGCAACCTCATCGGCTCCCAGGAGAATAACGTCCACCTCACCAATTGCTACGGCGTCACCATCACCGGAAACTCCATCTACTCCTGCGGGAATCGCAATCTCCTCATCGAAGACTCCAGCCTGATCACCGTCGGCAGCAACCACTTCCGGCGTCATACCGAAAAATACGGCACCGGTGTTCGTTTCAGCAACAGCAGGGACTGTACCATCACAGGCTGCAGCTTCCTTGAAGAAGCCCCCAAAGAACAGAAAAGTAGAGCCTCTCTTCTGGAGCTCGCAAAATGCCAACGAATCGCCATCACCGGGTGCACCTTCACCAACGGCCTTCCCCACGGAATCAACGCCAAGGATTGTCACAACGTTCTCATCACCGGCTGCACCCTCGCCGAGACTCGTGGGAAACCATTGGAAAAAGCAGCCATCAACTTCGCCGGCAACGGATCAGGTAACTCCATTAACTCCTCATCTGTCCAAGGAAAGACCAGCACTGAACGATCCGCCGGCCTCACGATAAAGTAGCGACATTTACTGCTTCAACATCTTATGCAAAGCAGACACCGGGATGGTGTTTTTCAAGACCATCTGGAGATTGGTGGCGGCGCCGTCCTTATCCCGGTTGTAATAGATGCTATTAGTGGATGCCACGATCCCAACAACCTCTCCCTTAGCATTCATCACCGGACCCCCGGAAGAGCCCTTGGCATAATCTGCCGTGATCCCCATGCGCACCGGTCCGGTTTTACCTTTTCGGGGCTCATTAAAATAGCGGGAAACCTCCCCGGTGGTTTGCATGTAAAGGTTGCGGTTTGGATGGCTGATGACCCGGACGTCCTCACCTACCTCGGCAGGCTTCCCAAGACGAAGAGCTTTCATTCCTTTTCCATTCACACGAAAAACCACAAGGTCATTCTCCTTACTGGCCGCGAGCACTTCGACCACTTCAAAAACTTCTCCTTTGCGGGAACAAACAGCCCAAGCCTCGCCTTTGTCATTATCGAGAACGTGATAATTGGTCACCATCAGGCCATCACTCCGCAAACACCATGCTGTAGCAACTCCTCCGAGATGCCACTTGTCACACTTCCCGCAATCGTAGGTGTGAGAGATCAAATACACCGAACCGGACAATTCATCGTATCCTCCCCCCTGACATAATTTCCCCTTCTCCTCCCAATCCGTCGATTTTTCAGCCTTCTCCAAACCCTCGACAAGCCCCTTCCCCTTCAACACAAGATCGACCTCCATCCATTGAGACATCTTCTTCTCCATTGATCTCAAAATCGCGAAATCGTTGATGACAACCTGCCCCATTGCCGCCCCCAAAAGAAAAGGAAACGCAACAAGGATTCTTACTAATTTAGTCATGGTGAACGAACGGCACCGGGAACCAACATGTTTCAAATTTCTCCAGTTCAGACCAAAGAAAGTGATCAAAAAGAGGCCAGCTCTCAAAAAACGATCATTTGGCTCTATCGAATGCAATGTCATTGTATTCCCACGCCCCCCTAAAAGGTATTGGATCTGCAAAATGCATGGGTATGATTTCCGTCATCTCAACATCCCTATTCGCTGTTCCCATCCAGATCCCCAACGCGGGCTTTGCCCTTTTCCATGGAAAAACCGGTCCTGAAAATCCGAGGGAAAACCGAATAATCTAGACTCGATATTTCTTCGTTAGGCGTTTGGCACACTGGATCTGTGCGCCGGTCTCAAGACAACACTTCCGGCGGGCGCGAATCCACTCCACGGGATCAATTCCTTTAGGAATAAAATTTGCCTTGGCACACCAGGCGATGATGAACTGCCCAGTCCTTCCACAACCCGCCACACAATGAATGACTGCGGGCTCTTTTGCCGCGTGATGTCGATCCATCAACTTGATAAATCGCTCGATTTGTTCGTCGGTCGGCACCCCGTAGTCCGGGACGTGAATGAAATGGTAGGCGAACTGCTTCGGCACATCCTGCCGGTTATCGAACTCACAAACATTTACGACTGATTTAATCCCCTTCTCCTTGAAGAGCTCAAAAACCTCCGGATCCGGCCACCAGGACGCAGCAATCACGCCCTCCACTATCCAGGTGAAAGGTTCCGTCCGTTCGGGCTGTCCTTGCTTTGGCCAATACCAGGGACGAATAGACATCCCTCTTTATGACAGTACGTCCAGGCCTTGCAACGGCCATGCCCGTCAAAATGATTTTCTTTCTGCTTCGCTCCTCCCCGAGCTTCATGCTAGTATGTTCATTATGAGGTTATTAGCCCCCTTCATTCTTGCTCTCACTACCCCCGCCTGGGCCAAGACCGATCCAGCCGAACTTTTGACGTCGTTGGAGAAATCCTATACCGAGCGCGTTGCCGAAATCCCCGCAGCCAACGACAAAGGACTGCAAGCCGGCGACCGACTCTCCGCACTTCTCCACCTCCGCTACCTCACCGTTCTGGAGTCAATTCTGGCCGGGCTCAACACCACGGAAGAGAACCTGAAAAAGCAAATCGATATCGACGAACTGACCGGGTCGGAAAAGAAGCGCACGCTGGAACTCCGCATGGACGCTCTCGAATATCGCGCCGCCTCCTTGGCCTCCCCAGACTTCAAGAAACCACGGACCAGCCCCATCGAAAAAATCCAAAAGGCCTATGAGCGGAAAGCCCGCAAACCCACGATGGAGCTCGCCAAAGCGCAGAAAGCCCGCGACCAGGAATACGAACGCAGCTCGCTCAACGAGCGGAAAGTCGACGAGCTCTCTGAACAGATTAAAGAGCTTAAAAAAAGCCTGACTGCCCTCAAAGCAGCATTCTTTGGAGCAAACGTGGGCAAAGCCTTTGAGCTTCCCATCGACCAATACGCCAACGGCCCCGCTTCGGACCTTCTTGTAAAGGTCATCACTACCCGGGATCAACTCCTCGTCACCCTTAGAATCGATCCCTTGGCTGCTGCTAAAAACGACGACGCCAAACAGGGCGAAGTTGGTGGCATCAATTTTAAAGCAACCAATCTGGGAGTGATTCTTGATAACTCCTCCAGTATGCAGCCCCACATCCCCGCTCTCAAAAAAGAGATCGATAAAAACTTTCCCGGTTCACACTACCGCGAGATCTACGGTTGTGCCCTCACCTGGAATGCTGCACCAAAAACACTCGGTCAACGCGAACAGGTCATCCTTTCCATGGAGGATCTCATCATCGTCAAAAAGACCGACGCCATCTATTGGTTCAGTGACCTTCGTGATGCCCACACCCCTGCCGGACTGGCGCGAATCTCGGAACTCTTCGATCGCTCAGGCGCGGCCTTCTACGCCTCCTCCGTCGATCAAAAACCAAAAGATGAGCTCGAAACCCTCATCACAAAGTTTAGTAAATTCAAAAAGTAATCCCCTACGGATTTGTGAAGACCGGCGCCTGATGTTGCGTAAAGAAATCCTGTGTCAACGCCATCATGCCATCCGGATTCCCGGGAAAGCCCGTGGAGTCCGGAGGTCGTGGAATGTTTTGTCCAATGGTGGCGTCTTCAGACTGGGTGTAGGAAATCGAAACGGGTGTTCCAACTTTTACCAAACGATAGAATTTGGGCGCGACATTCTTATGCATCCGCAGGCATCCACCTGATGCCGGAAAGTTTTTCATCCAGCCGGTATGGAATCCGTATGCCGATTTAAATTCACACCAATACGGCATCGGCGTCCCCTTGAACCGCCATCCCGACGGCCGGTTCCGCAAGTAGCATCCACGAATAACATTCCCCTTGATGGCATATCCGTGCGTGTAAGCGCGGTAGTAGTGATTCTTCGAGCGAATCCGAAAGCTTCCGCGGGGCGTCGGCGCACTTGATCGCCCAACTGTCACCGGCATGACGAGAAGCGGCTTGCTCCCCTCCATGACATAGGCCATCTGGTTTTTTAGGGAAACTTTCACGCGAACCTTGGAAGGATTCGTCGGCAAAGTAGCAGGCCGGTTATAACTCTCATAGGCTTGCATCGCCGCACTTTTCAAAGTCGTCTCCGATTGGGGAATCGGACCACATGAAGTAAACAAGAAAGCTCCGACACACGCCGCAAACATGAGGGGGCGCAACGCACAGAATTCAAACATTTTAACCATTGTATTAGGACTCTGAAACTAACGGCGCGAGTATGGAACCTATTTCTCGAAAGCGTCAAGGAACAAGACCCCAAGCGAGAATTCCAAAGCAGGCTCTGGAAGCATGGGGATTTCCGCACCATGCTCCCGTATCTCCGACATCCTAAAGTGGCTGGAGAAGCGGCTCATGCAACCGTAACACCAAGCGCCTGCTCTTTTTACTTATCTCCCCCTTTAAAGGGGTGTCGGGGAAGTCGATCTCACCGGGAGCGCCCAGGAGTTCCTCCCACGAAACCAGCGCGCCAGTTGAGGGGATCAACTCCAAAAGCGCTCGTGTTCATTCGTTCGAGCCCTTGACCTCCTCCGCCTGCTCCTACGTCCCAAGGCAATCGATTCTGATAGATCGCCTCATCGACAGTAACGTATCGAATTTTTTCCCCCTTGGATGCCAAGGGGCGATGAATACGAAGAATGCCTTGTTTTGTTGAGATAAGGTCATCAGGAATCCGAAAAACCTGAGCGTGATCAGGAACCAACACCGACCCGGCAGACTCAGGAACACAAATGAGGTAAGCATCAGGAAGAACAGTTGTGCCCTCGGGAAACAAGAATTGGGGTACCTTCTGACCAACAGTTCCTCCACTCAGACCCCATGTTCGATTAGGAGTATCAGAAAGCCAGAGGGAGAGCGGATCCTTGGAATGATTGTGGAGCTCGATGTACTGAAATCCCTCAACATCCGGATGATACATCACTTCGGAAATCAGCAAGGGAATGAAACTTGATCCAAAATTTTTCAAACCAAAACTCTCGGAGAATTCGGGCTGAAAATAATCAACACCCTCGGAGGTTCGAGACCGGCCAAAGGACACGTTTTCATCACTCCCCTCAAAGCGAACACCATGGGAATAACCAGTAAGCTCTCCCTTGGGAGTCGCGGAAAAGAGATAACAACGATCACCTTTTGAGCTGAGCGCCATCTCGCTGCCTGCCGCACAAAAATCAACCTCGTCCACGACCAGGTATCCCTTTGCCGGGACAACTGTATTTTCGGGGAACTTATGTTTATATGGTCGGCTTCTTTTATAACTGAGCCACCAACCGGTAATGCTTACCGCAGCAGAGGTGGGGTTGTAGATCTCAACGCGGTCTACCAGCTGCCCGGTAGACCGGGACCGAAATTCGCTGATAACAAGTGGTGGAATTTTAGGATCAACCTCCTCCGTGCCGGGTGACCCAAGTCTCGCGGCGCTTGCACGCCACGTACTGAAATGCTCTGGATCCGCTTTAGATTCGAGGGACCTTCTAGTAAGCGAAAACCCCACCTTGGGCTTTCGCTTTTTGAAATAGCCATGATTATCAGGAACCGCGGGCCAAGGGTAGTGCGCTTCGTAGCGCATCTGGGTCGCAATACCACCGTCGGGACCAATGAGTGCAATTCGTCCTATTTGATTGTTGAATCTAGAAGCCATCCCGCCATGGAACGGGACGTCGGGATACAGGCTTTGAAACTTCTCCGCGTTGGCAGCAACGACAACAAATCCTCCCGGCGATACGACAACGCCTTCAGGAAAAGTAAACTTGATATAAGCATCAGTCCCCTCCTCGGTGAAATCTACAATTCGCAAGCCAGAGAGACTCAAGGCAACTTCTCCGGTATTCTTAAACTCAATGAATTCTTCATACTCGGACTCGGGAGGACCATTCGTAGGATGAAACATGATTTCAGTGACCAGCAGTTTCGAGAAATCCTGGTCGGCAATAAAAGTCGCGGTTTTCAGTTCACTCCAATCTTCTCCTGATTTCACCCGGCACTGAACCACCATGGATCGGTTGGCAGAAAAAGGACCACCGAAGTCGTGAGATTCAAATGAGTCGGAGTATACTTGGGCACCTGAACGAACGCTCCCGTCCTCCCCCCGTGGATCGGCCCCGTCAGTAGTGTAGAAAATCGCCCCGGAAGGGTTTGGGTTCCTCAACTTCACCAGAGTTGGGGCCACAAGCTTACCGGATTCAGGAAAAATCCCTGGTGGTTCGAGAGCGGAAGAATGAAGCGTGAAAGCGACAAAGCAGAGATTGACCAGAAAAAGGGTAGTCCAAGTGACTGCTACTTTCCTGAGCTGAACCATTCTCGAATATTAGAGTCCTAACAACACCTGTCAAGGTGGGCTGAATGCCCGCGATCATAAGGCGCGGCCCACTTCCCCGCCTTCGTCTCACTTTCTCTCTCCAAGCTCCGCCTTGGCTTCCATAATTAGCTTGGTTAACGCCATATCAAGATCTCCCTTCACCTGGCTCACATGTCTGATCACTCCTTTGTGATCGATGATGTAGATTGTCGGCCAACCGGCGATGTCCCACTTGCTGGAGATCGGGCCACCCACTTTTTCGTCCCGGAAATTACGCCAGGTAATCGTGCCATTCTTGACATACTTCGAGAGCGTTTTCGGAGGATCGGTGTTCACTCCAACCAAGGCAAAGGGCTCGCCTTTCCACTTCTCAACGAGCGACCGCTCGAATGGAAGCATGCCACGGCATGGGCCTCACCACATTCCCCAAAAGGGCAGAAGCACGACCTTGCCCCGGTATTCACTTAGGGTGATTTTCTTCCCTTCAGAATCGACACCTTCAATTTCGGGGGCTTCACATCCCACTACCAAATGAGTGATCTTATACTTCAAGTCCGCGACCCATTTCTCCACAAACTCATTGACTCCCTCTTCCTTCTCCAGCTTCTCCAGGATCGTCTTGGCCTCCTGATTTCTCGCCGCACGTTCGTCATCATTCAGAGTTAGATTCCGCTGTGCATCCTCAGCCACTGTCAAGGCAAGGCGAAATCTCGCTTCCTGATGAACCCTCCCTTTGGGCAACTTCCCAGTGACTTCCTCCAACTGCTCCTTCTCCCCATAGAAACTCAAAATCCGGACATACTTCAACATCAACTGATCATTCTTCGGGAGCTTCCAAATCACCTCTCCCACTCGCTTCCTCTCTTGAGCGAAGCCATTCTCGATCACCCAGCCGATGACCTCCGCCACTCCTTCCTCAGTCAAATCATTCTTTACCAGATCGAACACCTTCATCACCTCCACATCGTTCCTCTTGGACTTACTGATCAATTCCCGTGCTTCCTTCACTCCTCCAAGGAGCGGCCCTATCGCCAAGCCTATAATCGCCATCGCCAATCTCGCTGTCATCTTCCAACCCTATCAGCCGCCTCCTAATAAAGAAACATCCAAGTCCACGAGTTGCATTTCTCATCATCGGCATACTCTATCATCGAATCCATCATCGATCCGCCGCCACTTCGCCCTGGGCCCATCCACGCGACGTTCCTTCCAGGCCCTCATGACCGTGCAAAGCCCGCACTAGTATTACTGCTAGGAGTTTGCTTTTTTCGGGGTGTCCCTATGGACGTTGTTGAGGAGATCGGAGAGAAGGAGAAAGGGGGTTGCCTGTGCAAACGAACCGGGAATTCCCCGTTCTGCGACGGAGCTCACGCTAAGCTTCCAGAGTAACGGATCCGACCACCTCCCAGGATTGAAGGGACTGCCTTTGGCAGGAGCTTGCGGCAGAAACCAGATTTCCAACCTATTCCGGAAAGGTGCTAGTTTTGTAATGGGACGCACCATCCCACACACACCCGCATCACGGTGCAGGAACCAGGGTGCGAGGAAGGGGCGGCAACCTCCTCAAGGCTCATTTAAATAGAATTTATTCGCTAATGATCCAAATCCTCCATCTGGATGCATCGTCTCTCCTTCAGTCAGCTGAAATTCCTCACCGTTGCAGTTGAGAGGATCATTTTCGCGATCTTCAGCGCTGATAATGGCATCGGCTCTATTTTGTAATCCCCGCGCCTGATAGTCGCTGAACAAGCTATCCGTCATGACATCGAAATATGAGACCAGCTGCTGCTTGGGCATTCCGTCATGCAGGGTGAAGATCCTGACGGCGATATCGGAAATAGTTGAATTGTTGGCGTGATTGCCAATGTGTTCACCGGCGGTGACTTCATAGCCCTTTATGATTTCCGGCAGGATCTCAGCATGGAAAATAATGAATTGGTATGCAGGGTTCAGGGAGGACTGAATCGTGACTCTTGTGCCATTGGAAACACTCAGGTCGACAACTGTTCCATCGACAGGGGAATAGATATTAACACTTGTCCAATCCGGGACGCTCGAATTCGGATGATAATAGTGCTTCATGCTTCGGCATGTTTCGTAATCATCTGAATAATCATGTCCGGAGCCGGAGCGGAATTTCGAGACATATTCAATCTTATCGAGATCGATATAATCATGGCTGACGAATTGAGGGATATCTCCTGAATAGGGGATCCAGGTGCCAATTGTTGATTCAGACACTTTCGTCCGGAAAAACAGTTTTGGGTATTGTTGACTCAAGAGCAAAACAGGCACCTCAAAGGATCCGTGTGCTGCAGCTTGATAGACAATCATTCCCGTCGCTTCGGCATCATGCCAGTTGTTGCCGTCCAAGGACTCGCTGTAATCCAATCCAACAAAGAGATTACCGTTTGAATTAGAGTAGTAGATACCGTGATCTGTGATCTCAGTTATTTCTGTCGTTAGTTCCTGTGATCGGGAACACAGAAAAGACGAAACGAGAGCTAGAAAAATCACGATTCTTTTTTTCATATCCAACTGCTGGAAGTTTGCTTTTTGCGGGGTGTCCCCATGGAATTTGTCAAAGAGATCGGAGAGAGAGAAGGGAAGCTGCGGGGGAAAGAGGGACTGAGATGGTGCCTTGGTTTGGCTGTTGCGGAGGATTACGGCGGGAAACGTCTTTGATTAGCTCCAAATTTCACCGAAGTCAGAAGACTTTAGCACGATTTCTATGGAATGAGAGCCCAGATTTTCAGCCCGCATTGCCACGATCAGCTCTTCTTTCCTCGCTCTGTATCCTCTGTGGTGAAGTCCCCGAACAGCCCGAAAGGATCCATTGGCTGAGCGGCTGAACCCTCCGATAGTAAACCAAGCAGCAACAATCTGTCCGGAACCTGTTTTTTTGAAGACAGGTCCATTTTTAGAAAAATCAAAATATTCTAGCAATCGGGCCTCGTATTCAATCGACTTTGCCCCCTGACTTACGCAGACCCTCAACGGGGAATTTCGCGAGAAGATTTCTGACAAGGGATCTTCTTAGATCTTCTCAAACTTTGTCACCATTAAAAATATCATGAACAAAAAATCCACGTTTCCTGCCCTCGCCGCGCTACTCGCGATCGCCCTCACCATCATCTCGGCTCAAGCAGCCATTTCCGTGGTCAATTCGGACTTCAGCGGAGTTGTGGACACAGGCACGCCCGCCTCCCCGCTCGAGAGCAACCCTTATACGTTCTCATTCGATGCCGGCGCGACGGCCGACAAGCTCATCGTCGCTCTCAGCTCCGAACTCTCCGGGCCGGGGCCAACCGTCGTCACTTATAATGAAGTGGTACTTACACCTGTCGCCGGTACGATTAATGGCAAAGCTCAGGGAATCTTTTACTTGGATGCCCCCTTCACCGGTGGAGCCGCCGATCTGGTCATCAACATGACTGGTTTCAACGTGGTAAATGGTATCGGCTTCGGGGTGACCTCGATCTCCGGCTCTGCTTCCGGCGTCGATGTGGGCAACGCTTCTGCCGGGCTCTCGACATCTCTCACCCCAAGCGTCGCGGACAGCTTCGTCATGTCGAACTACGCATCCAATGCGGGGAATGTTCCGACCGTTCCCTCAGGCCACACCCAACTCTACACAAGTGGTAATATCGGATCGGCCGATGGTGCCGCGGCCTACCTGAACGGCGTCGCCGCCGCTCCGCTGACGATCACCTATGACCAGACCAATCCTAGCAGCAACGCTACGGCTGCCGCAGCGTTCTCCCCCTCCCCTATCCCGGAGCCCTCCTCCGCCGCCCTTCTTGGTCTTGGTGTCCTTGCTCTCATTCGCCGCCGCAGGCAATAGGGAGCCACCGATTTGAATCGTGGTGTTTGTCCAGTCCCCCCTGCAAGCTGATAGCGACTTGTTGGGCGCTGCCTGCTCGTCCGCCTTGGTGGTAGGTCAATGACTGCGCAGTTATTGACCAACTTATTTCCGAACAAGCTTTCACCTCACAGAGAACCTCTTCAAAAAAAGTCCATGAATCGCGAAACCCTCCTTTCTTTCGCCGCGCTGGCGGCACTAGCCTCGGTCGCCCTGTTGTCTCCGGTCGCTGCGGTGCCGGTCACCGTCCTCAATCAGGCTTCTGGCGTGATTGTGGACACAGGCTCGCCCGCCTCCCCGCTCGAGAGCAACCCTTACACGCTCTCATTCGATGCCGGCGCGACGGCCGACAAGCTCATCGTCGCTCTCAGCTCCGAACTCTCCGGGCCGGGGCCAACCGTCATCACCTATAATGACGTGCCGCTCACACCGGTCGCCGGCACGATTAATGGCAAGGCCCAGGGAATCTTTTACCTGGATGCCCCCTTTACCGG
>PBTU01000148.1 GCA_002729295.1 Verrucomicrobiales bacterium | reverse complement strand
GAAGATAGACAAAGTCGGGCGAGCAGAGGAGCGCGGTGTAGGCACCTTTCATCGCTTCCTGTCGTGAGCTTCCTTCGGATTCAAGTTTTTCTGTGAGCTCAATGAAGGGTTTGATCTCCGAAGGATCGACCGGACGACGGTAGGCTCGCTCGGCAAAGGCGTGGAAGAGCTTCGGGAGATTTGCCTCTTCAATGGAGCCCTTCCCATAGAGGGCGGTGTGACTCCTGGGTGGCCAGTCTTCGGGGACAGGTTCGATTCGGTATTTGTGCACTCGCAAGGTAGGTCCGAGGTATCCTTTTTTGAAAAGGATCTCAGCGACGTCTTTCTTGAAGCCCTTTTTCTTTCGGTCGATTTTTTTGTAATCCTCGGGATACCACTGATCGAGGAGGATGTGGAAGGCGTTGTGTTGAATCCAGGGGCCATTTTCCCAACCAATCCACGTGCTCCAAGGATCATCAATCCAGGTCTCAAAAGAGAAGGTTCGCTTCTTTCCATCCGGAGGCAAAGTCCAATGGGCGATGCGATGCTTCTGCTCTCCACGGAGGTGTTCGTGCCGTTCGAGATAGAGACCAACTTCGAAGGGAGCATCGAGGCTTTCGCGGCCGTGGTGGATGAGCCGGCCCTCGTTTACGGTCCAGTTTCCCCATTTGTCCCCTTTCGGATTATGGGCTGAGATCTCGACCGTGACGCGGTAGTTGTTGGGACGACGAATTCCTTTATGGTATCTGTCCGGCCCGATTCGGTTGTAGCGATCCCAGCGCTGGAAAACCTCATCGTAAGGATCTCCATTGTCGCGTTGATGTTTGCCGAGGCTGTCGCCGTTGAGGGCTTTCGTGCAAATGGGCGCGGTGAAGGTTTCTGCTTCGAAGGGCTTCTGGGGCTCGTTGTTCGTGGCCATTTCAATCGATTCCTCCGCAGCCGAGATGAGCATCTTGAGGAGGAAGTCTGACATCACCAAAGTGTCGCCGATGTTGTCAAAGCCCTCGGCTTCCTCGTCGTCCTGAAAACTTCGTGTGGGTTCGATCGTTTTTTGCGCCGTGATGCCGTTGCCGTTGAAGTCGTAGAGTCCGGAAACCACAGTGGGTTCAAAGTCCGGGTGATTGAGATAAAACAGATCGCGAAGGGTATTGCGGAGTTCGAATTTGTTGAGCCTCCGAATGACGGCCTGCCCGCCGGTGCTTTTCTGAGAGGCGTAGGCTTTTTGGAGCGCGGGAGTGAGGGTAGCGATGACTTTAGCGCTCTCTTCTCGGGACGGCTGCTTCTTCTTCTTTGGGGGCATTTCGCCGAGGTTGAGTTGATCCAAAATTCCCTGCCAAAGTTCCAGCGTTTGCAGGTCGGAGAGATCATTCTTCAAAAGGTCGAAGCGATAGTCGCCCTTTTGTTTTTCCGGGCCGTGGCACTCGATACAGTGCTGCTTGAGAAAGGGGCCCAGAGCGTTCAAGGAGGGATCGGCTTCGCCAAAAGCGAGCAGATTTGTGATAAACCAAACTGCGATTAACCGTTTCATTTTTTCACTTGGTTAGTGGGAGAAAAATCGAGGGCACGCAGGAAGATACGCTCGGGAGCCTGGGCGAGGATTTTGCCGTTACGCTCGGATTCCTTGCGGGCTTTTTGCCATGCGGGATCGGAGGCAAAGGCCTTCCAATTGTCGTCGGCTTGCTTCCGGTCGGCATGATGAATGAGATAGATCAGCGTGTTTGCAGAGTCGGGGGTGTCGAAGGGTGTCCAGTAGCCAAAATTCTTCATGCCATGCTTGGCGAAGAGCTTGGCGGTATGGTTTTCAAAACGTTCGTTGAGCGCGTCGAGCTTGCCCGGATGAGTGACGTAAGTTCGAAGTTCGAAAACGCCTCCCTTCTGGTCGATGGCATTGCGGACTTGCGCCGAATAGTCCGTTTCGTTCATAAAAATGCTCGCGGGCTTCTCTGAGAGAAGTCCCTGAAACTGTGGTTCGTCGAGAACTTTGTCCCATTCGCCATCGTTGTTGAAGTGAATCCAGTTTTGATAAGCCGCGTAGCGCGAAGGGTGCTTGAGAATGTAGATCAGACGACGGCGTTTTTTGGCCGGGCCTTCGGTGGGAACCCAGTATCCGATGGATTTGAGGCTACGTTTCTTGAAGATGCGGTCGGTGTGCTCGCGGAAGCGTTTTTCCAAATGATGGAGCCGGTCTTCGTTGGCGGCGTAGATGCGGAGCTCGTAAATTGGTCCATCCAGTAAGCGTTGCGCGGGCTTTGGTTTTGGTTTGGGCGGGAGAGCGTCGAGGGCTTTCTTTGATCCGAGAACGACCGACTCGGGTGCGCGGAAAACCCAGGCCATGTTGTCGGAGTTCTTGAAGCTGGAATCATGTCCTGCGATATAGATGTCCTTGTCGCCGAATGGTGACTCGCAAAAAGTGCGGGGAGAAATGAGGAGTTGCTTGCCGGGTTTGTAGCGGTTGTTGACTTCGAGGACCTGATAGCTCTGATCGGCTTTTCTTACGGCATAGAGCGCGCCGGCATAAAGCGCGCTGCCTTTCCAGCGAAGATGATTTTTCGAACCGCGAATGTTTCCCTGGAAACCGATGATATGAACGGTCCCTCCGGTGGCCGGATCGGTGAAGGGGTAAACCATATTGTGCGCGCCAAGCGTGTAGGTGACCTCGACATCGAGGTAGTCCTTCATCAGGTCAATGATGCGGACTTCATCGTGTAAGGTGTAGCCACCTTTGCCGTCGGGATCGAGTCGCTTGACCGCGCTGGCTGATCGCTCGCCGGGAGCCCAGATGAAGAGAAGCGAGTCACCTTTGCCATTCGGATTTTCGACGCGAGTCAGCCCGCGAATGCCACCGACGTCGGTATCGGTGTCTTCGAAGAGTTCGAAGATCTCGCGGTAGGTAGGTCTTTCACCATCGATGCGTTGATAGATTGAATCGCCTTCGGAAAAAAACAAAGAGCCGTTGGCTTTCGTGATGCCGAGAGGGCGGGTGCGAAAACTTCCGTCGGTGAGGAAGGGATACTCCAGATTGCGATCCCAGCGAATGCGGCCGGGAGCGGCGGGGTCATAGACACCCGAGATGATGCCGGGATTTCCGAGCGACATGAAGATGCGTTCCACTCCGGTGATTTTATCGCGATAGACCTCCATATCGCGCGGCACCCAGCGAACCCCGCCGGCACTCGAGCCATGGCGGACCAAGGTGTGCGTCCATTTGTCCGTGGAATCATCGCGGACCCATGCCGAGACCGCGCCGCCGCGTTCGAAATTCGCACCCGCAGCCATCACCAGAAGAGACTCCGGTTTGGCGAGCGGTTGGCCTTTGGCGTCGCGCGTGAAGGTGACTGATTTGAGAATGTTGCCTTTCATGTATTCCAGGCCGAGGTCGTCGTTGGACTTTCCCATCTTGAGGTCGACCTGCCATTGCGCCGCGCTTGAATCGAGGCGCAAGACTTGCGCGGACTGGCGTTGGCCTTCGGGAGGAATTACCCAATGGGAATCCACCCAGTAGCCATTGGAGGAGTAGAGCTTTCCCTTGTGCGAGGCGAGGTGCATCATCTCGGATCCGCCCGCCCAAACGCCATTGGCATCGGTGTATCCTGCGTCGTAACTTTGCACCCAGCGCTCTTCGCCCTTGGCTTGAACAAGCCCGGCTGCGATTAGGAGAATGGCATGAAAGATTTTCCTCATCACGTCCATTCGAGTCCCGTCAGGGTTCCCGTGCTTGTTCCGAATTGATCAACTTTCAGCCCGAAATTTTGTAGCATGGAGAGGAGGAGGTTGCAGGCTTTCACGCGTTCGAATTTTCCTTCGGGAAGAACGACGTGCTCGCCCAGCTTGAACCCGCCGCCGGCGAGGACGAGGGGCATGTTTTTGCAGGAATGCGTTCCCGTCGCCATGCCGCATCCGTAGAGGATCATGGTGTGATCGAAAAGCGTGCCACCGTTGAGAGTATCTTCTTTTCCTTTGAGCAGGTCGATGAGGTAAGCCATCTGCTCGATCTGATTTCCTTCGATTAATTTGAGGGCGTCGGTTTTCTCGGGTAGTTCGCCGTGATGGGAAAATCCATGGTAGCCGCCATTCAGGCCGAAGTCGCCATTCGCGAATCCACTTGCGAGAGTCATGATACGGGTCGAGTCGGTTTCGATGGCCAGTGCCATGAGCTCCATCATGATTTTCATTTCGTCGGCGGTCTGTCGGGCCGGCCGGGGTTCTTCCATTTCGGTCGTTGGCTTCGGCTGATCAAGCCACGGTCGCTGCAGGTCGATTTTCTGTTCGAGGCTGCGCACGGAGTCGAGATACTCGGCGAACTTATCCTGATCCTGTTTGCTGAGCCCTTTCTTCACGTCCTTGGCTCTTCCGAGAACGGTGTCGAGAATACTGCCGTGTCGTTGCAGGCGTAGCTCTTCTTGTTTCTTGGCTTCGGCCGAGTCTTCGAGGAAGAGCTTGCGATACATCGCGGTGACATCGATAGAAGGAACCTGCACGCCGGTGCGGGTGAAACTCGTTTGGTTGTTCTCCTTCACCTTGAGCGTCATCGAGGAATAACGCGTGGCCGCTCCGACAAACTCGGCGGCCTTTTGGTCCATGCTGATGTTGCCTTCGGGGAAGCTGGACGACATGTCGGGGCGGATGCCGTTGAGGAAAGTCGGGACGCAGGCATGTCCGCCGGTGAGGCCATGATCAAGATTTGAAAAGACGGTGAAATCCTCGCGATGTTTTTCGAGCGGCTTGAGAGTGTGCGACATCTCGTAATCGCGACCGCCTTGGGCGGGGAAAAAGGCCTTCTGGTAAACGCCGTAGTTATTGGAAAGGCAGATCATGCGCTTCACCGGTTTTTTTAAGGGTTTCGCGGGCTGAGCGAATGACTCCAGAGAGGGGAGGGCGATGGCAATTCCTCCAGCGCGGAGGAAGTTCCTTCGGGTAAAAGAAGTTTTCATGAGGTTTTCGGGGATCATACAACCGAGGAAGTCCATCCGGCGAGGCGATTTTTTGTGTCATGTTAGCGACTGTGGATCAACGCGGCTTGCTTCGAAGGTCCCTATCTGGCAATTAGGGACCGTGAACGGATTGCATCAAACAGTTGAAGGGTGGATAGGCCGCGGCGCGGGAAGTGGCGCCAATTGGGTCTCGGTGTTGGCGGATGTCTTGATTCTGTTGGGAGTGGTGCTTGCTGCGATCGGAATCTATTTTATCGCTTGGCGACTGGTGGTGCGTTTGATTCGGGCACTTGTTAAGCGAAGTGATAATACCTGGGACGACGAACTGGTTAAAAGTCGTGTTTTCCAGTGGATTGCTCAATTGGTTCCGGGAATGTTGATATGGTCCGGAGGGCAGGCTGCGCTTCGTAATCCTGCGGCGTCCGAAGTCGTCAGAATTCTCGCTGAGATCTATATTATTGTGTTGGCGTTTCTCGCTTTGAGTTCCGTTCTCAATGTGTGCGAGCGTATCTATCGACGTTTTCCGGTATCTCGGGAAATCCCCATCAAGGGTTTTCTGCAGGTAATTAAGGTTTTGATTTTTGTTGCGGCAGCGATCTTTGTGGTGGCCTCGGTGATTGGGAAATCACCGGTGCTGATCTTCAGCGGGCTTGGCGCTTTGACGGCAGTGTTGATGTTGATTTTTAAGGACGCTATTCTTGGACTTGTCGCAGGCGTGCAGCTTTCCGCGAATCGAATGGTTGCGAGGGGGGACTGGATTGAGATGCCGAAATTCGGAGCAGACGGCGACGTGATCGATGTCGCATTGACGACGGTCAAAGTACAGAACTTTGACAAAACCATTACCACCATTCCGACTCATGCCTTAATCAGCGACAGCTTCCGCAATTGGCGGGGGATGAGTAAATCGGGAGTGCGGCGAATCAAGAGAAACCTTCTTCTCGATATGAACTCGGTAAGCTTGCTCGACGAAAACTCCATCGGACGATTTCGTAAGATTCGGCTGTTGCGGGACTACCTTGATCGCAAGGTGAAAGAACTGGATGAATGGAACGGGCAGTTTCCAGACGAGGAAAGCGTGGAACCGGTGAATGCACGGGCTCTGACCAATCTGGGCACGTTCCGCGCCTACATTGCCGAGTATCTCAAGAGCCATCCAAAGATTTCCAAGGACCAAACTCTTCTAGTGCGGCAATTACAATCGACAGAGAAAGGGTTGCCGATTGAGATTTACATTTTCACCAATGACAATCGGTGGATCGAGTACGAAGGAATTCAGAGTGATATTTTTGATCATCTTTTGGCCGTGCTACCGGAGTTCGGACTGAATGTTTTCCAGTCGCCAACGGGGACTGATTTGAAGGACCTCCGTGAGTTGGAGAGGCATTGATTTTTTTCCGGGGTTCTCGCGGGATTGGGGGCCCTGATAGAGGGGATTCTTTCCCGGATGAGTGCTGGCTTGAGAGATCAAGCAAATCTCTTAAGTGATCAGTAATAAGGTCTTGAAAGGAGGGCCTGCGTGGTCGGGTATTGTCTCAATCCCAAATAGTCCATGAAATCACGCCTTATCTCACTTCTTTGTTTTGCCTCTGCCACGATTTCTTCGCTGGCAGCCGCCCGCCCGAATATCGTGTTCATTTTCACCGATGATCACTGCGAGCAGGCCCTCAGCGCCTACGATCCGTCGCGTATGACGACTCCAAACATGGATCGTCTTGCGAGGGAGGGGATGCTTTTCAACCGTTGTTATGTCACCAATGCGATCTGCGGCCCGAGCCGGGCGGTGATTTTGACTGGGAAACATAGCCACCTGAATGGCTTCATGACGAATGGAAACTCCTTCAACGGAGACCAACAAACCTTTCCCAAGCTTCTGCAGAAGGTTGGGTATCAGACGGCGGTTCTTGGGAAGTGGCATTTAAAGACCACCCCACAGGGCTTCGATCATTTCCAAATTCTTCCGGGGCAGGGGGCCTACTACAATCCGGCGATGCGGGTAATGGGGAAAGATGGCAGGGAAGTCCCCACCAAGGTCACGGGATACACTTCCGACATCATCACGGACCTGACTTTGGACTGGCTCAAGGAAAAGCGGGATGATTCGAAACCCTTCATGGTGATGTGCCAGCACAAGGCTCCGCACCGCAATTGGCAGCCGGGGCCGGATTATTTGACCTGGCTCGATGACAAAACGATCCCGGAGCCGGACACTCTTTATGACGACTATAAGGGCCGGACTTCGGCCGCGAGCGAGCAGACGATGGAAATCAAGCGGCACCTCAGCGCGAATGATCTTAAGTTGAACAAGCCGCGCGGACTCAATCCCGAGCAATTGGAGAAATGGAATGCCGCTTATGGTCCAAAGAACGAGGCCTTTGAAAAAGCGAAAGCCACGATGGGTGAAAAGGAAATCATTCAGTGGAAATACCAACGCTACGTGAAGGATTATCTTCGTTGTGTGAAGTCAGTGGATGATGGCATTGGAAGAATTCTGGACTATCTCGATGAAAGCGGCCTCGCGAAGAATACAATTGTGATCTATTCCTCGGACCAGGGCTGGTATCTCGGAGAGCACGGTTGGTATGACAAGCGCTGGATGTATGAGGAGTCTCTGAGAACCCCTCTCCTTGTGCGCTGGCCGGGAGCAGTCAAAGCGGGTTCCCGTAATGAAGACATCGTTTCGAATCTCGATTTCGCCGAGACCTTCCTCGATGTTGCTGGAGTGAAGGTTCCCTCCGACATGCAAGGGCGTAGCATTGTGCCATTGTTAAAGAGCGAGGCTCCCAAGGATTGGCGAAAGTCATTCTACTATCACTACTACGAGTTTCCCGGAGCACACAGCGTCGCGCGCCATTACGGGGTGACCAACGGACACCACAAGTTGATTCACTTTTACCAAAAGGAGGAGTGGGAGCTCTTTGATTTGAAAAAGGATCCCAACGAGATGAAAAGTGT